>NZ_JBFBAE010000021.1:0-133565 GCF_040689465.1 Amycolatopsis sp. NPDC051373 | reverse complement strand
GGCTCGCCGCCCCGCGCGGGCGGTCGGGGCGGGCGCCCACCCCCCGCGGGTGCCCCCCCCCGCCGGCGCGATCTCGCTGGTGGGTTGCGAGACGCCGGCGCGATCTCGCTGATCGGTTGCGACTGGTTCACGATATATCGGAAACGGTCGCGATGCAACCTAGCGACTGTCGGGGACCTGCGCGAGGCGCGTTTGCGGTGGTCGGAGATACTCGAAGGAGTAAGAAGAAGCGCTGAACCGACCTGGGAGACCCGACCCCCCATGCTGGACCGAGTGGTCATCGACGCCTTGTTCCCCGCGGACCTGCCCGAGCCGGAGCACTGGGAGCAGCGCTACCCGGCGCGGCAGCTGCCCGACGGCGCGAAGGTGACCCGGTTCGGCCCGTCCCCCACGGGGTTCGTGCACATCGGCGGCATCTACGTGGCCACGATCGACCAGGACGTCGCCCGCCGCTCCGGCGGCCGCTACCTGGTGCGCGTCGAGGACACCGACCAGTCGCGCGAGGTCGAGGGCGCGTTGGAGCAGTTCGAGCGCGGCTTCATTTACTTCGGTCTGCAGGCCGACGAAGACACCCTGCGCGGCGGAGACTACGGCCCGTACCAGCAGTCGGGCCGCGAGCAGATCTACCTGACCTTCGTGCGGCAGCTGCTGCGCGAAGGCCGCGCGTACATCGACTTCGCGACGAAGGACGAGCTTGCGTCGATCACCGCGCGCCAGCAGGCCACGAAGCTGCCCACCGGCTACTACGGCTCCTGGGCGATCTGGCGCGACGCTTCGGCCGAGGACGTGCAGGCGAAGCTCGACGCTGGCGAGCCGTGGGTCGTGCGGTTCCGCGCGCCCGACGACACCGGCGCGCGCGTGCGCTTCACCGACGCCATCCGCGGCACGATCGAAGCCGAGGCCAACCGCAACGACGTGGTGATCCTCAAGAGCTCCGACCAGAGCCCCCGGCTGCCGACCTACCACTTCGCGCACGCCGTGGACGATCACCTCATGCGCGTGAACCTCGTCATCCGCGGCGACGAGTGGATCTCGTCCGTGCCGGTGCACCAGCAGCTGTTCGACGCGCTCGGCTTCGAGCCGATCACCTATGCGCACATCGCCCCGCTGATGAAGCAGGAGGGCGGCAGCAAGCGCAAGCTGTCCAAGCGCAAGGACCCCGAGGCGTCGGTCGACTTCTACATCGAGGCCGGCTACCCGGTCGAGGCCGTCCTGTACTACCTGCGCGGGCTCGCCAACGGCCGCCTCGCCGAGCTGCCGCTGGCCCAGGCGCTGGACGAGCCCGTCAACCTCGACGAGATGGGCGTCGCGGGACCGCTCGTGGACCTGGTGAAGCTCGACGACATCTCCGCCGACCACATCGCCACGATGTCCGGCGCGGGGATCCTCGCCGCCGTGCGCACGTGGGCGCAGCGCTTCGACCCGGAGCTGCTGTCGGTGCTCGAGTCGTCGGAGGAGCTGGCCCTGCGCGCGCTGGCCGTCGAGCGCGAGGGCGCCGAGAACCCGCGCAAGGACCTCAAGAAGTGGAGCGAGTTCCGCGCGGTCTACGGGTTCTTCTTCCCGCAGCTGCACGCACCCGTAACCGGCCCGGACGACGAGCGCATCGCCGCACTGGGCGTGGCACCGGACGTCGTGCGCGCGGTGGCGGCGGACTTCGTCGCGAACTACCAGCAGCTCGACGACGGCCAGGAGTGGTTCCAGCAGATCCGCGACGTCGCGGCGAAGCACGGTTTCGCCAAGAACGCCAAGGAACTCAAGAAGGACCCCGACGCGTACCCGGGCTCGATCCGCGAGGCCTCGCAGATCATCCGCATCGCGATCACCGGCTCCACCCGCAGCCCGGACCTGCACTCGATCACGCAGGCGCTGGGCCGCGACGAGACCCTGCTGCGGTTCGAAGCTCTGACGGCGTGAGCCGCGGCCGTCCTCCGGCGCGGGTCCGCCGGAGGACGGTGCTCACTCCTGTTCTGGCGCGGTGGCGTCCAGCCTTCGTTGCAACTCCGGGTGGCCGGTGAACACCGCCACCTGCAGCTCCGCGACAAGGCGCTGAGTGGGAATCTCGACGTCGACCCCGAACACGTCCCGGATCCGGGTCAGCCGGTACTTCAACGTGTTGCGATGCACGTACAACGTGCGGGCCGCGGCGGTGAGGCCCCCGCCCGCTTCGAATCGGACAGCACGGCGTCCGCGATCGAGTCCTCGAACGCGACGACCCGGCGGGACTCGTCGAGCAACGGCAGGGTGAGCAGCCGGTCGACGTCGCGGCGGGCCTCGACCAGCCGGTCGGCGGACGTGATCTCGCCGCTGACGGCAGCCCGCAGCTCCACGCGCAGCCTGCGCGTCGTCTGCCCGGCGATCGCGCGGCCGAGCGCGGTCGCCTCGCCCCGCGGCCGGTCCTCGACCACCGGGAACGTCGCGTAGCCCTGGCCTTCGCAGGACGTCACCGCGTCGCGGCGGCGCGACGCCTCTACCCGCAGCGCCACCAGGTCCTCGAGCTGGCGCAGCCGCAGCGCGCCGGCCGGCGCCCCGTCGACCGGTCCGGGAGGAACGTGACCAGCCGGAACGCGACGCCGGTCAGCCCGAGCCGCACCTCGACGGTCTGCGCGTTGGCGCGGCCCATGAGCGGACCCGTCCGGGTGGTGACCGGCAGCACACGGCCGGGGGCACGCTGACGGCGTGTCCGATGGACGTGGAATACTGGATCGGTTATGACTGCCCTCCCCCTTGTTTTCGACGCGCCCAAGCGCGGCCTGCCGCCGCGCCACCTCGCCGACCTCACCTCCGCCGAGCGGGCCGAGGCCGTGGTGGAGCTGGGGGAGAAGGCCTTCCGCGCGAAGCAGCTGTCGAACCACTACTTCTCGCGCCTGACCGTCGACCCGGCCGCCATGACGGACATCCCCACGGCCTCGCGGGAGCGGCTCGTCGCTGACCTCATGCCGACGCTGTTCACCGAGGTGCGCGCGCTCTCGGCCGACGGCGGTGCCACGCGCAAGACCTTGTGGCGCGCCCACGACGGCACGCTGATCGAGAGCGTGCTCATGCGCTACCCCGACCGCGCGACGCTGTGCATCTCCAGCCAGGCCGGCTGCGGCATGGCGTGCCCCTTCTGCGCCACCGGCCAGGGCGGCCTCGACCGCAACCTGTCGACGGCCGAGATCGTCGACCAGGTCCGCTCCGCCGCCGCCGTCATGCGCGACGGCGACATGCCCGGCGGTCCCGGCCGCTTGTCGAACATCGTCTTCATGGGCATGGGCGAGCCGCTCGCGAACTACAAGCGTGTAGTGGCGGCGGTGCGGCGTATTACGGAGCCTTCTCCTGAGGGTTTGGGGATTGGGCAGCGTTCGGTGACGGTGTCGACGGTGGGTTTGGCGCCGGCGATCCGGAAGCTGGCGGATGAGAAGATGCAGGTGCGTCTCGCGGTTTCCTTGCATACTCCGGATGATGAGCTGCGGGACACGTTGGTGCCGGTGAACAACCGGTGGTCGGTGGACGAGGTGTTGTCTGCTGCGCGGTATTACGCGGATACGTCGGGTCGTCGGGTGTCGATCGAGTACGCGTTGATCCGGGATATCAATGATCAGCCGTGGCGGGCGGAGTTGCTGGCTAAGCGGCTGCGCAAGCACCTGGGTCAGTTGGTGCACGTGAACGTGATCCCGTTGAACCCGACGCCGGGTTCGAAGTGGGATGCGTCGCCGAAGCCGGTGGAGCGGGAGTTCGTGCGGCTGGTCAACGCGGGGGGCGTAGCCTGCACGGTGCGTGACACCCGTGGTCAGGACATTGCGGCCGCGTGTGGCCAGTTGGCTGCCGAAGGCTGAGTTTTCGTTTCAGTGATGGGAAAGTTCCTGTGATTTCAACGCCCTGCCTCCTTGACCCGGCGGCGGAAGAGCTGAAGCTGCGCGATATTACCGGCGGGGTGGCGGTTGCTCGTGCGGCCCGCTCGTTGCTCGGTGAGCGGTTCGATTCGGAGAGTTTCATGTACGTGCTGATGCGCGCGTACTCCGTGGACTTCCACGCCGCCCGCGACGCGGCCCGTTGGCAGGGCTTCGGCGAAAGCCGGCGTGCGTTGTCGGATGCGGATCTTGAGGTGCTGCTGGCGCCCTGGGTCGCCACGAACTGAAAGCGTCACCCGGGTCACGAGGGGCGCAGCTGCGGCCACAATGTTTCCCACGATTGCCTTGGTGTGTCGCACAGCCAGATCGGCACGCCCTCGTTGAGCCCGGCGAAACCGTGGTCACCGTCGGCCGGGGTTGCCGACGCCCGTAGGCAGTGTGTGCGCAACTCGGGCGGGTCGGTGCCGACGAACAGGATCGTCTGCGCGGCGTCCCAGGGTTCGCCGAAGCTGTCCGGCGACGCGCTCGTCGTGCGGTGCGGCTGGGAGTTCACGCCGGATCCGGCGCGGTCGTCGCCGGGTCTGAGTATCGACGCCGTGCGCTGGATGCATCAGCGCGGAGTTTCGGTGTACGCGGGGGACCTCGGCGACGCGTTCCCGGCGCTCGATCCCGCCGTGCCTTTCCCGCTGCACGTCGTGGCCCTCACGCGTCTGGGCGTGCCACTGATCGACGCCGCCAACGTCGAGGACCTCGCGGCTACGTGCACAGAGCTGGGACGCCACAGCTTCCTGCTGGTAGCAGCACCGCCCCGGGTGAACGGCACCACCGGCTGCCGGTGAACCCCGTCGCGGTGTTCTGGGCCGCCGGGGTCCTGGGCCTCAGCTGTCGACGTCCATGCGTTGCGTGCCGATCACCGACAACAGCCGCAACGCCTCCTCCGAAGGCGAGCCCGGCACGGCCGTGTAGATCACCACCTGCTGGTCGCGGTCGGTCAGGTCGAGCACGTCGCAGTTGACCGTGAGGGGACCGACCACCGGGTGCCGGAACGTCTTGCACAGGCAGGTTGCGGGCGGCGTAACGGGCGAACCCGTCGGCGTCGGACACGCCGTAGAGGCGCTGGTCGTCGGAACGCAGGAACACGCGGCGCACCAAGTTGCGGTCGCGCCGGGGCAGCGCGGAGAAGTCCTCCATCAGGGCGGCGGCGAGGTCGTTCCAGGCGATCACCTCGTACGTCGCCGACATCACCATCGCGGCGGCCTGCGGCAGCCGGTCCAGCAGGTCGAGGATGCTCTGGCGCACGACGCGCGACGGCCCGGGCAGCGGCGTCGCGGGTTCACCGGCGAGGTGGTGCAGGTGCTCGCGCTCGGCGTCGCTCAGGCGCAACGCGCGCGTGAGCCCGCCGAGCACCTCGCGCGACGGGTGCGGGCCGCGCGCCTGCTCGAGGCGCGTGTAGTACTCGGTCGAGATGAACGCCAGCTGCGCCACCTCCTCGCGGCGCAGCCCCGGCGTGCGGCGGCGCGGTCCCGCGGGCAGCCCGACGTCGGCCGGGGTGATCCGCTCGCGCCGGCTGCGCAGGAAGCCGGCCAGTTCTCGCCTGTCCACGTCTCCAGTATCCGCGTCTCACAGCGCTCAGCCAGGTACTGACGATGCCTGAATAAGCCTGCCGCGGCGTCGCAGCCTGGGCTTATGGAACTTCACGAAACGCCCGGTCTGCTGACTGGCAAGGTCGCTTTCGTCTCCGGCGCGGGCCGGGGCATCGGTGCCGCCGCCGCGCGCCTGTTCGCCCGGGAAGGCGCCCGCGTGCTGCTGGCGGCCCGCACGGAAACCCAGCTCAAGACCGTGACCGAAGAGATCCGCGCCGCCGGCGGCACCGCCGACTACGTGCACTGCGACCTCGCCGACGCCGCCAGTGTGCGAGCCGCCGTCGACCGCGCGGCCGAGCTCTACGGCCGCCTCGACATCGCTTTCAACAACGGCGCCACGATCCAGCGACCCGGCCCGATGGACGGCCTGTCCGAGGCCGAGTTCGACCACGTCTTCGCCGTGAACCTCAAGGGCGTCTGGCTCGCCATGGCCGCGGAGGTCGCCGCCATCCGCGCGACGGCGGGTACCGGCGCCATCGTGAACACGTCGTCGGTCGGCAGCCTGCGGGGCAACCCCGAACTGCCCGCGTACGGCGCCATGAAGCGAGCCGTCAACAGCCTCACCGAGTCCGCCGCCGTCACCTACGGCCCGGAAGGCATCCGCGTCAACGCCATCACCCCGGGCAACACGCTGACCGAGATGATCCGCGCGTGGGAAGCGGAATCGCCGGGCCTGCAGGACCGCCTCGTCTCGGCGACCCCCCTGCGCCGCGGCGCCGAGCCGGCCGAGATCGCGGAAGCCGCGGCCTGGCTCCTGAGCGACCGCGCCTCCTACGTGACGGGCACCATCCTCCGCGTCGACGGCGGCGCGGGAGTCTGAGCGGCGAAAGGCGCGCTCCGGCGACGCGATCCCCGGTATTCTCGGGTGATTGACTCTCTGGGGGTGTCATGCGGACGTCCCTGTGGTTCGCGCTGCCCGCGGCCGTGCTCGCAGTGGGCGCGGTCGCGGCGCCGCTCGACGAGGACGCGGCCGCGGCGGTGAAGCTCGACCCGGCGCTGAGCCTGGACCGCATGACGCACGAGCCGGGCGCGCCGGTACGGGCGACGCTCACGAACGACACCGGCCGGCAGGTCGACGGCGCCACGTGACGTGCGCGTCGGCTGATCCCGCGGATCGCATGGCGCTCAACGGGATCCAGACCAACCAGCCGCTGCAGGGCGGCTTCTCCGGGACGCTCCTCGCGAAGCAGACCGTGACCGTGGCGCTGACCGGGCGGGTCACCGACGACGGAGTGCGGCGCGGCGGGCTGGAGACCACGTGCGTGGTCACCGCCGGCCGGTTCGCGATGCTCAGCGGGGCGGCCGCCGACGTCATCGGACCGGTCGTGCCGGTGAGCGGGCACGTCGTCGAAGACGGGAAGCCGGTCGCGGGGGTCACCGTCGTGGCGGCGAGCCAGAGCCTCGCCACGCTCGACCGGACGTGGACCGCGGTCAGCGGCCCGCACGGCAGCTACCGGTTGTCCGGGCTGCGCGCGGACTACTACCTGCTGAAGGTTCCCGGCCGCGCCCTCGAGAGCGACTTCCCCTTTCTGGTCGCCGGCACGTCGGCGGACCACGACGTCGTGCTGACTGGCAGCAGGTGAATGCCACTCCACGCTCCATAGTGGACAATTCCACGCGACGATTTCCCGCGCGGAGTTTTACGGAAAACGCACGGGCTGCCGTAGTGGTCACATGACGGTGAGTACCAGCCGGTCACCCACCTCCAGGATCACCCCGAAGAGTGGCGGCGCGAGCAATCCGCCAAGTAGGTGCCGGAATGCCCTAGCGCAGAGTGAGAGAACCCGGCGAAAACCACAGCGTTACATCACTCTTTAGTGGTGAAATTGCGGAAAACATGGTCACTGACTCGGCCGATCGACGCGCTGCGCAGTGGATCTTGCTTTGCAATTCCGGACCCCCTTGATAGCGTCGCGTTCTCGCCGGTGATCGACAGTTGCGTCGGGTCACGCGTGGATTCGGGGATCCGCGGGCGGTTCCATTCTTGGTGTTCGAAAGGACAATTCATGCGTTCTGCCCTGCTGCGCGGACGGGCCCTCGTGGTCGCCGCTCCAGCCCTCGCCCTGCTCGCCACCGCCGCCCCCTCGGCGGTCGCTGCCGACGCGCCCGCCGGGTCGGCCTACGGCGCGTCCGCGTCGGTCTCGCTGCTGGCGGGAGTGCTGGGGGACAAGGGAATCTCCGTGGAGACGGGCAAGATCGCGCCGTCGAACACGGACGGCCCCACGTCGGCGTCGGTGGTGGACGTGCCGCTGAAGGGCCTGGTCACGGCGAAGGCGGTCAGCAGCTCCGCGAAGAAGACCGACGGCAAGGTCGCCTCGAAGGCCTCCATCGTCGACGCCACGCTGCCCGTGCTCGCCCCGCTCGCGGGCGCGACGCCGAAGGCGCGCGTGATCAGCTCCGAGTGCACGTCGACGCCCGATGGCATCACCGCCTCGTCCGAGCTCGCGGGCCTGGATCTCGGCCGTATCGGCAAGCTGCCCGTGGGCACCGCGCCGAACCAGAAGATCGGTGTGCCCGGGGTGGCGCAGGTGATCGTGAACGAGCAGATCAAGCACGACGACGGCTCCCTCACCGTCAACGCCTTGCACGTGAAGCTCCTCGGCGGCAAGGCCACCGGCGCGCTGGGCAGCGGCGACATCGTCCTCGCCTCCTCCACCTGCGCGAAGGTCGCGGCGACGCCGAGCACGCCCACCCAGCCCACCGCCCCCGCCAAGCCGCCGGCCCAGGGCCCCGGCCAGGTCACCGTCATCCCGGCCGGTGCGCCGGAGACCGGTGACGGCTCGCTCGCCACGGTGTTCGCTCAGTGAGTGATCGTGCAGTGACCCGACGCCGGTTCGGCCTCTTCGCCCTGTTGCTGGCGCTCGTCGCCACCTTCGCCCTGTCCGGCTGTGGCGCGGACACGACCCCGGCCCAGCAGCCGGCCGCGCCCGCGAGCGCCGCACCCGTGGTCGGGCTTGCGCGGTCGGTGCCGGTGTCGCTCGACGTGCCGAGCATCGACGCGCACTCCTCGCTCGTCTCGCTCGGCCTCAACGCCGACAAAACCGTCCAGGTCCCGCCGGTGACCGAACCACTGCAGGCGGGCTGGTACTCCAACAGCCCGACGCCGGGCCAGATTGGCCCCGCCGTGGTGCTCGGGCACATCGACGGCAACCACCAGAAGGGCATCTTCTGGCGGCTGCACGAAGTGAAGAAAGGCGACCAGGTCGTGATCGGGCGCCAGGACGGGTCGAAGGCCACCTTCACCGTCACGAAGGTCGACCAGATCGCGAAGAAGGAGTTCCCCACCGAAGCGGTCTACGGCAACACCACCGACCCGCAGATCCGCCTCATCACGTGCGGCGGGGCGTTCGACGCCGCCGCGCACAGCTACCTCGACAACATCATCGTCTACGGCTCGCTCAACACGTAGGCGTTCCCCGGGCCAGGGCCCTGTCGTCTCGCGCTCGGGCGAGCCGGCAGGGCCCTGCTTTGTTTTATACCCCTCTACCTCATGCCGCCGTGGCCACCGTCGTCAGCAGGGCCGCGCCCGCCGGCGTCAGCTCTGCCGGCACCTGCTGCCCGAGGAGCCCGAGCCGCGCCGGGCGCACCAGACCTTCGTGGGCCAGGGCGTGGGCGGTGAACTGGTCACAGCAGGGCAGACCGTCGACGAACAGGTCCGGTTCGGCGCTGCAGGTCACCCTCGCGCGCCCGGCTGCGACGGCCCGCAACATCGCGATCCCGCGTGAGCTGGTTCCCATGGCTGCCTCCTGAAGTCGCTCTCTACTCCTACGTCGAAGCAGAGGCCGCCGTTTCGACATCGCGGCGCCCTAACCTGGCGGGAGAAGCCGCAACGCGATCGGGAGCGCCCATGTTGATCGAAGACCTGCAAGCCGTCCTGCCGCCCGAGGTCCTCGTGCGCGACCCCGACGTGCTGCGCGGCTTCGCCCACGACGAGGCCGAGTGGGCGCCGTGGGCGCTGCCCGAGGTCGTGGTGCGGCCGCGCTCGGCCGAAGACGTGCAGGCCGCCGTGAAGGTCTGCCTCAGGCACGGCACACCCGTGGTCACGCGCGGCGCCGGCACCGGGCTGTCCGGCGGTGCCAACGCCGTGGCCGGCTGCGTCGTGCTCGTCACCGACCGCATGACGGCGATCCACGAGATCGACGCCGTCGAGCGCCTCGCCGTGGTCGGCCCGGGCGTGGTGAACGACGATCTGAGCGCGGCCTGCGCCGAGCACGGCCTCTGGTACCCGCCCGACCCGGCGAGCTCCCCGTGGTCGACGATCGGCGGCAACGTCGCCACCAACGCCGGTGGCGTGTGCTGCGTGAAGTACGGCGTGACCCGCGACTACGTGCTCGGGCTGCAAGTCGTCACGGGCACCGGCGAGCTCGTGCGGCTCGGGCGCCGCACTGCGAAAGGTGTGGCGGGCTACGACCTCGCCGGACTGATGGTCGGCTCCGAGGGCACGCTCGGCGTCATCACCGAGATCACCGTGCGCCTGCGAGCTCAGCGCGCGCCCGAGAGCACGGTGGCGGGGTACTTCGACTCGACCGTCGCCGCGGGCGAAGCGGCCGCCGCGATCCGGGCGGCCGGCGTGGTGCCCTCGGCGCTGGAGCTGGTCGACCGCCACTGCCTCGTCGCCGTGGACGAGTGGAAGAACATGGGCCTGTCGGCCGACGCGGAGGTGGTGCTGTTGGGCCGCAGCGACGCGCCGGGCGCGGCGGGGGAGCACGAGGCCGCCGTGATGCTCGCGTGCTTCGAGAAGGCGGGCGCCACGTGGGCGGCGCAGTCGTCGGACCAGGCGGAGGCCGACGCGTTGTTCGCCGCTCGGCGGCTGGCGTACCCGGCGCTGGAGCGGCTCGGTCCGCTGCTGACCGAGGACGTCTGCGTGCCCACCCACCTCGTGCCCGAGATGCTCGCGCGCATCGACCTCGCGGCGAAGCGGCACAACACGCTCATCGCCAACGTCGCGCACATCGGCGACGGCAACCTCCATCCGTTGCTCAGCACACCGGCCGGCGACGAGGACGCGCGGCGGCGTGCGCAGGCCGCGTTCGACGACATCGTGGCCGACGCGCTGGCCCTCGGCGGCACCGTGACCGGCGAACACGGCGTGGGCCTGCTCAAGCGGCCGGGGCTGCAAAACGAGCTCGGACCGGCGGTTCTGCAGATGCACCAGGCCGTGAAAAACGCGCTGGACCCGCACGGGATCCTCAATCCCGGGAAGGTTTTCGCTTTTCACTCGGTCGAGTGAACGTAAATAGTCCTCAAACGACAGTGATCAACCTGTGACGGTTCTCTCGTAACCGATTTACGAAGTTGGTTGCCGCAGGCAAGCAACTTGCTTAGCCTAGCTAAGGGAACGAGAGAAAGGTTTCGCTGTGGCCGAGCGCAGAACGTATTCACTCGCGGAACTGGGTCCGCGATACAAGTGGATCGCGCTGTCCAACACGACACTGGGCATGCTGATCGCGACGATCAACTCGTCGATCGTGCTCATCGCGCTGCCCGACATCTTCAAGGGCATCGGGATCAACCCGCTGGAGCCGGCCAACACCAGCTACCTGCTGTGGATGATCATGGGCTTCCTGGTGGTCACCGCCGTACTGGTGGTGAGCTTCGGGCGCCTGGGGGACATGTACGGCCGCGCCAGGATGTACAACCTCGGCTTCGCGGTGTTCACCGTGTCGTCGATCTTCCTGGCCATCACCTGGTTCGACGGTGACGCCGCGGCGCTCTGGCTGATCGGCTGGCGCATCGTGCAGGGCGTCGGCGGCGCGTTCCTGATGGCGAACTCGTCGGCCATCCTCACCGACGCGTTCCCCTCCAACCAGCGCGGTCTCGCGCTGGGCATGAACGGTGTCGCGGCGATCGCGGGTTCGTTCCTCGGCCTGGTCGTCGGTGGCGTCCTCGCGCCCGTCGACTGGAACCTGATCTTCCTGGTGTCGGTGCCCTTCGGCGTGGTCGGCACGATCTGGGCGTACGTGAAGCTGCACGACACCGGGGTGCGCAAGCACGCGAAAATGGACTGGTGGGGCAACATCACCTTCGCGGTCGGCCTGATCGCGGTGCTGGTGGGCATCACCTACGGCATCCAGCCCTACGGCTCGTCGCCGACCGGCTGGGGCAGCCCGATGGTGCTCTCGTGCCTCATCGGCGGCATCGCGGTGCTGATCGCGTTCGTGGTCATCGAGACCAAGGTGGCCAACCCGCTGTTCCGGCTTTCGCTGTTCCGGATCCGGTCGTTCAGCTGGGGCAACCTCGCGAACCTCACGGCGTCGCTCGGGCGCGGTGGCCTGCAGTTCATCCTGATCATCTGGCTGCAGGGCATCTGGCTGCCGCAGCACGGCTACACCTTCGAACAGACGCCGCTGTGGGCCGGTATCTACATGCTGCCCATGACCGTCGGCTTCCTGGTGTCCGCGCCGACGGCCGGCATCCTGTCCGACCGCATCGGCAGCCGGCTGCTCGCGTCGAGCGGCCTGGTGATCACCGCGATCACCTTCCTGCTGCTGATCCTGCTGCCGGTGAACTTCAACTACTGGGCGTTCGCGGCGATCCTGCTCGTCAACGGCATCGGCATGGGCATGTTCTCCTCGCCCAACCGCGCCGAGGTGATGAACAGCCTGCCGGCCGACGCCCGTGGCTCCGGCGCGGGCATGATGACCACGTTCCAGAACGCGGCCATGGTGCTTTCGATCGGCTTCTTCTTCAGCCTGATCATCGCGGGCCTGTCGGACAACCTCCCGGCGGCGATGTTCCAGGGCCTCACCGCCCACGGCGTGCCCGCCGGGCCGGCCGACCAGGTGGCGCACCTGCCGGCGGTGGCCGTGCTCTTCGCGGCTTTCCTCGGCTACAACCCGATCCAGCAGCTGCTGGGCGGCCAGCTGGGCAGCCTGCCGCCGGACCAGGCCTCGTTCCTGACCGGGCGCAGCTTCTTCCCGAACCTGATCTCGGGTCCGTTCCAGGATGGTCTGGCCGTGGCGTTCGGCTTCGCCATCGTGGTCTGCCTGATCGGCGCGGTCGCGTCGCTGCTCACGAAGGACAAGGGCAAGACTTCGGAATCGGTGGGTGAGGAGCTGGCCGCGGTCGCCGGGGAGTCTGGCGGCGGGCCGAGCGAGCTGGTGGCTCCGACCAGCGAACGGTGACCATTGCGGGTGCACGGGCCGTCCCGGGATTCGTTCCCGGGACGGCCCATTTTTATGCGGGGACGGGTTCTTTGGCCGGCGCCGGTTCAGGGTTCTTGGCGGTGGCCCTGCGGCCGAGCGCGATCATCGGCAGCTCGACCCAGCGGTAGAGCAGGTCGGCCATCAGCAGCGCGACGGCCGTGACACCGACCGCGGTGAGCGTGCGCGGGTGCGCCAGCTGCGGCACGAGCCCCGCGAGCGTCCAGCCGGCGATGGACTGGATGAGGTACAGCGAGTACGACCGCTCCCCGATGAACCGCAGTGGTTTCAGGGACAGCACCCGGCTCAGCGGCCCGCCGGCCACGAGCGACGGCAGCAGCAGCGCCACGAGCACCGCATAGGCCGTGCCGACGGCGACGCCACCGTCGTCGTGCAGGGCGACGGTGAGGTCGGTGAAGAACACTTGCACCACCACGATCATGGCGGCCACGACGACGCCGGCCACCGGGTGCGCGAGGGGTTTGAGTACCGCGAACCCCCTGCGGTGGTGGAGAACGATGGCCACCGTGCAGCCGATGACGATGGACGCGTACGCGCCGGAGTACGGCAGCACCGGCACCAGCGCGACCAGTAGCACCACCAGTCCTGCGCCGAGCCCCAGTCGCTTCGCGAACCCCAGCCCCGCGATGCCGAACGCCAGCAGCGGCCACAGCAGGTAGAACTTCTGCTCGACGCCGAGCGTCCACGCCACCCCGAACACCCCGACGACGTGGAACTCGTTGAGGAACGTCGCGAACCAGGGGAGCGCGCCGAACAGGCCGCTGGAGCGCAGCTCACCCCTGCCTGCCGTGACGATGACAAAGATCCCGAGCACCACGTAGTACACCGGCAGGATCCGGAACGCCCGCCTCAGGTAGAAGTTCTTCAGCGACACGCGGCCGGTGCGGTCCTCCTCGCGCAACGCCAGCGTCGTGATCAGGAACCCGGACAACACGAAGAACACGTGCACGCCGATCCACCCGTTCGCGCGCACCCACGCGATGCCCCCGAAGTGGAACACCACCACCAACACCGCGGCGATCGCCCGCACCCCGTCCAGCGCCGGGAACCGCCTGGTGGCGAGGTAGGTTTCGTGGGTCATCAGCATGAGCTCCCCCCGTCCGCCGCCCGACTGCTCGCGTACTGTAATCGGGGTTGGGCGATGTTCACTCTTTGGGGTGACTTGGCTGGTCAGGGATGGATTCTGGGGTGGATTCGGACCGCGAACGTCTGGCAGAGCTGCTGTCCGTCGCGCCGGGTGAGATCGCCGCGTCCGCCCGCGAGGCTCAGGTGACGGGGGCGACGTTCAAGCTGTGGCCAGGCGCGTCGACCGCCAGCCAGTTCAGATCGGTGTTCCGCCGGCGGCAACGGAACGCGTTCCGCGCCGGCCGGCCGTCGATCGGGTTCGCCGAGGGACTTCGCGACCTCGGCGCCTACGAAGGCGTGTTCCTCGCCCTGGGTTACGTCGATGACCGGCCGCAAGGCGGGTACTACTTCCAGCTGTTCCTGACCCCGGATCGGTCTCGGCTGGTCACCTGCTGGGGGGTGAAGCCGTCAGCGAGGGCCGCAGAACAGGTGCTGGATCGGCACCGGCCCCGGGGACGCGGACTCGAGCGACGTTCGACCGCGGATCGCGACCGGCTACTCGCGATGCTCGCCCCGCTGTGCCCGGCGGAGATTCGACGTTGGTGGTCGCCGCGTTGGAAGCGGGAGCGCCGTGTGTGATGGAGACTCGGTCAGGACGTCAGCTGTTCCTGACCCCGGATCTGTCCCGGCTGATCACGGGATTCGGGGTGAAAGCGGTGGCCGAACAGCAAGCCTGACCTATCGGCCGAACGAAGCCGTCGCGATCTTCACCGGGTGTTTCGGCGCACCGTCCAGCGGCCCGTCCGGATCGGTCGGAATGATGCCGTCCTTCACCATCCGGTCGATCGCGTCCATGCCGCGCACGACCTTCCCCAGCACCGAATACTGCGCGGGAATGTGCGCGAAGGAATGGACGATGAAGAATTCCGACCCGTTCGTCCCCGGGCCCTGGTTGCCCATCGCGATGGTGCCGCGTTCGTACGTCTCCGCGCCCGACACCTCGTCCGGGAACTTGTAGCCCGGGCCGCCCTTTTCCACCTCGTAGAGGTCGCCGCACTGCAGCACGCCGAGGCGTTCCGAATCAGACAGGCGCCAGCACTGCGAACGGTCGTAGAAGTGCTGCATGACCAGCGACACCATGTTCGCCACACCACACGGGGCGGCGCCGGCGCGATCCAACCGCACCGTCACCGGCCCGTAGTTGAAGTGGAACGTCACGTCGACCGTGCCGCGCGTCAAGGCGAAGGGCAGCGGCTGCACCACGGGCCGCGCGGCCGGGTTGTCCGGCGTCGGGGTGAACGTGCACCCGACGACAGGCGCAGCAGCGGCAGGCGCAGCAGCGGCAGAAGCAGGGGTGGCAGAAGCAGCAGTGGCCGGCACGGCGCACAGCGCCACACCGGCCACGACCGAAAGAACGAGAGCGACCCAGCGTGACGTCATAGCCCCGCAAGGTAGCGAACGGAAACCTACTTGCGCCAGGCCGTGCGGCGCTTGCGGAAGTCGAGCACGAGCAACAGGGCGAGGAACGCGGCGAGGCCGATGAGCCACACGTTCTCGGTGTTGTTCTCGTGGTTGCCCTTGAGCATGAGCAGCAGGATGACGACGCTGACCCAGCCGGCGATGCGCGTGGCCTTCGGGAACGAGCCGTGCCAGCCCCACTCGGCCGACGGTTCGTCGCGCGGGTCCACTTCGGGGCGCTTCTCGATCGCCTTGCCTGCCACGATCACTCCTCCTGACCCGCTCAACCTGGTACGCCGTAATGATCCCACACCCCCGAGTGCTCCGCGGAGACGGGCCGCGCCTCGGCGGGCGATAATGGCGTGCGATGACTACCTCGCGAAGCGTCCTCGTGCTCGGCTCGACCGGGTCCGTCGGAGCCCAGGCCCTCGACGTCACCGCTCGTAACCCCCACCTGTTCACCGTCGCGGGCATCGCCGCCGGTGGCTCCGACCCGCAGGCGCTCGCCGCGCAGGCCCTGGCCCACGGCGTGGAGGCCGTGGCCGTGAGCCGCCCGACGGTGGTCGAAGATCTGCAGCTCGCGCTGTACGCGGAGGCACAGCGGCGCGGCTACTCCCGGGGCGAGTTCCGCATCCCGCGCATCTTCGCCGGCGCCGACGCCGTAACGGAGCTCATCGACGCCGTGAACGTCGACGTCGTGCTCAACGCCCTGCCCGGGTCGCAGGGCCTTCAGCCCACACTCAAAGCCCTGGCCACGGGTTCGACGCTCGCGCTGGCCAACAAGGAGTCGCTCATCGCGGGCGGACCGCTCGTGCTCGCGGCCGCGAAGCCGGGTCAGATCGTGCCGGTGGACTCCGAGCACTCGGCCATCGCGCAGGCCCTGCGCTCCGGCCGGGACAACGAGGTCGCGCGCCTGGTGCTCACGGCGTCGGGCGGGCCGTTCCGCGGCAAGAAGCGCGAGGACCTCGTCGACGTGACCATCGAGCAGGCCATGGCGCACCCGACGTGGTCCATGGGCCCGGTCATCACGATCAACTCGGCCACGCTCATCAACAAGGGCCTGGAGCTGATCGAGGCCGCGCTGCTGTTCGGCATCGAGCCCGCGCGCATCGACGTGACCGTGCACCCGCAGTCGATCATCCACTCGATGGTGACGTTCGTCGACGGCTCGACGATCGCCCAGGCCAGCCCGCCCGACATGCGGCTGCCGATCGCGCTCGCGCTGCACTGGCCCGAGCGCGTGCCCGGCGCCGCCGCCGCGTGCTCGTGGGACACGGCCGCGAGCTGGACGTTCGAGCCCCTCGACAACGAGGCGTTCCCGGCGGTCGAGCTGGCGCGCCACGTCGGCACCGAGGGCGGCTGCCTGCCCGCCGTCTACAACGCGGCGAACGAAGAGGCCGTGGCCGCCTTCCTCGCGCAGAACACCGGTTTCACGTCGATTGTGGACACTGTTTCCCAGGTGGTCGAAGCCGCCGACGAATGGCGTCGCGAACCGCGCGACGTCGAGGATGTACTCGCCGCCGAGCGCTGGGCTCGAGGGCGCGCAGGATCGATGCTGGGTAAGGGGAAGTAGCGCGTGCTCGCCTACATCATCGGGGTGGTGCTGTTCGCCCTGGGCATCTGCATCTCCGTCGCGCTGCACGAGGCCGGCCACATGGTCACGGCCAAGATGTTCGGCATGAAGGTCCGCCGGTACTTCATCGGCTTCGGGCCCACGATCTTCTCGTTCCGCCGCGGCGAGACCGAGTACGGCGCGAAGTGGATCCCGCTCGGCGGGTTCTGCGACATCGCCGGCATGACGGCGCTCGACGAGGTGACCCCGGACGAGGCGCCGCGCGCGATGTGGCGGTTCAAGACGTGGAAGCGCACCGTCGTGATGTCGGCGGGCTCGATCACGCACTTCATCCTCGGCTTCGTGGTGCTGTACCTGATGTCGATCACCATGGGCCTGCCGAACATCGCGGCCGCGTCGGAGCCGTGGCCGCCGGTGATCGACAGTGTTTCGTGTGCCCGCCCGGCCACGACCTCGCAGCAGGTCAACGACCTCTCGTGCCCACCGGGGGCGCCCACTCCGGCGAAGACCGCCGGCATCATGGCGGGCGACAAGATCGTTGCCGTCGCGGGCAAGCCCACCGCGAGCTGGACCGACGTGCTTCAGGTCGTGCAGGACTCGAAGGGCGTCACGCCGATCACCGTGCAGCGCGGCAACCAGACCCTGAACCTGCAGGTGGACATCCCGCGCGTGCAGCGGCTCGGCACCGACGGCAAGGTGCGCGAGGTCGGCATGATGGGCGCCTCGACGCAGCGGCCAGAGGCGTACCTGCACTACAACGGCCTCACCGGCATCGGCGCCACGTTCTCCTTCACCGGCGACATGTTCGCCCAGACCGCGCAGCGCCTCGTGGAGTTCCCCGAGCGCATCCCGGCCGTGGTCAGCGCGATCTTCGGCGGTGAGCGCGACCCGAACACGCCGGTCAGCGTCGTCGGCGCGAGCCGGATCGGCGGCGAGGCCGTGGAGCAGGGGCTGTGGCAGATCTTCTTCTTCCTGCTGGCCAGCCTGAACTTCTTCATCGGCGTGTTCAACCTGCTGCCGCTGCTGCCGCTGGACGGCGGGCACATCGCCGTCGTCTGGTACGAGAAGGTGCGCGACTGGCTGCGCGGCCTGCGCGGCAAGGCGGCGGGCGGACCGGTCGACTACACCAAGCTTTCGGCCGTCACGATGGTGCTCGTCGTCATCGGCGGCGGCATCACTCTACTGACGGTCACAGCGGACATCGTGAACCCGATTCGCTTGCAGTAACCGGTCCCACCGGTCGGGTCATTACCCGGCCGGTGGGCCCCCGACCGGGGGTAACGCTGCTCACCGTGACGGTTGACTTCGTTGAAGCAGGGCCGGATGGAGTAGGTAGGCTGGAGGCGTGACCGTCGCGCTAGGTATGCCAGCACTGCCGCCCCCCGTCCTCGCCGAGCGCCGCAAAACCCGCCAGCTCCACGTGGGTTCCGTCGGTGTCGGCAGCGACTTCCCCATCTCCGTCCAGTCGATGACGACGACGCTGACCTCCGACGTCAACGCCACCCTCCAGCAGATCGCCGAGCTCACCGCCGCCGGCTGCGACATCGTCCGTGTCGCGTGCCCGTCCGCCGACGACGCCGAGGCGCTGCCCGCGATCGCGAAGAAGTCGCAGATCCCGGTGATCGCCGACATCCACTTCCAGCCCAAGTACGTGTTCGCCGCCATCGAGGCCGGCTGCGCCGCCGTGCGCGTGAACCCGGGCAACATCCGCAAGTTCGACGACCAGGTCAAGGAGATCGCGCAGGCCGCGAAGGACCACGGCACGCCGATCCGGATCGGCGTCAACGCCGGTTCGCTGGACAAGCGCCTGCTCGAGAAGTACGGCAAGGCCACGCCCGAGGCGCTGGCCGAGTCGGCGATGTGGGAGGCCTCGCTCTTCGCCGAGCACGACTTCCACGACATCAAGATCTCGGTCAAGCACAACGACCCGGTGGTCATGGTCCGTGCGTACGAGCTGCTCGCCGAGCAGTGTGACTACCCGCTGCACCTCGGCGTGACCGAGGCCGGGCCCGCGTTCCAGGGCACGATCAAGTCGGCCGTCGCGTTCGGCGCGCTGCTGCGCCAGGGCATCGGTGACACCATCCGCGTGTCGCTCTCGGCGCCGCCGGTCGAAGAGGTCAAGGTCGGCACGCAGATCCTGCAGTCGCTGAACCTGCGGCCGCGCAAGCTGGAGATCGTGTCGTGCCCGTCGTGCGGGCGCGCGCAGGTGGACGTCTACACGCTCGCCGACCAGGTCACGGCCGGTCTGGAGGGCATGGAGATCCCGCTGCGCGTCGCGGTCATGGGCTGCGTCGTCAACGGCCCCGGCGAGGCCCGCGAGGCCGACCTGGGTGTCGCGTCCGGCAACGGCAAGGGCCAGATCTTCGTGAAGGGCGAGGTCATCAAGACCGTGCCCGAGCACGCGATCGTGGAGACCCTGATCGAAGAGGCCATGCGCATCGCCGAGGAAGCCGGCGAGGGCATCGGCGAGGGTTCGCCGAGCGTCACGGTCGGCTGAGTTTTCGGCTTTGGGAAACCGGCCCCGCTTTTGTCGCGGGGCCGGTTTTCTCAGCCCTGCAGGTGGTGCTGGGCGGCGTCCTTGATCTGCATGCGCACGTTCTCCAGGGCCGCGGCGACCTCGTCGATCTGCTGGCTGGCCAGCTGGATCGCGCCCTGGATGGACGTGGAGGTGGACGTCTCGCCGAGCAGCCCGAGCACCTGCGACTGCAGGTCCTCCAGCTCGCCCTTCGTCGCGAGGGCGATGCCGGTGGGCACCGAGTCGGCCAGCAGTTCGAGCTGCTGGGCCTGCTCCTGGATCGTCACTCCCGCGTCCTTTCTCCGGTGGCCCCCG
Source organism: Amycolatopsis sp. NPDC051373 (assembly GCF_040689465.1). NCBI lineage: Bacteria > Bacillati > Actinomycetota > Actinomycetes > Pseudonocardiales > Pseudonocardiaceae > Amycolatopsis > Amycolatopsis sp. NPDC051373. The sequence continues at coordinate 114,003 of NZ_JBFBAE010000021.1, read as the reverse complement.
CTGTCCGTGGTAGCAGAAACCTGTGCTTCGCGGCCTACGCTGGTCAGGTGAGTCACAGCTGGGCCACCCGCTTGCCGCACCCGGTGCTGCGGCCGCTGGTCACGCGCTACATCGGCTACGCCCAGGACGACGTCACCCTCACCGTCCACCGCGGCCTGCCGTCCCGGCACGTGACGCTGATCATCAGCCTGGAACAGCCGATCCGCTTCGCCGGCCTGCCCGGCGAGGGCACCCTGCAGGCGCTGGTCGGCGGGCTGCACACCTCCCCCGCGCTCATCACACAGGACCGGGTGCAGCGCGGCCTGCACGTGGAGCTGGACCCGCTGGGCGTGCGTTCCCTGCTCGGCGTGACGGCCGCCGAGCTGAGCGGGCGGGTCGTGGACCTCGCCGAGTTCGGCCGGCCTTGGGCGCTGTTGCCTTCGCGTCTTTTCGAGGCCGCGGATTGGCCTTCGCGGTTCGCCGTGCTGGACGAGGTGCTGGCTTCGTCGGCTGCGTCAGCGCCCCCTCCGGCTCCTGAGCTGGGGGAGGCTTGGCGGCTTCTTCGGGTGCGTTCGGGCGGTGTGCGGGTGACGGACCTGGCCTCGTCGGTCGGCTGGAGCCGGCGGCACTTCGGTGAGCGCTTTCGCGCAGAGGTGGGCCTCGCCCCGAAGCAGGTGGCGCGGGTGTTGCGCTTCGAACGGGCCGGTCGACTGTTGCGGGCGGGTTCACCGGACCTGGCCTCGGTGGCCGTCGAGGCCGGCTACTACGACCAGGCGCACCTGTCGAACGAATGGCGGGCGTTGGCGGGGTGCTCACCGCGGACGTGGATCGCCGAGGAGCTCCCGTTCCTCCAAGACGACTCGGTGGCCCCGGAACCAGACTCGGGGGCATGACACCTCAACCGACAGTCTGGCCCGCCCTCCGCTACGACGACGCCCCCGCGGCCGTGCGCTTCCTCGTCGACGTCCTCGGCTTCGAGGAGACGCTGGTGGTTCCCGGCGGCGCCGAGCGCGCCATCGCCCACGCCGAGCTCCGCTGGCCCGAAGGTGGCGCCGTGATGCTCGGCAGCACCGGCGGCCCCGCCGACGACGTCCATGACGCCATGAAACCGGGCACCGGCGCGGTGTACCTGGTTTCGGATCGGGTGGACGCGATTCAGGCGCGGGTTGTCGCCGCCGGGGGTGAGGTGACATTGGGGCTGCACGACACGGACTACGGCTCGCACACGTTCAGCCTGCGTGACCCGGAGGGCAACAGCTGGACGATCGGCACTTACCGAGGTGCGTGACTGCTGGATCGGCTGTGGTTCTGCTTGCTTGCCTGAGTGTTTTCGGTCTGGTTGCTCGGTGCGGCTGCGCTGGGTCTGGCTGATTTCGGTCTGGTTGCTCTCGGCCCGGGTCGCTCGACCGGGCCCTCGACCGGGCCCTCGACCGGGCCGAGTGGCGTGCCGCATTCGCGTCGGACCGAGGCTGCAGGCGTCGAGCGCGGCCGGAGTTGTCCACACCGCCGCCGAGTTGTGGACAACTCGGCCGGTTCGAGTCCAGGCCAGGGGTTTTGTCGGGGGCGGGCGATAGAATGGACGAGGGACGCCCCCTGGGGAGGGCGGGGGTTTGTCTGGCCGGCCCCGACTGGTTCGACAAGGATCCCACCCCGCACCCACCGCAGCCGAGCCTGCGAGGTCTCGAGTGCGAGGCGCCCGTAGCCCCAACCTCGGCACCTAGCCACGGCCGGCCGCGCAAGCGCTTCCCCTCACCGCGGAAGGCCTACTGGACCGGTCGTTCGAACGTCACCAACAGCCCGTCCACCCCTCCAGGCCCCACCCGTCCCTTCACCTCCGCCGAGGTGATCGCCTTCAGCTGCCACCCATCCCGAGCCTCGTCGTTGAGAAGACGCTCCAGCTTGTCTCCGGACATTTTTCCGCCGAGCATCTTCTCGCGGAGTTCGACCACCTTGTAGGTGTAGCGCTGCATGTGTCCGATTGTGCCGCTTATCTGAGCGTGTCGGTGGGCTTGCGTTCCGTTCATCCGCGTCATCTGGCACTCTGGACACTGTGTTGCGGCTTGCAGGTGCACGGCTGCTCGACGATCGGGACTATCCAGCGGTGCGCGCCGCGCTGGCCGCCGACCCGGTGAGCAGCTGCATGGTCAGCGCCAGGGTCGAGGCCGCGGGCCTCGACCCTTGGCGGCTCGGTGGCGAGCTCTGGGCCGCCGACGGCCGCCCGGGGCGGTCCACGCGGTTCCAGGGGTTGTGCTTCGCCGGCCCGAACCTGATTCCGTTGCGCGGCAACGCTTCGGCGTTGCGGTCGTTCGCGGACCGGGCGTTGCGCAGGCAGCGCACGTGCTCGTCGCTCGTCGGGCCCGCCGAGCAGGTGCTGGGGCTGTGGGACGAGCTTTCGAGCGAGTGGGGGCCCGCGCGCGAAGTGCGGGGTGACCAGCCGCTGATGGCGCTCGACGGCAGCCCGCACGTCAAAGCCGATCCGCTCGTGCGCGCGGTGCGGCCCGACGAGCTGGACCGCTATCTGCCCGCCGCCGTCGCGATGTTCATCGAGGAGGTGGGCGTCGACCCGCGCAGTGGCGACGGCGGCGCCAGCTATCGCGCCCGCGTGAGCGAGCTGATCGCCACCGGACGGGCGTTCGCCCGGTTCGAAGACGGCGAGGTCGTGTTCAAGGCCGAGATCGGCGCGATGTCGGCCGGTGTCGGCCAGATCCAGGGCGTGTGGGTGCACCCGGCGCGCCGCAGCGGCGGCCTCGGCACCGCGGGCACGGCCGCGGTCGTCAACCGGCTCGTGCACGGCCTCGGCCGCACCGCGAGCCTCTACGTGAACGCGTTCAACACACCCGCGCTCGCCGCGTACCGCCGGATCGGGTTCCAGCAGGTCGGCCAGTACGCGACCGTCCTGTTCTGAACCCGATTCGCCCTTCCGGGTCGGCGTTTCGGCCCGGAACCCGCCCGCCGGGCTGGTTCGATCCGACGCATGGCACCTGGTCGGCACCCGCACCGTCGACACCGCGCAGCGGCCCTGACCGCCGCCGTCGCGACCGTCCTGCCGCTCGCCGGCTGCGGCCTGTTCTCCTCCGAAGGCCCGGAAGACACGCTCGCCGCCTTCCTCACTGCCGTCAGCTCCGGTGACGTCGCCGCGGCCGCCGCGCGCACCGACTCGCCCGACGCCGCGAAGATCCTGCTCACCCAAGTCCGCGCCGCGCTCAAGCCCGAGTCGATCGAGGCGACCGAGGAGACCGTGAAGCAGTCGGGCGACAACGCGACCGGCGGCTACCGCCTCACCTGGCACCTCCCCAAGGGCCGCAGCTGGACCTACACCTCCGACGCGCAGCTGCGCTCGGCCGAGGACGGCTGGCAGGTGCATTGGCAGCCCACCGTCGTGCACCCGCAGCTGGCACCGTCGCAGAGCATCGCGATCGTGGCCGATCCGGCCGAGCCCGCGCCGGTGCTCGACCGCGATGGTTTCCCCCTGCTGCGCCCGCAGACCGTGATCGGCGTCGTCGTGGACCCGGCGAAGACGGGCAACACCACGGCCGTCGCGAGCAAGCTCGGCTCGGCGCTGCACCGCTTCGAGCCGACGGTGACCGGCCGCTCCGTGCTCGATGGCATCAAGGCCACCAAATCCGGCTCCGCCTACCCCGTGCTTTCCTTGCGCGACACCGACTACGAGCAAGTCAAGCCCACCATCTACGACCTGCCCGGTGTCCGCTTCACGAGCCAGGAACGCCTCCTACCCGACGACCGCGACACCGGCCGCCAGATCCTGCCCGCCCTGCGCTCGATGGTCGAGCAGCAGGCCGCGGGCGGCGCGGGCTGGCGGATCGTCTCGCTCGACGTCACCGGCAGCGAAGCCAGCGAGCTCTACGCCGTGCCGCCCAAGGAGCCGCCTGCCGTCACGAGCACGCTCAGCACTCACGTCCAGAAGGCCGCCGAGCAGGCCCTCGCGCCGGTGAAGACCGCCGCCGCGATCGTGGCGCTGCAGCCGTCGACCGGGCAACTGCTGGCAGTCGCCCAGAACGAGCCCGCGGACGAGCAGGGACCGCTCGCGCTCACCGGCCGCTTCCCGCCGGGGTCGACGTTCAAGATCGTCACCGCGACGGCCGCGCTCACGGCCGGCCGCGTGAAAGTCGACACACCCGTCGCCTGCCCGGGTACGGTGACGTTCGCCGGCCGCGTGGTGCCCAACGAAGGCCGGTTCGACCTGGGCACGGTGCCGCTGGCGAAGGCGTTCGCGCAGTCGTGCAACACGACGTTCGCCCAGCTTTCGGCCGACCTCTCGCCGACTGCGCTCACCGACGCCGCGCGCTCGCTCGGCATCGGCGCCGACTTCGTGATCCCCGGCCTCACGACCGTCACCGGGTCTGCCCCGCAGGCCGATTCCGTGGTGCAGCGCGCGGAGAACGGGTTCGGGCAGGGGACCGTGGTCACGAGCCCCTTCGGGATGGCGCTCGCCGCGGCGGCCGTGCAGTCGGGAAAGGTCCCCTCGCCGTCGCTGGTGCGCGGCCGGGCCGCCAAGGTGAGCGGCCTCGGCCCGGCGCCGCGGCCGGACGTGCTCGACGCCGTGCGCTCGATGATGCGTGACGTCGTCACCACCGGCACGGCCACCGCCCTGCGCGACCTGCCCGACGTGCGCGGGAAGACCGGCACGGCCCAGTTCGGCGACGGCACGCACTCCCACGGCTGGTTCGTCGGCTACCAGGGCGACCTGGCGTTCGCGGTACTGCTCACCGACGCAGGCTCGTCGAAACCGGCCGTCGACGCCGCTCACCGGTTCCTCGCGGGCGTGACCGCGAAGTGACGTCGTAGTCTGGAGGGCATGTCCGTTCGTGCCCCGTTGAAGCCCGGCGTCCAGACTCCGCGCCGCGCCGTTCCCGCAGACATCGCCCGCCCCGAGTACGTCGACCGGCCGGCGCCGAAGCGGGACACCGGCAACGGCGTGCGCACGCCCGAGGTGATCGAGGCCATGCGCGTGGCGTCGAGGATCGCCGCGCAGGCGCTCGAGGAGGGCGGCAAGGCCGTCAAGCCCGGCGCGAGCACCGACGACATCGACAAGGTCGTGCACGAGTTCCTGCTCGACCACCACGCCTACCCGTCGACGCTGGGCTACCGCGCCTTCCCGAAGTCGTGCTGCACCTCGCTCAACGAGGTGATCTGCCACGGCATCCCCGACTCGACCGTGATCGAGGACGGCGACATCTGCAACATCGACGTCACCGCCTTCATCGGCGGCGTCCACGGCGACTGCAACGCCACCTTCCTCGCCGGCGACGTCTCCGAGGAGGCGAAGCTGCTCGTCGAGCGCACGCGCGAAGCCACGGCGCGCGCGATCAAGGCGGTGCGCCCCGGACGGCAGCTGAACGTGATCGGCCGCGTGATCGAGGCGTACGCCAAGCGCTTCGGCTACGGCGTGGTCCGCGACTTCACCGGCCACGGCGTCGGCCCGGCGTTCCACACCGCGCCGACGGTGCTGCACTACGAGGAGCCCTCGGTCCACACGCTGATCGAGGAGGGCATGACCTTCACGATCGAGCCGATGATCACCCTCGGCACCATCGACTACGACGTGTGGGACGACAACTGGACCGTCACCACGAAGGACAAGAAGTGGACGGCCCAGTTCGAGCACACCCTCGTGGTCACGGCCGACGGCGCGGAGATCCTCACGCTCCCGTGAGGTGCGCGGTCCGGGCCAGCTGAGCCGGGTCGGCCTTGCTGCGCGGAGCCGGTGCCTTGGTGTTCTTCGCGGCCACGCCGAGCGCCTGGGCGATCAGCTTCGCCTCGGCCTCCATCCCGGCGCGGAACGGGTGGTAGGCCACGGCTTCGAAGAGGTTCGTGCTCTGGCCGTTGACCCACGCTTTGCCGCCGGCGCACGCGTCGTGGCCGAGGCTGGGGCCGTAGGTGTCGACGAAGTGCACGCCTTCGCGCTGCGCGGCTCCTTCGACGGCGGCGTTGAGCTTCTGCTCGATGCTGTCCGCCCACGCGTAGTCGCCGTCGGCGAAGGGGATCACGCTCGGGCACGTGCCCGTGGGCGGCAGCAGGCGCGGGTAGCCGACGAGCACGATCGTCGCGGCGGGCGCGCGGTCCTTCACGCCTTGCACGACCTTCGCGACGTTGCGGCCGGTCGCCTGCACCGCGGCGGCCATGGTGTCCACGCCGTTCACGGTGTAGTGCGCCTGGCAGGGCGCGCCGGTCGGATCGTCGGCGCGAAGCGTCGGGCAGGTGCCGGTCAGGTCGCCGAAGACGCTGTCGTCGTTGCCGCCGATGCCGATGGTGACCAGGTCGGTGTCGGCGTGCAGCGCGTCGAACTGCGGCTGCTGCGTGGACAGCGGAACGCTCGGCGACGGCGTGACCTGCGGCTGCGTCATGTTCGACGTGTCGGCCGACGAGCAGCTGACATCGGTGAACGCGCCGTCCGTGTCGTAGATCCCCAGCCGCGTCGCGAGCCAGGACGGATAGTTGTTGTTCGACCGGAAGCACCAGCTGGCCTGCTGCCAGGGGATCAGCGGCCCGGCGGTGTACGAGTCGCCGAGCGCGACGTACTTGCGGAACGACGGAGCACTGGCGGCCGCGGCGGTGGCACCGGCGACGAGACTCACGATCACGAACAGCGCGGCGAGCGGGAAACGGCGCACGGGCCTGACCTCTCCGTCCGACGGGATGGTGATCAGACTTTCGCGTGGTCCGGACAAGTCCGCAACTTATGTGAGTAACTTTCACGTTCAAGAGTCTCGCGGGCGGGGGAGGCCCCTCGGCCGGGCCGTGAACCAAAGGTGACGCGGCGGTGACATCGGGGGAGCGGTGTCGAGAAATCCCTAGTCCGCCGTTTGTCCGCTTTCCTCGGCCCGCGCCAGGATTTCGTCGAGGAAGTCGCCGGCCGCCTGGGCCGCGCGGGCCGGGGCGCGGGCCTCGATGGCGTCGACGATGGCGCGGTGCTGGGCGATCTCGGCGTGGTCCGGGTGGTCGTAGGTGGACGCGACGCTGGCGGTGATCGCCTCCATCAGGCCGCGGTAGAGCTCGAACAGCAGGCCGTTGTGTCCACATCGGACGATTTCGAGGTGGAACTCCGCGTCGGTGCGGGCGAAGTCGTCGACGCGGCCGTCGAGCTGGTCGGTGTCGCGCTGGTGCAGCAGCACGCGCAGACTCTCGACCTCGGTGTCGGTGCGCGCGGTGGCCGCCAGGCGCGCGCCTTCGACCTCGAGGGTGCGGCGGACCTGCAGCACCTCGCGCAGCTCGGTGCCGCACAGGCGCCTCAGGGCGCCGGAGACCTCGCTGGTGGCGCGGACGTACGTGCCGTCGCCCTGGCGCACTTCGAGGATGCCGGTGTGCGCGAGCGCGCGGACGGCCTCGCGCACGGTGTTGCGCCCGACGCCGAGCTGGGCGACCAGTGCGGGCTCGGTGGGGATGCGCTGTCCGACCGGCCATTCCCCCTGTGCGATCGCGTCGCGCAGCTGGTCGATGACCTGGTCGACCAGGCCCGCGCGCCGGGTGGGGGCGAGAGGCACAGGATTAATCCCTTCATCCAATCATCCTATGTATGCGATAGTAGCGGACGTGTCCGTCGATTCCTGGGATCCCACCCCGCGCCCCGCCTCTTACTCCGACCGCCTCGAGCTCGAACTCGAAGGCGGCATCGAGGAAGAGACGTCCGGCGGCGCGCGCCGGCCCGGGGTGATCGCGGGTGGCGTGCTGCTCGCCGTCGCCGTGGTGCTCACGGCGCTGAACCTGCGCCCGGCCATCACGAGCGTCGGCCCGCTGCTCGCGGAGATGCGCGGCAGCCTCGGCGCGTCGGCGATCTGGGCGAGCGTGCTGACGACGTTGCCCGGCCTGTGTTTCGCCGGTGCGGGCCTCGCGGCGCCCCTGCTTTCGCGCCGGTTCGGCATCGGCTCGGCGATCGGGTTCGCGCTGGCGGTGCTCACGGCCGGGCTCGTGCTGCGTGTCGTCGACGGTCAGCTCGTGGTCCTCGGCGGCACCCTCGTCGCGACAGCCGGCATCGCGCTGATCAACGTCCTCATCCCCGTGGTGATCAAGGACTCCTTCCCGGCGCGCGTCGGCATGATGACCGGCGTCTACACGGCCGCGCTGCAAGGCGGCGGCGCCGCCGGGTCCGCCGGGAGCCCGCCCCTGGAGACGGCGTTCGGCGGCTGGCGCCTTTCGCTCGGCTCGTGGGCGGTGCTGGCGGCCGCCGCGCTCGTCGTGTGGCTGATCGCCTCTCGCGGCACCGGCCGGGCGCCGAAACCGGCCGCGAACGCCGCCGGCGGAAGGTCCCTGATGCGCAACCCGCTCGCGTGGATCGTCACGATCTTCTTCGGCCTGCAGTCCTTCATCGCGTACGTGGTCATGGGCTGGCTCCCGCAGGTTTTCATCGACTCCGGCGTCAGCAAGGGCGACGCCGGCCTGCTGCTGGGCCTGATCTCCGTGATCGCCGTGCCGATCAGCCTCGTGATCCCGCCCGTCGCCGCGCGCCAAGGCAGCCAGAGCTGGTGGATCTTCAGCATGGGGGTGTGCGGCGTGGCCGGCATGCTCGGTCTGCTCGTGGCACCGGCGTTCTCGCCGCTGCTGTGGAGCGTGCTGATCGGCATCGGCATGAGCGTGTTCTCGCTCGCCCTCACCGTGATCGCCCTGCGCGCCCGCACCGGCGCCGAGACGGCCCGGCTTTCCGGCATGGCCCAGGGCTTCGGCTATCTGCTCGCCGCCGTGGGGCCCTTCGTCTTCGGCCTCCTCCACGACGCCACGGGCAGCTGGTCCGTCTCGCTGATCGTCCTCATCGCCGTGACCTGCGCGCAGATGGCCGTCGGTTTCCTCGCCGGGCGGCCGCGCTTCGTCTGAGCCGACACGACAAAGGGCCTCCCGCGGCGGGGAGGCCCTTTGTCGTCACCGGCTCAGTCCAGCGGCAGGTTCAGCAGTGCGTTCTCGATCAGCTCCGGCATCGCCGGGTGGATCCAGTACTGGCCGCGCGCCATGGTGCGGGCGTCGAGGCCGAAGCTCATGGCCTGGATGAGCGGCTGGATGACCGACGAGGCCTGCGGGCCGATGATGTGCGCGCCCAGCAGCCGGCCGGTGGCGGGGTCGGCGAGGAGCTTCGCAAAGCCCGTCGTGTCCTCCATGGCCCAGCCGTAGGCGATGCCGGCATAGTCCTGTTTGGACACGACATAGGACACGCCGCGAGCGCGCGCGTCCTGTTCCGTCAGGCCCACCGAGGCGATCTGCGGCGAGGTGAAGATCGCGTGCGGCACGAAGCGGTGGTCGGCCTTGATGCGGTCGTCCGGGTGCAGCAGGTTGTGTTGCACCACACGGCTTTCGTGGTTCGCGACGTGCTTGAGCTCGTACGGCGACGACATGTCCCCGAGCGCGTAGATGCCCGGCACCACCGTCTCCTGGTAGTCGTCCACGGCCACGTGGCCACTGGCCTTCGTGGTGACGCCGGTGGCCGCGACGTCGAGCACGTCGGAGTTCGGCGTGCGGCCGATGGCGACCAGGATGAGGTCGCTCTCCAGCGTCTCGGCGCCGTGCGGGCCTTCGAGCTCCAGCACCGCACCGGTGGCTTCGCGGTGCGCGCCCAGGATCTTGCGGTCACGGCGCAGGTCGAAGCGTTCCGCGGCCAGTTCGGTGAAGCGGGCGCTCACGTCCTCGTCCTCGCCGCGCAGCATCGCGCCCGAGCGAAGGACCACGCTCACGTCCACGCCGAACGAGGCGAACACGTGCGCGAACTCCGCCGCGATGTAGCCGCCGCCGAGGATGGTGATGCGGCGGGGCAGGGCGTCGAGCCGCATGATCGTGTCGGAGGTGTGGTAGCCGGTCTCGGCGAGGCCCGGGACGTCCGGCACGACCGGGCGCCCGCCCGCGGCGAGCACGAACCGGTCGGCCGTCAGCACCTCGTCGGGCCGCCCGTCGGTGAAGCTGACGCGCAGCTCCTTCATGCCGGTGAAGCGGCCTTCGCCCTGGTAGACGTCGACGTTCTTGTTGTCCTCGTGGTTCTTCCGGTACTCCGCGCCGCCAGCGGCGATCGGGTCGATGCGCCCGAAGACGCGGTCGCGGATCTCGGGCCAGCGCACGCCCTTGAGCTCCTCGTCCACGCCGTAGCGGGAGCTGTGCGAAGGCGTCGCGGCCACGTCCGCGGCGTAGACGAACATCTTGGTCGGGATGCAGCCCACGTTGAGGCAGGTGCCGCCGAACGTCCCCTTCTCGACGATCGCCGTCTTCAGGTCGGCGAAGCGCGGGTCGAGGATCGAGTTCCCCGATCCGGTCCCGACGATCACCAGGTCGTAGTGCGGCACAGTCTTCCTCCGAAAGCCGTAGAACGAGCGTTCCCAGTCTAGTGAACCGAAGCCCGGGACGCGGTGTTCCCGCGATCAGTGCCCCGTGGCTGTGAAGTGCATCCGGTCGACCGGCGAGGTCCACGCGCCGCCCCAGCTCCAGCCGACGGCGGCGAAGTCGCGCACGACCGGTCCGCCCGCGACGACCATGCCGGGCCGCACGCGCGAGCGGTCCAGATACGCCGACGCCAGCTCCGGCAGTACCAGCGGTCCCTTGGTGTACGGGTTGCAGAACGGGTTCACGTCCACGGCCAGCCCGTACGCGTGGGCGGACCAGTTCGTCGCGCCGCGGACGGGCCGGCAGACGAAGGCGCTCGTGTCGTTGCCGTCGCCGGTGGGTGGCGCGTCGAGCTCCCCGGGACTGGTCACGCGCATCTCTTCGAGGGGGAACCGCTCCGCGAAGAGCTTGCCGAACACGGTGGCGGCGGCCTGCGCGCCGGTGCGGTTCACGAGCAGCTCGCCGGTGTGGGCGCGGCCGTCGAAGCCCCAGAAGGAGAGCGTGACGTAGCGCAGGTCCGTCGACCTCACCGGGCACGCGGCCTGCCAGGTGCTGCGGGCGAGCACGTCGGCGGGGACGGGGACGATCTTCGACGTGTACGTGGTGCCGTCCGGCGGCGGCAGGAAGTCGCGCGTCGGCAGGGCGCGGTTCACCAATTCGGGTGGAGTCGGGAGGATCTCGCCGAAGCCGTCGGAACGGCGGGGGAGCGGGCGTGCACCCACCTGCCAGGTGACGGGCGGAGTGCTCGTCGCTGTCCGGGTTGTCGGGAGTGCCGCGCTCGTCCGGCTCGTCGCGCTCGGTGACGGCGTTCCGGGCGGGACCGAGGGCGCCGACGGGGCCGGCGTGCTGCAGCCGACCAGCAGGAACGTGATCAGGGTGCCGGCTGCGGCCGTCGCTCTCCGTCGCATGGAACCAGCCAATCAGACGCGCTCCGTGAGCACTGAGTCCACCCGTTCCAGTGACACCATTTCGGGCCTGCTCCGTTTAGGGTAATCGCGGCTGCTCGTTCACGCGCCGCGATCCCGCTGCTCGCTCTTGCCGAATGTCCTTGCTTTTGCCGAATGTCTAGTTCGAATGCTCTGCCGAAGGGGAATCCCATGCCCGCCAAGTTCCGCCGTCCGCTCCTTCTCGCGGCCGGGGCCCTGCTCGTGACCGCGGTGACGGTGCCGATCGCGGTCAGCACGGCGTCGGCACAGGACGCGCCGGCGCCGCCCTCCGGCGCGCAGCCGCGGATCGTCGGCGGAGACGCGGCGAGGCTGTCCGACCACCCGTACGCGGTGTACCTCGCCGACCAGAACGGGAACCAGTTCTGCGGCGCCGTGATCGTGAGCTCCACGGCGGTCGCGACGGCCGCACACTGCGCGAAAGCCTTGCCGCGCACCGATGTTCGCGTCGTCGCGGGCCGCCAGGACAAGCGCACGAGCGACGGCGTGGTGCTCACGGTGTCGCGCGAGTGGGTCGATCCGGACTTCTCCGACCCGACGAAGGGCGCCGACGTCGCGGTGCTGAGCGTGCGGGGCCAGCTGCCCTACCGGCCGGCGAAGATCGCGTCGGCGAGCGACCGCGCGGCCTACGACACGGGCACGCAGGCCACCGTCCTCGGCTGGGGCCGCGTCGCCGACGGCGGCGACCGCTCCGACTACCTGCGCAGCGCCGTCGTGCCGCTCGTCAGCGACTCCACGTGCAAGTCGGCGTACGACACGTACGACCCGTCGAGCATGGTCTGCGCCGGCTACCCGGACGGCGGCATCGACGCCTGCCAGGGTGACTCGGGCGGCCCCCTCGTGGTCGGCGACACCCTCATCGGCATCGTCTCCTTCGGCGACGGCTGCGCGAAGCCCGGCAAGCCCGGCGTGTACACCCGCGTGTCGACGTACGCGGACGACATCGCGGCGCAGTCGCAGGCGCGGATCCTGGGCTGAGCTGTGCCGTCCCCGCCGCGGGTCCTCGGCTGAGCTGTGTTAAGCAGGGGTCGTGACGACCCCGCACCACGCGACCGGCCCCGAACTCACCGCCGTTCAGCTCTACGCCATCCTCCGCCTGCGCGCCGACGTGTTCGTCGTCGAGCAGGAATGCGCCTACGGCGATGTTGACGGGCGTGACCTGCTCCCGTCGACGCGGCACCTGTGGTTCACGGACTCCGCCGGCGAGGTCACGGCGTACCTGCGCGTCCTCGCCGACCCGGATGGCGTCTCCCGCATCGGCCGCGTCGTCACGGCCGCTTCAGCCCGCGGTCGTGGACTCGCGGCGTCGCTGATGGAGGCCGCGCTGGCCGGCGCGACGGGCGAGTTCGTCCTGGACGCGCAGACGTACGCTCAGCGCCTGTACGCGCGCTTCGGCTTCGTGGCCGAAGGCGACGAATTCCTCGACGACGGCATCCCGCACATCACCATGCGCCGTGTCGCGAAGGACCCTGCCGGCTCCTAAGAAGCCGCCCCTCGCGGTGCCGTCGCGGTGATGACCTTCACGGCGCGGTCCACGTCCGCCTCGGTGAGGTCGGCGCGGACGGTGAGGCGCAGGCGCGAGATGCCGTCCGGGACGGACGGCGGGCGGAAGCAGCCGACGCGGATGCCCTGGTCGGCACAGGACTCGGCCCACGTGACGGCGGCCTCGGCGGACGGGGCCTGCACCGAGATCACCGCGGCGTCCGGGAGGCTGGCGCGCAGGCCGGCCGCCTTGAGCTGCATGGCGATGTTCCCCGCGTTGTCGGTCACCTTCGCGGGCAGCGACGGGTCGGCCTTCAGGACGTTCAGCGCCGTCAGCGCGGCGGCGACGCTGGCAGGCGCGAGGGCGGTGTCGAAGATGAAGCTCCGCGCCGTGTCCACGAGGTGCTTGATCACGCGCCGCGGGCCGACGACGGCGCCGCCCTGGGCGCCGAGGGACTTGGACAGCGTCAGGGTGGTGACGACGTCCGGTGAGGCGGACAGGCCGGCCGCGTGGACCGCGCCGCGGCCGCCTTCGCCGAGGACGCCGAAGCCGTGGGCGTCGTCGACGAGCAGGGCGGCACCCGCGCCGCGGCAGATTTCCGCGAGCTCGCCGAGCGGCGCGAGGTCGCCGTCGACGGAGAACACCGAATCCGTGACCACGAGGGCGCGCGGCTTGCGGCGCGTGGACAGCGCGTGCTGGATCGCCGACGGCGTCGCGTGGGCCACGGCCGCCACGTCGGCGCGCGACAGGCGGCAGCCTTCGATGAGCGACGCGTGGATGTACTTGTCGGTCACGATCGCCGACTCGGCGCCGGACAGCGCCGTCACCGCGCCGAGGTTCGCGGCGAAGCCCGAGGAGAACACCAGCGCCGCCTGGGCGCCGCAAAAGCGTGCCAGCTCGAGCTCCAGCTCGGCGTGCAGCTCGGTCGAGCCCGTGACGAGCCGCGAGCCCGTGGCGCCCGCGCCCCAGCGCATGGCGGCCGCCGCGGCGGCGCCGACGACGCGCTTGTCGCGGGCCAGGCCGAGGTAGTCGTTGCCGGCCAGGTCGAGCTCGTCCGCCTGCGCGGGCCGCGCCCGCAGCCGCCGCACCAATCCCGCTTCCGCGCGCTTCTCGGCCTCGGTGTCGAGCCAGTCGAAGACGTTCTCGGGCGGCAGCTGCGGGATGGCATTCACGTCCCGCAGTGTCCCACCCGCGTCACACGCGAAACCGTGGGCCCTGCCACACAAAGAAAAAGCCCCGCACGAAGGCGGGGCTTTTTCTTCAACGGAAACTCAGCTGTCGTAACCACGGCGCTGCGGACGACCCGGGCGCTGCGGGCGGCCCGCACCGTTGCCGGACCGCTGCTGACGCCCACGGCCACCGAAGCTCGGGCGGCCTTCGCGCGAACCGTAACCACCGCGGTCGCGGTTCTCGCCGTAGCTGCGCTCACCGCGCTCGCGGCCACCGCCGAAGCCACGGCCACCACTGCGGCGCGGCGACTCGCGGCGACGCTCGATCACCGGCTCGCCGCTCGGCTCCTGCGCACCCGTGATGCGCGAGAGCTCCGCGTCGCCCGGGCGGACGACCGTGGTCTCGGCGCGCACGCCGGCCCGGTCGGTCATCCGGCGGACGGTGCGCTTCTGGTCGTGCGTGACCAGCGTGACGACGACACCCGACGCACCGGCGCGCGCCGTGCGGCCCGCGCGGTGCAGGTAGTCCTTGTGGTCCGCGGCCGGGTCCACGTGCAGCACCAGGGAGATGTCGTCCACGTGGATGCCGCGCGCGGCGACGTCCGTGGCGACCAGCACCGGGGTGTGGCCTTCCTTGAAGTCGGCCAGCACGCGGTTGCGCTGCCCCTGGGTCTTGCCGCCGTGCAGCGCCGCCGCGTGCACACCCTGCTCACGCAGCCGCTCGGTGAGGCGGTCGACGTGGTGCTTGGTGCGCACGAACATGATCGTGCGGCCCTCGCGGGCACCGATCTGCGTGACGATGTCCTGCTTGTCCTGGTGCGACACCTGGAGCACGTGGTGGTCCATGGTGTCCACGCTCGCGGTCGACGGCGCGACCGAGTGCGTGACCGGGTCGGCGAGGTACTGCTTCACCAGCTTGTTGACGTCACCGTCGAGCGTCGCCGAGAACAGCAGCCGCTGGCCGCGCGGCGGGGTGAGGTCGAGGATCTCCCGCACCTGCGGCATGAAGCCCATGTCGGCCATCTGGTCGGCCTCGTCGAGCGCGATGAAATTGCAGTCGCTCAGCGACGCGGTGCCCTGCCGGACGTGGTCCGACAACCGGCCCGGAGTGGCGATGAGCAGGTCGACACCACGCGAGAGCGCGTCGGCCTGACGGGTGAAGGCCATGCCGCCGACGGCCGTGCGGCACCACAGGCCGAGCGACTTGGCGAGCGGGGTCAGCGAGTCGGCCACCTGCATGGCCAGCTCGCGGGTCGGCACCAGCACGAGCGCGCGGGGGTGCTTCGGGCGGGCCTTGCCGCCGTTGAGCCGGGCCAGGATGGCCAGGCCGAACGCCAGCGTCTTGCCGGAACCGGTCTGGGCGCGGCCCAGCACGTCGCGGCCCGCGAGCGCGTCGGGAATCGTCGCCGACTGGATCGGGAACGGCGAGTTGATGCCCGCCTCCGCCAGCGCGCGCAGCAGCTCGTCGGGCAGGCCGAGCTGAGCGAAGGTCTTGGTGGCCACCGTCTCGACGGTGTCGTCGCGCAGGAAGTCCTCGCGAGCCGGGCGCTGCCGCGGCTTGCGGTCGGGACGGTCCCCGCGGCCCGGCCCCGAGTGGGACGACGCAGCGGAATGGCCGGAGTTGAACGTGACTGTCACTTATGCCTCTCGGACGCGGCACGTCGCAAGGAGGCCCGGGCTGCCCGCTCGCAGGCAGGGCAAGATGGTGTGCAATGGGCTTTCACAGGGACGGACCCGGCGCGCTCAGGAGTTCCCACCATCGAGCGCCGATGGAAATGCTTCGGATTTCACCGCGAGCCCGTCAGTGGGCTTTGGAGGCGACGGACACCAACTCATCCACGCCGCCGGTTGCGGTCTGTGTTGACTGTACCGGAGTCAGGGCTTCTGCTTCACACCCAGGTGTCCGGTTGTGGGCGGCGTCGCAGTCGTGTCCTGTGCCACATCCGAATGGCCCAGCGCCGCGACGCCACCCACCGCACAGCCGGCGGATCAGCCCACGCCTCCGGCGTAGGCCAGTTCCGCCACGAGATCCTCGACGTTCGTCACGCGTTCCGGCAGGCCACGGGCCTGGAACCAGCTCGCCAGGTTGCGCACGTCGCGCTCCAGGAACTCGCGGCCACGGGGGTTCGCGACGAGGTCGACGACCTGCGGGAGGTCGATCACCATCAGATGCCCTTCGTGCACCAGGAGGTTGTACGCGGACAAGTCGCCGTGCACGAGCCCTTGCGTGGCGAGCAGTTCCAGCGCCGACACGGCCTGTTCCCACAGTTCGGTCAGCTCGTCGTGCTCCGGGCGCTGCTGTGCCAGCCGCGGCGCTGCCGTGCCGTCGGGCTCGCCGAGGAACTCGAGCAGTAGCTCGGTCCCGTGGCGCTGCACGGGGTAGGGCACGGGTGCCCCGATCGTCCACAAGCGACTCAGCGCCGCGAACTCGGCGACCGCCCACTGCTCGGCGATCAGGTTGCGCCCGAAGGAGGTGCGGCCCGCCATGGCCCGAATCTCGCGTGAGCGCCGCATGCGCCGGCCTTCGAGGTACCCGGCGTCACGGTGGAACAGCCGGTGCTCATCGCTGCGGTAGCGCTTGGCGGCCAGCAGTACCCCGTCGGTGCCGGGCAGGTTGCGGCGAAGGAGGTGGACGTCGGCCTCCTTGCCCGTTTTGAGCACCCCGAGGTCGGTGTCGACTGCGGCGAGCTCCGTGACCACCCAGTCGGGCCTCGGGTGGGGGCCTTGGTCGGCGTCGTCCCAGGTGGTCCAGCGGTCGGCGCCGTCCGGGAGGTCGGTCTCGGTGTAGGCGTCGTCGCGCGCCTGGGCGAGGCGGAGACGCTCGCCCTCGGTGAGCCGGCCCCGGCGGGTCGGCTCGGGTTCGTCGCTGAATCGCCGCCCACGACGGGGACGCTCGAAATCGGACGCGTGAAGGTCTTCGTAGTCGTGCTCGCGCACTGGTGGGTCTCCTCGATCGGGGTGCCCCACCGGGCGAGCGCGGAGGCTCTAGCCGCGAGGGGCGGACGGAAGTGACAAAGGCCAGGTCAGCGCCCGGACATTCGCCACAGCGTTGTTCTCCATCGGGCACCTCCTTCGCTTCCGTCGGCCACCGGCACCCCGCCGGTTCGCGAGCAGCATGCCGGGGCCCGAGTGGCTCGCGCAACCGAATTAACGGGCTCCGCGAAATACCCCTAGCCTCGGCGGCATGAACGGTGGCGGGAATTACGACGCGGTGATCGCGGGCGGCGGCCACAACGGCCTGGTCGCGGCGGCCTACCTGGCCCGGGCCGGGTGCTCGGTGCTGGTGCTGGAACGGCGCGGCGAGATCGGGGGAGCGGCGGTGTCGTTCCGCGCATTCGACGGCGTTGACGTGCGCCTGTCGCGCTACTCCTACTTGGTGAGCCTGCTGCCGCGGGAGATCGCGGCCGACCTCGGCCTGGGCGTCGAGCTGCGCCGGCGCCGGATGTCGTCCTACACGCCGTCCGGCGACACGGGTCTCCTTGTCGACACGGCGGACGACGCGCGCACCGCGGCGGCCTTCCGCGCTGTCACCGGGTCCACAAAGGACTTCGACGCGTGGCGCGAGTTCTACGCGCAGGCCGGACGCGTGGCAGCGGCGACGTTCGACACGCTCACCGAACCGTTGCCCGGCCGGGAAGAGCTCAAAGCCCGCATCGGCGACGACGAAGCGTGGGCCACGTTGTTCGAGCGCCCGATCGCCGAGACGCTCACCGGGCTGTTCGGCGACGACACCGTGCGCGGCGTGGTGCTCACCGACGCGCTCATCGGCACCTTCGCCGGCGCCGGCGACGAGGACCTGCGCCAGAACCGATGCCTGCTCTACCACCTGATCGGCAACGGCACGGGCGACTGGGACGTGCCCGTCGGCGGGATGGGCGCGGTCACCCGCGCGCTCGCCGACGCCGCCCGCGGCGCCGGGGCCACGCTCGTGACCGGCGCCGAGGTGCTGTCTGTGTCGCCCGAGGGGGAGGTCCGCTACACGCTCGGCGGCACCGAACGCGTGGCCGCCGGCTCTCACGTACTGGCCAACGTCGCGCCCGACACGCTCGCGCGGCTGCTCGGCGAGGAACCCGGCCCGCGCCCGGAAGGCGCGCAGCTCAAGGTGAACATGGTCCTGTCGCGGCTGCCCCGCCTGCGCGACGCGGCCGTGGACCCACGCGACGCGTTCGGCGGCACCTTCCACGTCAACGAGACCTACTCGCAGCTCGAAACCGCGTACGCCGAGGCCGCGGCGGGCAAGATCCCGACGCTGCCGCCGTGCGAGATCTACTGCCACTCGCTCACCGACCCGTCGATCCTCGGCCCGGCCGAGCGCGCGGCGGGCGTGCAGACGCTGACGTTGTTCGGCCTGCACATGCCGGCGCGGCTGTTCGAGGCCGACAACGATCGCGCGCGGGCCGAAGCCCTGCGCGCCACGATCGCGTCGCTGGACAGCGTGCTCGCCGAGCCGATCGAGAGCTGCCTGCTGCGCGACGCGGCGGGCAACCCGTGCGTGGAGGCGAAGACGCCGCTGGACCTGGAGGCCGAGCTCGGGCTGCCGCGCGGGCACATCTTCCACCGCGACCTGTCCTGGCCCTACGCCGAAGATCAGGCCGACGTCGGGAAGTGGGGCGTCGAGACCGCGCACGAGCGCGTGTTGCTCTGTGGCGCCGGTGCCGTGCGCGGGGGTGGCGTGAGCGGGATCCCCGGGCACAACGCGGCGATGGCGGTGCTCGCTCGACGGCGCGGCGAGGAGCGGGCAGGGTGAAGACATGCGCGTGATCGTGATCGGCGGCGGGATCGCCGGAGCAGCCACGGCCTACCACCTCGTGAGCAGCGGGGCCGACGTCGTGGTGGTGGACGCCGGGCTGCCCGGCGTCGCGACGGAGGCCGGCGCGGGGATCGTGAGCTCCTGGACCTCGCGGTGGGACAGCGCGATCTACCCGCTCGCGGCCGCCGCCGGGGCGTACTACCCGGAGCTGGCGGCGGCGTTGCGCGAGCAGGGGCACGACGCGTCGTTCGAGGTCGTCGGCGGGATGGTCGTCTCGGCGGACCGGGCCGAGCTCGACGAGGCCTACGCGCGGCTGGTCGAGCGGGTCGCGGACGCTCCCGATGCGGGCGAGGTGCGGCGGCTGGATCCGGCGCAGGCACGCGAGCTGTTCCCGCCGCTGGCGCCCGAGCTGTCCGCCGTGCACTTGTCGGGCGCGGGCCGCGTCGACGGCCGGGTGATGCGGGCGGCGCTCGTGGCCGCCGCGGAGCAGCGGGGCGCGCGGTTCGTGTCGGCGGAGGCTTCGCTGCTGCCCGGCTCCCGCGTGCGCGCGGGCGACGAGGAGCTGACCGGCGACGCCGTGGTGCTCGCCGCGGGCGCGTGGTCGGCCGCGCTGGCCGCGCCGCTCGGGATCGTGGTGCCGGTGGCGCCGCAACGCGGGCAGATCAGCCACTTCGACCTGCCGGACACCGACACGTCGGCCTGGCCCGTGGTGCTGCCGCGGTCGAGCCACTACCTGCTGTCGTTCGCGGGCGGCCGCGTCGTGGCGGGCGCGACGCGCGAGACGGACTCCGGCTTCGACTACCGCGTCACAGCCGCCGGCCAGCGCGAAGTGCTCGACCAGGCGCTCGCCGTCGCACCGGGCCTGGCCGACGCGACGCTCGCCGAGACCCGCGTCGGCTTCCGGCCCGCGACGCCGGACACGCTGCCGCTGCTGGGCCAGGCCGCGCCGGGGTTGTTCCTGGCCACGGGCTTCGGGCCGGCCGGGCTGACGCTGGCGCCGTACGCGGGCAAGCTCATCGCCGCGCTCGTCCTCGGCGAAGACCTGCCGGCGGACCTGCTGACGGCGTGCTCGCCTTCGCGGTTCAGCTGAGGCTGCCGTACTCAGGCTCAGTACTCAGGCTCAGTCGTCGGTCAGCAGTTCCAAGGCGTGGTCGCCGGTGCGCTCCACCGTGAGGCCGGCCTTGGTGATCACCTTCACCAATTCGTCCACAGTGGACGGTTCGGTGCGCGTGGTCGCGAGCACCGCGGCGAGCCGGCCCTTGTAGGCCTTGTTGAAGTGGCTCACGGTGGTGCGGTTGCCGGCGGCGTCCTCCGTGACCACGCGCACGGTCACCGCGCCGGGGCGCAGCTTCGCGAACGCGGAGTACGTGCCCGAGCGCAGGTCGACGATGAGCCCTTCGATGTCCTGCAGCACCGGCTCCAGCGCGGGCTTCCACAGGCTGCGCACGGTGCCGAGCGCGGGCACGCTGTTGCCGCCCGAGAGGCGGTACGCGGGGATCGGGTCGGTGGCCGAGACCACCCCGAACAGCGAAGACGTGACAGCCAGGCGGCGGTGGGCCTTCTCCAGGCCGGCGCGGGTGAAGCTGCCGATGTCGAGGGCGTCGTAGAGCACGCCGGTGTAGCGGCGCAGCGCGGGCAGCGTCGGCGAGGTCCACAGGCTCCCGTTGCGCGCGACCTCGTGGCTCTGGCGCTCGGAGATGCCGAGCGCAGCGAGGCTCGCGGGGACGTCTTGCGCGAGCTCGACGAGCGCGTCGGCGAGCTTGGCCCGCACGGGGTTGAGCTCGGGGAAGGACAGCGTCTCGAGGTCGAGCGGCGCGCCCTTGCCGCCGTCGGCCTTCGTCTCGGAAGGAGGGAGGAGCACCAGCACACGACGAGGGTAATCGGGGTGCGCCGCTGTTCAGCGCCCGCCTACGCTGGCTCGGCGACGCGGAGCAGCTCGCGACCGTGTTCGCGGCCGCCGAGGAGGTGGACCGCACCGGCGAGCACTACACCGCCGCCGACCTGCGCGAGGAGATGCAGGGACCCGACCTCGACCTCGCGCTCGCCAGCACCGGCGCGTGGGCCGGCGACCGCCTGGTGAGCTATGCGGCCATCCGCCGCCGTGACGCCGCCGACCCGGTGCACATGCCGCGCGTCGAGGCGATGACGCACCCCGAGTTCCGCACGGCCGACGTCGCCGCGCACCTCACCACGTGGTTCCTCGACGCCGGCAAGCGCGTGCACGAGCGCGCCTTCCCCGACGCGCCGCTGGAGCTGCACGCGGGCGCGCACGAGAACGAGCACTGGTACCTCGACGCGCTGGCGCGGGCCGGGTTCCGGCGCGCGCGGTCGTTCGTCGAGATGCGCGCCGACCTGAGTGCGTTGCCGCCCGCGCGGCCGCTGCCGGCCGAGTACGAGTTGGTCGCGTTCGACGAGCGCTACGACGACCTCACCCGCGTGGCCCGCAACGCGACCTTCTCCGGGCACTGGGGCAGCGCCGAGCTGTCGGCCGAAGCCTGGCGCCACCGCATCACGGGGGCGAAGGACTTCCGCGGCGACCTGTCGTTCCTGCTCCTGACCCCCGAGCACGACGCCGTGGTCGGGTTCGTGCTCAGCGCGTTCCACCCGCCGACTTCGCGGGGACCGGCGTGCGCGAGCTGTACGTGGACTACGTCGGCACCCTGTCGGAGCTGCGCGGCCGCGGCGTGGCGACGGCGCTGCTGGGCCACACGCTGGCCCATGCCCGCGACGCCGGATTCGAGCGCTCGGCCCTGTCCGTGGACACCGACAACGCCCACAGCGCCGTCGGCATCTACGAGCGGTGCGGCTACGAGGTCGCCGACACCTACTACGGCTACGTGCTGCCGATCTGAAGCTCTATTCGACGACGTTGAGCAGGGGTTTCCCGGCGACGAAGCGGCGCAGCTGCTCGGCCACGAGCTTCTTGGCGCGCGGGTAGAACGACGCCGAACCGCCGGCGACGTGCGGCGTGATCACCACTCCCGGCACCCTCCACAGTGGATGGTCGGCCGGCAGCGGCTCGGGGTCCACGACGTCGAGGGCGGCCCGCAACCGGCCGGTGGACGTTTCGGCGAGCAGCGCGGCGGTGTCGATCGCGGAGCCGCGCCCGACGTTCACGACCAGCGCGCCCTCGGGCAGCAACGCGAGCTCCCGGGCACCCAGCAACCCCTTCGTGCCCTCGGTTTCGGGCAGGATCAAGACCACGATGTCGGCCGACCGCAGCAGCTCGGGCAGCTCGGCGATCCCGTGCACGCCTTCACGCGCATGGCTCGCCACGCGCGTGACCACGGCCTCCGCGGCCAGCAGCTGCCGCTCGATCGCCTGGCCGATGGAGCCGTAGCCCACGAGCAGCACGCGGCTGTCGGCGAGCGAACGCGTGTGCTCGCGCTCCCACGACCCGGTGGCCTGCTGGGCGAACCACCGCGGCAGGTCCCGCTGGGACGCGTGGATCAGCGCCAGCGCGTGCTCGGCCACGCTGAGGTCGTGCAGACCCCGGCCGTTGGCCAGCGCGACGCCCTTGGGCACCAGCGGCACCAGCGCCTCGACCCCAGCCGACAGCGCCTGCACCGCGCGCAGCGAAGGCAGCTTCCCGATCAGCTTGGGTGGCTCGCTCCCCGCGTCGTAGGGCAGCACGTAGAACTCCACGCCGGACAGGTCGTCTCCGGGCGGGTTCACGCCGTCGTAGTACGCGGCAGCCAGCCCCTCGGGTAGCTCGATGTCGGTCCAGGGCAGGAGAACTCGCGGGCTCATGCCCGCCAACCTAGCGCCGCCGGCTCAGTGCGCGCCCGCCTGCGCCACGCAGAACACGTTGCCCTCCGGATCGGCCAGCACCGTCCACTCGATGCCCGGCTGCGCGTGCCGCTCCTGCTCGCTCGCACCAAGCCCGACCAGGCGTTTCACCTCCGCCTCGCGGTCGGGTGCGGAGAAGTCGATGTGCACGCGGTTCTTGCCGGTGCGTGGCTCCGGGACCTGCTGGAACGCGAGTGCGGGCCCGCCGCCGCCGGCACGCGCGAGCATCACGAAGGGTCCGTAGTCCGCTTCGACCGCGACGCCGAGCGCCTGCGTCCAGAAGTCCGCGAGGACCCGGGGGTCCGCGCAGTCGATGGTGATCATGCCCAGTTCGAGTGCCATGCCGCCGACGCTAGCCCGGGGCACCGACAAAACCCCGACCGCGCGATAACCGGGTGGAGTGGGCGCGGGGCGGTTGACTACGCTGTGTCGGTCGAACCAGGCTCAGCGTCTCAGCCCGCTCGAAGTCTCAATTCTCTCAGTGCAGGGAGTCCGCAGTGATCACCAGGATGTCGTCGTTGTTCCTCCGCACCTTGCGCGAGGATCCGGCGGACGCCGAGGTACCCAGCCACCGGCTGCTGGTGCGCGCCGGCTACGTCCGCCGGGTCGCCCCGGGTGGTTACTCGTGGCTGCCGCTGGGCCTGCGGGTGCTCCGCCGCGTCGAGAACGTCGTGCGCGAAGAGATGAACGCGATCGGCGCGCAGGAGATCCAGTTCCCCGCGCTGCTGCCGCGCGAGCCCTACGAGGCCACCGGCCGCTGGACCGAATACGGCGACAATCTCTTCCGCCTCAAGGACCGCCGCGGCGCCGACTACCTGCTCGGCCCGACGCACGAGGAGCTGTTCGCGCTCACCGTGAAGGGCGAGTACAGCTCGTACAAGGACTACCCGGTCACGCTGTACCAGATCCAGACGAAGTACCGCGACGAAGCGCGCCCCCGCGCCGGCATCCTGCGCGGCCGCGAGTTCGTGATGAAGGACTCGTACTCCTTCGACCTCGACGACGAGGGCCTGGAGCGCTCCTACCAGGCGCACCGCGACGCCTACACGAAGCTCTTCGACCGCCTCGGCCTCGAGTACGTGGTGGTCGCCGCGACGTCGGGCGCCATGGGCGGTTCGGCGTCGGAGGAGTTCCTCGCCGTCGCCGAGACGGGTGAGGACACTTACGTGCGCAGCACGGAGTCCGGCTACGCGGCCAACGTCGAGGCCGTGGTCACGCCCGCGCCGGCCGAGCGCGCGATCGAGGGCCTGCCCGCCGCGCAGGTCCACGCCACGCCGAACACGCCGACCATCGAGTCGCTCGTGGCGTTCTTCAACGCCGCCGGCCTCGGCCGCGAGTTCACCGCGGCCGACACGCTCAAGAACGTGATGCTGAAGATCCGCCAGCCGGGCGCGAAGGAGTGGGAGCTCCTGGGCGTCGGCCTGCCGGGCGACCGCGAGGTCGACATGAAGCGCCTCGAAGCGTCGCTCGAGCCCGCCGAGGTCGAGCTGCTGGAGGAGGCGGACTTCGCGAAGAACCCGTTCCTAGTCAAGGGCTACATCGGCCCGAAGGCGCTCAAGGAGAACGGCGTCCGCTACCTCGTCGACCCGCGCGTGGTCACCGGCACCGCGTGGCTGACCGGCGCCGACCAGGACGGCCACCACGTGCTCGACCTCGTGGCGGGCCGCGACTTCACGCCCGACGGCACGATCGAGGCGGCCGAGGTCCGCGAGGGCGACGCGTCTCCCGACGGCCACGGCACCCTCGTCGCCGCGCGTGGCATCGAGATCGGCCACATCTTCCAGCTGGGCCGCAAGTACACCAACGCGTTCGAGCTCGACGCCCTCGGCCCCGACTCGAAGCCGATCCGCATCACGATGGGCTCCTACGGCGTCGGCGTCTCGCGCCTGGTCGCCGTGCTCGCCGAGCAGAACCACGACACGTCCGGCCTCGTGTGGCCGCGCGAGGTTTCGCCGTACGACGTGCACGTGGTCGCTGCGGGCAAGGACGAGACCATCGCGGCAGGTGCGGAGAAGCTCGTCGCCGAGCTCGACGCGGCCGGGGTGGACGTGCTGTTCGACGACCGCAAGGCCACCCCGGGCGTGAAGTTCGCCGACGCGGAGCTGGTGGGCGTGCCCACGATCCTCGTCGTCGGGCGCGGCCTGGCCAACGGGCTGGTCGAGGTCAAGGACCGCCGCACCGGCGAGCGCGAGGAGATCCCGGTCGACTCCGTGGTCGGCCACCTGGTCAAGCTCGTCCGCTCCTGACGGCACACGCCGGTGGGGCTCTTCGGCCGGTCCGGCCGCGAGGACGACGGCGGCTACGAGGACAACGCCACCCTCACTGGCGTCGGCGGGTACGAACCCGCTGACGCACCTGGCTTCCCGGCCGCCGGCTACGGCACGGGCTCCCCGGTCTCCGGGCAGCCCGCCGCCGAGCCGGCGGCCGAACCGGGACGCGGTCCGTGGCCGGCGCAACGCGAGAAATCCGGCGGAACTCCTGGGTACGCCGAGGATCCCGCCGTCACCGGGCACGCGCCGCGCGCGCGGCCCCAACGCATCCGGCCACCTGCGCGGTTGAAGCGGCGGCCGTCACGGGCGCTGTGGATCCTCGTGGCCGTGATCGCCCTCGGCGTGGCCGCAATGAACTTCTTCAACGCCGCCCGTCACCACTCGGCGAGCCCGGCGACGCCCAGCCGCGGCCCGGTCACCTACCAGCCCGAGCCGCACCTCGTCGTGCCCGCGGTCGTCGACGGCTGGTCCTCGGTGGCCGCGCGCGACGGCAGCTTCGCCTACGACGTCCCGCCGACCTGGACACCGGAACCCGGCGTCGTCCACGGCTGGGACGGCACCGGGATTTCGCCGGGGATCACGCTCAGCACCACAGCGTCCGTCGGCCGCGGCTACTGCGGCAGCGACAGCCGCCACGGCGGGTCCGGAGTCACGACCGAAGACGGCGGCAACGCCGAAGCCGCCGCGCGCAAAGCCGTCGGCGACCTCATCGGCAGTGCCTACGACCCCGGCGCGAAGGTGACGTACGCGCCGGCGCAGGACGCGACCGTGCAGCTCGAGACCACAACCCGTCCGGCGCGGCTGGTGCTTGCCGACGTCACGCAGGGCGGCACCGACGCGTGCATCCAGAAGCACGTCACCGTCGGCGCGCTCGCCCTGGCCACCACGACCCAGTCCGTGGTCCTCGTCGTCTACACCGACGACACCACCAGCCGCGCCGACGTCGTCCGCTTGCTTCGCAGCTACCGCGGCGTGCCGGCCGCCGACCGGTCCACGACCACGCCGCCGCCGACCACGCGCTGACGCCGCAACGCCAGCTTCGCAAAGTCCTTCAGCCCGGCGCGCCCTGCGCGTATGCGCGTTCGAAGCCGCGCCGACGCCGTGCGGTTGCTGCAGAGCTACCGTGGCGTGCCGGCTGCCGAACGGCCGACGATTACGCCTACGCCGAGTACGCGTTGGCGTCGCAATGCCGGTTCCGCGAGGTTCTTCAGCCTGGTGCCGTGCAGGTATGCACGCCCGAAGCTGTGCCGACGTCGTCTGCTTGCTTCGCAGCTACCGCGGCGTGCCGGCCCCCGACCGGTCAACCACCACGCCGCCGCCGACCACGCGCTGACGCCGCAACGCCAGCTTCGCGAAGTCCTTCAACCCAGCCCCCTGCAGGTACGCGCGTCCGAGCGCGAGGCCGATGCGCGGCAGGTCGGCCTCGTCGCGGTAGGCCAGGTACAGCGGCTCGCGCCGCGGCTGGAACTTCGCCTTGAACGCGGGCAGCGAGCGGAACCCGTAGTACGGCTCCATCAGCGCGCCCACCGCGTCGAGCACCCGGTCCACCGCACGCGCCGGTGCGGTGTCGCGGCTGCGCACGAGCGGCGCGCCCGAAAGCGACACGAACCGCGCGCCCTCCTCACGCAACGCCAGGCACGCCGACGCGATCAGGAACTCCATCACCGGCCGGAACCCGCCCGGACGGCGGCGCATCACGTCGAGCGTCCACCCGCCGACCGTGCCAGAGCCCGTGTGCACCGGCAGCCACGACGTGATGCCACAGACCGTGCCCGTCGCGTCGATCGCGAGCCCCACGCGCGTCGTCGGGTCCATCGCCTCGGCGACACCGCCGAGCGTGAACCCCATCTCCGGCAGGCCTTTGTCGCCGATCCACTCCTCCGACAGCGCGCGCACCTGCTCGCGGATCGCGGGCGGCTGCTCGGCCAGGTGGAACTCGATGCCGTCCTTGCGGGCCTTGTTCAACGCCGAACGCACGTCCTGCCAGGCCTTTCCGCGGAACTGCAGGTTCTCGAGGTCCACCAGCGTGTCCTCCGCGACCTGCACGTGCTGCCAGCCCAGCTCCTGCGTCACGCCGACAGTGGCGGCCGTCGCGGAGAAAACGCATGGCACGAGCCCGGAGTTCTCGCACATCTCCCGGAACTCCGTGAGCGCGTGTGCCGCCGAGCCGCACGGCGCCACGGGATCGCCGAGCGCGATCGCGACCCCCGCGTGGCGCTGGTAAGCGAGGTAGGACGCGCCGTCGGAGGCGACGAAGTACGCGTTCTGCGGCCACGTCGTCATCCACGAGATCGTGCTGCCTCCGTTGCGCCCCAGCAGAAGCCGGGCAAGGCTGCCCTCCGGACCACCGCGCAGCAGCTTGCGGCGCCGCCGGCGTGAGGGCACGCGGAACGCCCCGCTCGCCGCGATCAGCAGCACCAGCTCGACCGTCCACAGGAGATTGTCCACGAAGAACAGCGAAAGCCCGTGGCTGTCGTACTCGGTGCGCACCAGCTTCGCCACGGCCGGGACCCCGCTCACCAGGAGCACCTGCGACACCGCGAACACGCACAACCCCACGGCCCAGCGCCACGCGACGCGCGAGCCGCGGCGCAGGCCGTTGAGCATCGGCACCACGAGCACACCCATGATGAGAATCTCTCGCGCCGACAGGGAAACCGCGTCCGACGGGCCGAACGGTCCGTCTCCAGGGACGAGCCACATGACCACTTCGGCCACGGTGAGCAGCAGCAGTCCCGCGCACGCCAGCAGCCGCCACTCGCGCACGCTCGGCCGCACCGGTTCGGTGAGCCGTGCCTTGCCCGCGAGCCGATGGCCGAGCGGCAACGCCAGCACCAGTGCGAAGAAATGCACGAGATCCGCGAGCGTGCCGACGTACACGATCGCGACGCCCGCGTACACGCACAACCCGGCGCGCAGCCGCAGCCGCCACGGCGCGCGCAGCGTCGCGCTGGCCACGGCGATGGCCGCGAGCGTGCCGCCGGAGAAGCCGACGTCGAGCGTGGTCGCGATGTGCGCGGCCCACGTCCAGCCGGAATGGCGGCACAGCACGAGGAACTGGATCGCCGCCGCGGCCGCGGCCAGCTGCCCGCCGACGGTCACCAGGATCGTGCGCCGCGTGCCGAGCTGCCACTCCGCGAACCCTGTCAGCAGCGCGAAAGTGCCGGCCATCGGCAGGTAGAACAGCGGCCGCGGCGCGAAGAACGGGCCGGTCGCCAGCGTCCACCAGCGGCCGTGTTCCAGCGAGGGCAGGCCGTAGGCGTAGTAGGCGAACGACGGCTGGTGCTCGGCGGCTTGCCAGAGCGTGCGGCTCGCGACCCCGGCCACGAAGATCGCGAGCACGACGGTGGTGGTGAACGGCAAACGGCGCCAGAGCACGGCGAACCGCTCGCGTTTCGGCCTTCCGGCCGCCCGCCCGCGTCCCCCCGTGCCGGCACCGCTGGCGGTCCCCGCCGCCGGCGATGCGGTCGTCATGATCCGAGTCTTGCGCCTGGACCTAAAGCCGACATCCTTCGTGGGAGCGACTTGTCCCCCTAGGGGAGTGCTACCCCGGCGGGAGAAAACCCTGACCCGAAGGCGGTTGCGGGCTCAGGGAACAGCACTCGACCAGGGGCGAATCGCGCACGGCGGCCTCGGCGCGGGCGGCGAAACCGCCGTGCGGGGCGAAAACAGGGGTAAACCGCTCAGCCGAGCACTGCCTTGCGCACCGAGTCGAGGTCGGCGAGATCGGGCAGCACGGTGTGGGCGCCCGAGGCCGCGAGCTCTTCGGCGCTGTAGTGCCCGGTGGCGACGGCGACCGCGACGGCACCGTTGTCGAGGGCGGCCTTCACGTCGTTCGGGGTATCGCCGATCACCACGACGTCTCCGGGCGCGAACGCCGTGCCGTGCTTGGCGGCCGCCGCGGCCACGGCGTGAGGGACGAGGTCGGGCCGGTGCGCCGAGAGCGAGCCGTACCCGCCGATCTCCAGCTCCAGGTGCTCGTCGAGGCCGAACGCGGCGAGCTTGTGCACCGAGATCTCCGGCAGGTTGCCGGTGACGAGCGTCTGCACGGCGCCGTGGCCGGCCATCGCGGCCAGTGCCGCCGCCGCGCCGTCGAGCGCCCGGCCGGCTTCGTGCAGCGTGCCGCGGGCCTCGTCGGCCACGGCGATCAGCTCGCTCCACAGGCGCTGGATGTTCTCCTCGGTCGCCTCGATGCCGTGCGTGGTGAGGATGTCGGCGGTGATCGCGCGCTCGGTGCGCCCGCCGTAGTCGGGGTGGGTGCGCAACTCGGTGCCCATGGCCGTGAGAGCCGTGGCGTACCAGCTGCTGCCGACCCCCGTGAGGTCCACGAGCGTGTGGTCGATGTCCCAGAGCACCAGCCGGTGCGCGTGCGTCGTCACGGCCGTGAGGGTACCGGCGGAAGTATTCAACGTCCGTTGACTTTCCGGAGGACGCGACCTACTTTGTCGTAATTCAACATGTGAAGAATAACTGGGAGGCCGTGATGTCGGCTGCTCCTCGGCGCCCCGTGGGCGCGTTCGCCCTGGTCGCGGTGCTGGTGGGTGCGCTCGCCGCCGTGGTGCTGGGGTTCCTGACGTTCGGGGCGCAGGCCACCGCCGCGCCCGATCACGTTCCGGTCGCCGTTTCGGCGCCGCCCCCGCTGCAGGGGCTGGCGCGCCAGGTCGCTTCCCACGGCGGCACGCAGCTCGACTGGCGCGTCGCCAACCCGGCCGAGGCCCGGAACCTGTTGGCGGACAAGGAGGTCTACGGGGTCCTGGAGCTTCGTCCTGGCCCCGCCGCCACCGTCGTGCTCTCCGGCGCGGTGAACCCGGCGGGCACGCAGGTGGCGCAGCAGGTCCTCGCGGGCGCCGCTCAGGCGCTGCCCGGCGAGCCGCGGCTCGAGATGCTGCACCCGGCGAGCGCCGCGGCCCGGATCGTGCCCCTGGCCGCCAGCGCGCTCGCGTGGCTGGGCTCGCTCGTCGCCGGTGCCGTGCTGGTGCGGCTCAGTGCCGGCCGTCGCGTGAGCGTTCCGGTGCCCCTGGCGCAGGTGCTGGGCAGCGGCGTGCTGGTGACGGGCGTGCTGGTGGGCTTCGCCGCCCTGTGGGACTCGTCGTTGCCGCTGACCTGGGACGTGCTCGGCTTCCTGTTCCTCACGGTCACCGCGTTCGCCGCCCTGCAGGCCGGCCTCCTGCGCCTGCTCGGCCTGCGGGCGCTGGCCATCCTGGCGCCGCTGTACCTCGTGGCGCCCGCGGTGGCCGGGCAGGTGCCCGAACTGCTCAACCCGGCCTACCGCACGCTGCTGTGGTCGTGGACGCCCTTCCGCTTCTCGACCGAAGGCCTGCGCTGCCTGCTTCAGGGCGTGCCCGGCGCCCCGGACGTGACCACGGGCGCCTGGGTCCTCACCGGCCTGCTCGCGGTGGGCCTAACCCTGACCCTCTGGCCAACCCGGTCGCCGCGCGACCTTCCCGAGGCTCAGCCCACGGAACGCCCCGTCGAGATCCCGGCCGGCTGAGCTCGACGCCGCCCACCCAACTCACCCCGCCAAGGCGACCATCCCGCCAAGGCGACCGCAGCGCGAACTCACCCCGCCGAGGCGACCGCAGCGCGAAACTCACCCCGCCGAGGCAACCGCTCCACCCAACTCACCCTGCCGAAGCCGACCCGCCAGCGAGATCGCGCCGGCTTCCGGATGGGGCGGTGCGATCGGCCCCCGGCCGATCCGACCGCCCCATCCGGAAGCCGGCTCAAAGGCGATCTCGCACGCCCCGGCGAAGCCGGGGCCAAAGACTCAGCGATCTCGCCGCACCGGCGGAGCCGAGGCCAAAGACACAGCCCAGGTGCGGACGAGGTCGCCGGCCCGGGCGCGCAGGAGTTCGGCGGCGTGGGTGCGCGCGTGGTCGAGGGACGGGGCGTGGTCGATGAGCGCGCTGCTGCCGATCACGCCCAGGCCGGCGAGGTCGGCGGCGTCGAGCTGGATGCGGCCGGCCAGGACCATCAGCGGCACGCCCGCGCGTCCGGCTCGGGCGGCGATGCCGGCCGGGGCCTTGCCGGAGAGGCTCTGCGAGTCGAGTGAGCCTTCGCCTGTGATGACGAGGTCGGCGCCGGCCAGGGCCGTGTCGACGCCGGTGAGGCCGGCGATGAGGTCGAAGCCCGAGGCGACCGTGGCGCCGAGACCCGCGATGGCGCCGCCCGCGACACCGCCGCCGGCGCCCGCGCCGGCGATCGCCGAAACGTCCGGGGCGCCCGCGTTGACCAGGGCCTGAGCCCAGCGGCCGAGCGCCGTGTCCAGCTCCGTCACCTCGTGCGGCCGCGCGCCCTTCTGCGGGCCGAAGACCGCCGCGGCGCCGGACGGGCCGACGAGCGGGTTCGTCACGTCTGTCGCGACCGTGATTCCGACCGTACCCAGCCGTTCGCGCGCCGGGCCCAATTCGACCTTCGCGACGCGCGAGAGCGTGCCGCCGCCGAGGCCGATGGGGGCGTCGAACGCGTCGAAGACCCCGGCGCCCAAGGCGGCCAGCATGCCGGCGCCGCCGTCGGTGCTCGCGGTGCCGCCGACCGTCAGCACGAGCCGGGAAGCACCGCGGGACAGCGCGTCGCCGAGCAGTTCGCCGACGCCCCACGTGTGCGCGGCCAGCGCGGTCTCCGGCGTCGGGTCCACGAACTCGATGCCGCACGCGCGGGCCGACTCGATGTAGGCCGTGCCGTCGAGCACCACGTACCGCGCGTCGACATGGTCCTCCAGCGGACCGCGCACCGACAGCCGCACGAGCTCGCCGCCCGCGTTTTCCAGGACCTCGAGCGTCCCTTCGCCACCGTCGGCGACGGGGCAGGCCGCGATGTCGGCGTCGGGCAGCGCGTCGCGCACTCCGAGGGCGATGGCCTCGGCCGCGGCGACCGCGGTGAGGCTGCCCTTGAACTTGTCCGGGGCGATGACGACACGAGTCACGCTCTTACCTCCGTCAGCGGTGCTTCTCCGGCGAGTACCGAGGTCACGTTTCGGGCCGCCAGCACGGCCATCGCGGTGCGCGTCTCCACGGTCGCCGACCCAAGGTGCGGCGTGACCACGACGTCGTCGCGCTCCAGCAGCCGCGGCTCGACCTCGGGCTCGCGCTCGAACACGTCCAGCGCGGCGCCCGCGATCTCGCCGGCCTCCAGCGCGTCGGCCAGCGCCGCCTCGTCGACGACCGGGCCGCGCGTGGTGTTCACCAGGTACGCGGTGCGTTTCATGGCCCGTAGCGCGGCGGCGTCGATCAGGTGGTGCGTCTCCGGCGTGAGCGGGCAGTGCAGCGACACGAAGTCCGAGCGCTCCAGCAGCTCCTCGAACGACACGAACTCGCCGTCGAAGTCCGGTTTCGCCGACCGTCCCGAGTAGACGATCCGCAGCCCGAAAGCCGCTGCTCGCGTGGCCATCGCGCGGCCGATCTGCCCGAGCCCGACGATGCCGAGCGTCTTGCCCTGCAAGCCCGAACCGAGCAGGAACCCCAGGTGGAACGACCACGGCTGCCGCGCCCGCAGCAGCCGTTCGCCCTCACCGAGCCGGCGCGTGACGGCCAGCAGCAGCCCAAACGCCAGGTCCGCCGTCGCGTCGGTGAGCACGCCGGGGGTGTTGGTCACGGTCACCTCGCGCTCGGCCAGCGCCGGCACGTCGACGTTGTCATAGCCGACGGCCACGTTCGCCACCACGGCCAACCGCGGCCCGGCGGCTTCGACCACCGACGCGTCGATCCGGTCGTGCAGCATCGAGACGATCGCCGACGCCCCGGCCACGAACGACCGCAGCTCCTCGGGCGTGAGCGGGCGGTCGAGTTCGGATACCCGCACTTCTCCCGCGTTGGCGAGCACCTTCACCGCGTCGTCGGGAATCCAGCGCGTCACGGCGATGAGGGGGCGATCGGGCACGTCGGGCAGCCTAATGGGTGCAGTGGCCCGTTAGCGAGGTTCACGCCGCAGCCGCACGAGCACGCTCGCGGCGGATGTGCCGGCCAGGTCGATGAGCAGGCCGTGGGTCGTCAGCACGGCACCGTGGTGCGTGGTTCCGGTTCCCACATCGTGGTAGACCGCATCCGGGTCGAGCCCCTGGAGCACCGGTGTGACGATCGGCCGGCCGTGGTCGTGCGGGCGCCGCGCGAAGAGCACCACGACGTCGTCGCCGAGCACGAACTGCACCGCCGTGAGCGGGGAGACGGCGGGATCGGCCAGCCGGTAGGCCTCGCCGTGCTGTACGACGGGCCGGATCTCCTTGTACAGCGCCACGAGCTCGGCGGTGCGGCGCAGTTCGTCGTCGGTCCACTTCGTGAGATCGCCGCCGAGGCCGAGCACGCCGGCCATCGCGATGTGGAAGCGGAACTCGAGCGGTGCCTCGCGACCGGTCAGCGGGTTCGGGCTGTCGGTGACCCACGCGGCCATCGCGCCCGCGGGCAGCAGCTGCGAGAAGCCGTGCTGGATCTTCACACGATCGGCCGCGTCGGTGTTGTCCGAGGCCCAGATCTCGTCGGTGCGCGCGAGGATTCCCAGGTCGGTGCGCCCGCCGCCGCCGGCGCAGGCCTGGATCCGCAGCGCCGGGTGGTCGGCGCGCAGCCGGTCGAGCACGCCGTAGACCGCGCGCACGTGATCGACCCAGACGCGGCCGGGGCCCGCCTCGGTGAACGCGCGGTTCATGTCCCACTTGAGGTAGTCGATGCCGTGCTCGGCGACCAGCCGGTGCAGCCACTTGTACGCCCAGTCGGCGACCTCGGGCCGGCAGAAGTCGAGCACGAGCTGGTTGCGCAGCGTGGTCCGCGCGCGGTTCGGCATGTGCAGCACCCAGTCCGGGTGCGCGCGGTAGAGGTCGCTGTCGGGGTTGACCATCTCCGGCTCGACCCACAGCCCGAAGCCCATGCCGAGCCGGTGCACCTCCGTCACGAGCGGGCCGAGCCCCTCGGGGAAGCGTTCGCGGTTCACGGTCCAGTCGCCGAGGCCGGCGGCGTCGCCGGTGCGCGCGCCGAACCAGCCGTCGTCGACCACGAACAGCTCCGCGCCCACCTCGGCGGCGATGGCGGCGAGCTTGAGTTGGCCGGGCTCGTCGACGTCCCAGCCCGTGGCCTCCCACGAGTTGTAGACGACCGGGCGCAGCTCCTCGGGGTGCGGCTGGACGAACGTGCGCACGTACGAGTGCCACCGCCGGCTCGCGCCGCCGAAGCCGCCGGCCGCGTACAACCCGGCGAACACGGGCGTTTCCCAGGTCTCGCCCGGGTCCAGCGACCACTGCACGCCCTCGTGCCCGAACCCGCCGGTCCACGTGACGCGGCCGGTGTGCGAGCGCTCGACGGTGATCCGCCAGCTGCCGCTCCACGTCAGCGCGGTGCTCCAGACTTCGCCGCGCGTTTCGGTGGCGGTGCCGTCGTCGAGCATCACCCAGGGCTGGGCCTGGTGACTGGAAACTCCGCGCCGGCTCGTCAGAGTCGTCTCGCCGACGGGCAGGATTTCCCGCAGCAGCCCGGCTTCCGCGCTCCACGCGCCCGTCGTGTGGGAGACGCGGTAGGCGTCGCGACGGGGGAGCGTCCAGGCCGCGGAATCCGTGCGCAGCAAGGAGATCGGCTCGGTTCCGGTGTTGCGCAGCACCACGTGCCGCTCGACGACGTCACCACGGAGGCCGTAGTGCAATTCCGCTACGAGGCCATAGTGCCGATCCTTCAGCCGCACGACCAGCCCGTCCCCAGCATCGTGCCCCGTGTCGTGTCCGGCGTACGCCCACTCCACGGCCTGCGTCCCGTCCGCGAACCGTACCGACAGGCCGGCCACGCCGAAGAACGCGCCGCCTTCGGCCGCCAGCTCGGGCCGGTCGTCGCCCGGCTCGTCGAAGCTCGATTCCACGGGATTGCGCCGGCTCGCGATCTGCGCCGCCTGCTCCAGCGTGAGCGGCGGGCCCCAGTGCACGTGCCGCGGCTGATCGGCTTCGTCGAGCCGGAAGGCGTACGCCGACTCGGGGGTTCGCAGCAGCCACAGCCGGTGATCGACGTCGAATTCCACGGACATGGGTCAGAGCGTAGGGATGACCAGCGGAAAAATAAATTCTTGACGAAGTTAATTTATCCGTCGTACGGTTCCGCGCATGCCACGCAGTGCACCGGCAAGGGCGCCGATCACGAGTCCCGCCGCGGCCACCGTGTTCACCACGGTGCTGACCCAGGGTCCGGTCAGCCGCGTGGACGTCGCCCGCCGCACGGGCCTCTCCTCGGCCGCCGTCACGAAGGCCGCGCGCCCGTTCATCGAAGCCGG
Organism: Amycolatopsis sp. NPDC051373; assembly: GCF_040689465.1. Classification (NCBI taxonomy): domain Bacteria; kingdom Bacillati; phylum Actinomycetota; class Actinomycetes; order Pseudonocardiales; family Pseudonocardiaceae; genus Amycolatopsis; species Amycolatopsis sp. NPDC051373. The sequence goes on along the minus strand of NZ_JBFBAE010000021.1, from coordinate 79,072 downwards.
TTACCTCGAAGAGCTCGCCTCCGCCGAACGCACCGCGCCCGGCGCCGGCCGGCCCGCCAGCCCGCTCGCCATCCGCCCCGACCGCGAGTACTTCATCGGCGTCAAGATCACCGGCGACGACCTGATCGGCGTGGTCACCGACCTGCAGGCCCAGATCCGCGTGGCCAAGCACCACCCGCTGACCAGCCACGACGTGGACCACGTGGTGCGCGCGCTCGTCGACCTCGTCGCCGAGCTGCTGGCCGGCTCGGCGCCCGACGGCGCCACCAGCTTCCGCGACCGGGCCTACTGCCTGGGCGTCGCGATTTCCGGCGACGTCGACCGCGACACCGGTGTTGTGCGCTACTCACCCTTCCTCGGCTGGCGGGACGTGCCGCTGGCCGAGCTGCTGGAGGAAAGCACGGGCTTGGCGACGACGCTCGAGAACGACGTCAAGGCGCTCACCGTGGCCGAGCAGTGGTTCGGTGAAGGCGTCGGCGCCTCGTCGTTCGCGCTGGTCACCGTGGGTACCGGCATAGGAAGCGCCCTCGTGCTCGACGGCCGGCTCGTCGGCGGCGCGCACGGGGTGGCCGGCGAGATCGGGCACGTCCCGGTCGCCGGCATGGGAGCCGACGGCCCGGCCTGTCACTGCGGTGGCACGGGCTGTGTGGAGGCGATCGCGTCGACCGAGGCGATCGTCGCGAGTGCGCGCCGGGTCGCGGGGGATCCGGCGCTGACGCTGGACGAGGCCGTCGCGAGGGCGCGGGCGGGGGACGAGCCGTTGCGGGCCGTCTTCGCGACCGCGGGCCATGCGATCGGGCTCGGTCTCGGTGCGCTGGTCAACCTCTTCGGTCCTGAACGGGTCGTCGTCTCGGGTGAGGGCGTGGCCACCTACGACCTGTTCGAGGACCAGATCCGCCGCACGTTCGCGGAGCAGGCCTTCGGCAGTGCCGCGCGGTGCGGCCTGGTGATCCGGCCGCTGCCGTTCGAGGAATGGGCACGGGGCGCCGCCGCTGTCGCCGTTCAGAGTCTTTTCGTGTCCGACCGTTTGTGAGGAGAAGTCATGGCCCCGTCCCCAAACCTGTCGCGCAGGAGCTTCCTCGTCGGCTCCGTGCTGTTCGCCGGGGGAGCCGCCCTGGCGGGCTGCACCTCCGACCCGTTGAACAAGAACTCCGGTGCCGCGGGCGGGGCGAAGGTCACGCTCAACCAGTGGTACCACGCGTACGGCGAATCGGGTACGCAGCAGGCGGTTCAGCGCTACGCGCAGGAGTTCACCAAGGCCAACCCGGACATCGCGATCAAGGTCAGCTGGATCGCCGGTGACTACGAGACCAAGCTCAACTCCGCCATGCTCACCGCGGACGCGCCCGACCTGTTCGAGATCGGCGACTTCCGCTACCAGAACGTGAAGAACGGCTTGCTGGCCCCGCTCGACGACATCGTCGACCCGGTCAAGGGCGACTTCTCCAAGGCCGCGCTGGACACCGCGACCGTCGAGGGCAAGATCTACGGCGTCAAGACGATCGACGACGTCATGATGCTGTACTACCGCAAGAGCGTGCTGGCCGCGGCCGGGGTCAAGCCGCCGACGACGTTCGCCGAGCTCCTGGACGCGACGCGCAAGCTCACCACGAGCAAGCAGAAGGGCCTCTACGTCGGCACCGACGGCGTGGGCGAGGCCGCCACCCTGCTGCTGTGGTCCTCGGGCGCCGACTTCTTCGACGCCAGTGGGAAGAAGATCGCGTTCGCCACCCCCGAGGCCGTCGCCGCGATCGCGGGCCTCAAGCAGCTGCACGACACGGGCGGCCTGCTGCAGGGTTACCCCACCGACTGGTCCGACCCCGGCGCGTTCTCCGACAACGCCACCGCGATGCAGTGGGGCGGCCTGTGGTCGCTACCGGACATCAAGAAGGCACTCGGCGACGACTTCGGCGTGGTGCCGTGGCCGAAGTTCGGCGACGCGGGCCGCCAGGTCGCGCGCGTCGGCGGCTGGTACCAGCTGGCCAACGCGAAGAGCAAGAACCTCGACGCCGCCAAGAAGTTCATCAACTGGCTGTGGGTCCAGCAGGCCGACCTGCAGAAGGACTGGTGCGTCAAGTACGGCTTCCACATCCCGGCGCGCAAGGAGGTCGCGGCGCAGACGACCGAGTTCTCGGCCGGCGCGGCGAAGGACGCCGTGACGATCTCGCAGCAGAACGGGCTGTCGTACTCGGGGCTGTGGAACAAGGCGTCGGCGACGTTGTTCCTGCAGGCCGCCACGAAGATCGCCAACGGCCAGGCCGACCCCGCCGCCGAGCTCGCCGACGCGGCGAAGCGCGCTCAGTCCGAAGTCGACAAGCAGCTCGCCTGACATGGCCGTCTCGTCCCCGTCGTCGGCTTCGGTTCTGTCGCCCTCGACCCGTACCCCGGCGGCGCCCGCCAAGCGGCGCCGCCGGAAGGTGGACTGGCGCGCGGTCGGCGCGTTCACGGTGCTCACCGCCCCGGTGGTGATCGGGCTCGGCGTGTTCAAGTACGTCGCGATTGCGTGGAGCTTCCTGCTCTCGTTCAACGACGCGCGCGGCACGATCTCGCTGGGCAAGTGGATCGGCTTCGACAACTACACGTTCCTGTTGTCCGACCCCGCGTTCCGCGACTCGCTGCTGATCATCGCGCTGTTCACGGTGTTCATCGTGCCGGTCACGTTCGTCGCGTCGCTCGGGCTGGCCGTGCTGGTCAACAGCATCCGCCGCGGAAGGGCGTTCTTCCGCACGGTGTTCCTCATCCCCGGCGCGGTGTCCTACGTGGTCGCCGCGCTCGTGTGGAAGATGGCGCTGTTCAACGGCCTGCCCTCCGGGGTCGCGAACGTGATCGGCGGCCTGTTCGGCGCCGACCCCGTGGCGTGGCTGTCGGAGACGAGCCCGCCGGTGTACTGGGTCGCGGTGGTCACGCTGCGGCTGTGGCTGCAGGTCGGGCTGTACATGATCCTGTTCCTCGCGGGCCTGCAGGCGATCTCGCCTTCGCTCTACGAAGCCGGTGAGCTCGACGGCACGTCGAAGTGGCAGGCCTTCCGCTACATCACGTTGCCGCAGCTGCGGAACACGTCGGTGGCGGTGCTGCTGCTCATCCTCATCGCGGCGTTCCAGGCGTTCGACGAGTTCTACAACCTGTTCGGCACCGGCCTTTCGGGCACGGCGACCGCGCCCGTGAAGCCGCCGCTGGTGTACCTCTACGACTCCGCGCTGGGCGACCAGAACTACGGCGTCGGTTCCGCGGGCGCGTTCCTGCTGACGGTGATCATCGTGGCGATCACGTTGCTGCAGGGGAAGTTCGTGGGCTTCGGGAAGAAGGACTGACATGGCCGTGCTGACCGCCAAGGCACCGGCGAAGGCCCGCTCGGGCGGCTGGGGCCGCGTGCCGAAGTACGCGCTGGCCACCGTGCTCGTGCTGATCTTCCTGCTGCCGTTCTACATCATGGTGCGCAACGCGTTGATGACGCGCGCGCAGGTCGCCTCGCCCGAGTGGTCGTGGCTGCCCGACCCGCTGTCGTGGGTGAACTTCGGCGACCTGTTCGCCGACGCGTCGGTGCCGATGGCCCATGCGCTGCTCAACTCGTTCGTCATCGCCATCATCACGGCGCCGGTGGGCACGATGTTCGGCTCGATGGCGGGCTACGCGCTGGCGCGCATCAACGTGCCGGGCCGGCGCGCGGTGTTCACCTACGTGCTGGTGACGCTGATGATCCCGCAGTCGGTCACGTTCGTGCCGACGTTCGTGGTGGTCGGCGCCATGGGCGGGGTGAACACGGAGTGGGGCATCATCGCGCCGAACCTGTTCAGCGCGTTCACGGTGATCCTCTTCCGCAACTTCTACCTGCGGTTCCCGGCGGAGATCGAGGAGGCGGGCCGGCTCGACGGGCTCGGCTACCTCGGCGTCTACCGCCGGCTCGTGCTGCCCAACTCCGGCAGCATGATCGCCTCCCTCGGCGCGCTGATGTTCATCGAGAGCTGGAACTCCTTCCTGTGGCCGCTGGTCATCGGGCAGGACCCGTCGTCGTGGACGGCCCAGATCGCGCTCTCGACGTTCCTCACCGCGCAGACGATCAACCTGCCCGCCCTGTTCGCCGGCGCGCTCGTGACCATCGCCCCGCTCGTGGCGATGTTCCTGGTGGCGCAACGGTTCATCGTCCGCGGCATCGCGGCGAGCGGGATGAAGGAGTAATCCCCCCACCCCACCGGGAGCGTGACCGATGAAGTCCACACTCCGTCGACTGTGGACGGTAGCCGCCGTCCTCGTCCTGACCGGGACCCTCGCCGTGCCTTCGGCGCAGGCCAAGACCACGTTCGTGAAGCCGTTCATGGGCTGGAGCAGCTGGAGCGTCCAGTCGTCCACCCGGCCGACGTACGGCACGAGCTGGCTGGTCGACTCGCACATCCGCGACGCGGCCGACGCCGTATCGGCGAAGCTCAAATCCGCCGGGTACACGAACATCAACCTCGACGCGGGCTGGAACGCGAACTTCGACTGGGTGTTCCACAGCGACGCCAACGGGATCGCCGACCCCGATCCGGGGCGGTTCCCGAACGGCATCGCGCCGCTGGCGTCCTACGTGCACGGCAAGGGGCTGAAGATCGGCCTGTACGCGGCGACCGGGCTCGGCAAGGAGGTATACGACAAGAACGCGCCCATCGTCGGCACGACGTGTCACACGCGCGACATCGTGGTGCTGCCGCTCACTCCGTCGAACATGTGGGGTGGCAACTGGAAGGTCGACTACAGCAACCCGTGCGCGCAGAAGTACTACGACTCCGTGGTCGCGAAGTTCGCTTCGTGGGGCGTGGACTTCCTGAAGGTGGACGGCACGACGGCGGACAACGTGCCCGACATCGCCGCGTGGTCGAAGGCGATCGACCACTCCGGGCGCGCGATGTGGCTGACGGCCAGCGCTTGGCCGGTGCCGCGCGAAGCCGGGCCGGAGCTGGCGCAGTACGCGAACAGTGTGCGGGTTGACACCGACGTGGAGTGCTACTGCGAGACGGTGTCTTCGTGGGACAGCTCGGTGAAGAAACGCTGGGACGACCTGCCGGCGTGGCAGGGCGTGTTCAACGCCGGCTACCGGCCGGACCTGGATTCGATGCCGATCTCGAACAACACCGGGAGCGGGATCCAGGACGGGCTGAACGACGCCGAGCGGCAGAGCGTGATGACGTTCTGGTCGATGGCGTCTTCGCCGCTGTACGTGGGTGGTGACGTGTACTTCCTGGACGATTCGGCTGTGCGGATCCTCACGAACCCCGAGGTGATCTCCGTCGACCAGTCGGGCACGTACCCGGCGCAGGTCGCGGGCGGGACGCTGCAGGTGTGGAAGAAGCAGCTGGCCGGCGGGAAGCAGGCGGTGGCGGTCTACAACCTGGGTTCTTCGGCGGCGAACATCGTGGTGAGCTGGTCGTCGCTGGGGCTGTCGGGTTCGCGCGCGGTGCGCGACCTGGTGGCGCGGGCGGATCTGGGCTCGTTCTCGGGTTCGTGGACGGCGACCGCGGTGCCCGCCCACGGGTCGCGGTTGATCACGGTCGGCTGAATTTCCTGGGAAAGGCTCCTCCCCTGAGATCGTTGGGGGAGGAGCCTTTCTGCGTTTCCGGGTGTTCTCGGGCGGGTTTCGGGGCCTCGCGTCGGGGCGTTGGTTCGTGCTATGTTCATATCAAGAACTTGTGTGCGCGATGCGAACACCGAGGTGTACACTTTTCGGTGTTGGCATGAGCGGTCGAGATCCAGGACGGAAAGGCTCGCGATGGCTAGGGTGCTGTCGCTCGGCGAGGCAGTCGCCGAGCTGGTGCACGACGGGGACACCGTCGCGCTCGAGGGGTTCACGCACCTCATCCCGGTCGAGGCCGGGCACGAGATCATCCGGCAGGGGCGCAAGAACCTCACGCTGGTGCGGATGACCCCCGACATCGTCTACGACCAGCTGATCGGCGCGGGCTGCGCGAGCAAGCTGATCTTCTCGTGGGGCGGCAACCCGGGTGTCGGCTCGCTGCACCGGTTCCGCGACGCCGTGCAGCACAGCTGGCCGGTGCCGCTGGAGATCGAGGAGCACAGCCACGCGGGCATGGCCAACCGCTACGTCGCCGGCGCGTCCGGCCTGCCGTTCGCGGTGCTGCGCGGCTACACGGGCACCGACCTGCCGGCACAGACGGACACGATCAAGCCGATCACCTGCCCGTTCACCGGTGAGCAGCTCACGGCAGTCCCGGCGCTGAACCCCGACGTCACGATCGTGCACGCGCAGCGCGCCGACCGCGCGGGCAACGTGCAGCTGTGGGGCATCGCCGGCGTGCAGAAGGAAGCGGTGCTGGCGGCGAAGCGGTCGCTGGTCACCGTGGAAGAGGTCGTCGACGAGCTGGAGCCGAAGCCGGGCGCGCTCGTGCTGCCCACGTGGGCCGTCGCCGCCGTCGCCGAGGTGCCGGGCGGTGCGAAGCCGTCGTACGCCGCGGGCTACTACGAGCGCGACAACTCCGCCTACCAGGCGTGGGACCTGATCGGACGCGACCGCGACGAGTTCACCAAGTGGCTGAACGAGCTGACCGGGGTGAAGGCATGAGCGAGTACACCGCCGACGAGATGATGAGCATCGCCGCGGCGCGCGCGCTCGGCGAGGGCATGTCCTGCTTCGTGGGCATCGGCCTGCCGAGCACCGCCGCCAACCTGGCGCGGCGCACGCACGCGCCGAACCTCACGCTGATCTACGAATCCGGCTGCCTGGGCGCGAAGCCGACCCGGCTGCCGCTGTCGATCGGCGACGGCGAGCTGGCCGACACGGCCGACGCCGTGGTGAGCGTGCCCGAGGTCTTCAACTACTGGCTGCAGCCCGGGCGCATCGACGTCGGCTTCCTCGGCGCGGCGCAGCTCGACAAGTTCGGCAACATCAACACCACCGTGATCGGGTCCGACTACCACGATCCGAAGGTCCGCCTCCCCGGCGCGGGTGGCGCGCCCGAGATCGCCGCCTCCTGCAAGGAGGTGTTCATCGTGCTGCGGCAGAGCCCGCGCGCGTTCGTGGACAAGGTCGACTTCATCACCTCGTTCGGCCACGGCACGGGCAAGGGCGACCGCGAGAAGCTCGGCCTGCCCGGCGCGGGCCCGACGCTGGTGGTCACCGACCTCGGCCTCATGCGGCCCGACCCGGCGACCGCCGAGCTCACGCTCACCGAACTGCACCCCGGCATCGAGGTCGAGCAGGCGATCGCGGCCACCGGGTGGAAACTGAAGGTGGCGGCGGACCTCAAGACCACCCCGGCGCCGACGGACGAAGAACTGACCCTGCTCCGATCCCTGAAGAAGGCCGGCGAATGAGCGACGTATTCCTGTTCGACGCGATCCGCACCCCCTTCGGCCGCCACGGCGGCGCGCTGGCGAAGGTGCGTCCCGACGACCTCGCCGCCACCGTGCTGAAGTCGCTCGCCGAGCGCAACGACCTCGATCCGTCCACTGTGGACGAGGTGCTGCTCGGCGACGCCAACGGCGCCGGTGAGGACAACCGCAACGTGGCGCGCATGGCCACGCTGCTCGCGGGCTGGCCGGTGACCGTGCCGGGCGGCACGCTCAACCGCCTGTGCGGCTCGGGTCTCGACGCCGTGATGCAGGCCAGCCGCACGATCCAGGTGGGCGACGCGTCGCTGATCGCCGCCGGTGGCGTGGAGTCCATGAGCCGCGCGCCGCTGGTGATGGCGAAGCCGGACAAGGCGTTCCCGGCCGCCAACCAGACGCTGTACAACTCGGCGCTGGGCTGGCGCATGGTCAACCCGGCCATGCCGAAGGAGTACGTGATCTCCAACGGCGACTCCACCGAGTACCTCGCCGAGCGCTACGGCATCACGCGCGAGGAGCAGGACGAGTTCGCGGTGCGCAGCCACGTCAACGCGGCCCGCGCGTGGGACGAGGGCTTCTACGACAACCACGTGGTGCCGGTCGAGGGCGTCGAGCTGACGCGCGACGAGGGCATCCGCCCCGATTCCACCATGGAGAAGCTGGCGAAGCTGAAGCCCGCGTTCAAGCGCGACGGCGGCACGGTCACGGCCGGCAACTCGTCGCCGATCAACGACGGCGCATCGGCGCTGCTGCTGGGCGACGAGGCCGCCGGCAAGCGGCTCGGCAAGGCGCCGCTGGCCCGGATCGCCGGACGGGGTGCGGCGGGCGTCGAGCCCAACATCTTCGGCGTCGGCCCGGTCCGGGCGGCCGAGATCGCGCTGGAGCGCGCCGGCATCGGGTGGGGCGACGTCGCGGCGGTGGAACTCAACGAGGCGTTCGCCGCGCAGTCGCTGGCGTGCCTCAAGGAGTGGAAGGAGCTCGACCCCGAGCTCATGAACGTCCACGGCGGGGCCATCGCGATTGGGCATCCCCTCGGCGCGTCGGGCGGCCGGATCCTCGGCACGCTCGCCTACCGGCTGCAGCAGACGGGCGGGCGCTACGGCGTCGCCGCGATCTGCATCGGCGTGGGCCAGGGGCTCGCCGTCGTCCTCGAACGCCAGTGACACCCCTGTTCTGACAACTGATCCGACACCACCGACCGGATACGGAGGAACTGTGGCCGCTCCCACCGATCTCCGCCTGCCCCGCTACCCGCGGGAGCCGGAGGGGACGAACGCTCCGCTGGACTTCGCGGGATACCGCTCCACGAAGCTGCGCCACCCGTCGGAGCCGCTCGTGCTGCTCCCGCAGATGCTCACCGAGGTCACCGGGCCGCTGCTCGGCCCTGGCCGCCTCGGCGAACTCGACAACGACCTCACCCGCCAGCACGACGGCGAGCCGCAGGGCCAGCGCATCATCGTCACCGGCCGGCTGCTCGACGGCGACGGCCGCCCGATCCGCAACTCGCTGGTCGAGATCTGGCAGGCCAACGCAGGTGGGCGCTACCGCCACACCGGCGACCGCTGGCCGTCGCCGATCGACCCGAACTTCTCCGGGCTCGGCCGCGCGCTGACCGACGACGACGGCCGCTACGAGTTCACCACCATCAAGCCCGGTGCGTACCCGTGGAAGAACCACGACAACGCCTGGCGCCCCGCGCACATCCACTTCTCCGTGTTCGGCTCGGCATTCACGCAGCGGCTGGTCACGCAGATGTACTTCCCGGAAGACCCGCTGTTCTCGCAGGACCCGATCTTCAACTCGATCCCCGACGAGAAGGCGCGGCAGCGGATGGTCTCGCGCTTCAACCTGGAGCGCACGGTGCCGGAGTGGGCGCTGGCGTTCGACTTCGACATCGTCGTGCGCGGCAGTGAGCAGTCGGTGTTCGAGGACGAGGAGGACGAGGACTGATGGGCGAGCTGCTCACGACGCCGTCGCAGACCGTCGGCCCATACCTGTCGATCGGGTTGCCGTGGGAAGACGGGCCGTTCGTGGTGCCCGAAGGCACCGAAGGCGCGTTCTGGATCCGCGGCACCGTCACCGACGGCGCGGGCGAGATCGTGCCCGACGCCATGATCGAGACCTGGCAGGCCGACCCGCAGGGCGGGTTCGACCACCCGGACGACCCGCGGGGCCGCAGCGAATCGGGCTTCCGCGCGTTCGGCCGGTGCCCCACCGACGAGAACGGCGAGTACCGCGTCCTCACGCTGCTGCCGGGTGTCCTGCCCGGCGAGCAGGGCCAGCAGGCGCGGCACATCGACGTGTCGGTGTTCGCGCGCGGGCTGCTCAACCGGGTCGTCACGCGGATCTACTTCGAAGACCAGGACAACTCGGGCGACGCGGTGCTGGCGAGCGTGCCGGCCGAGCGCCGGGACACGCTCGTGGCGAAGAAGACCGAAGACGGTTACCGCTTCGACGTGCGGCTGCAGGGCGAGGGTGAGACGGTCTTCTTCGCGCTCTGATCGATTCACTGTCCACTTTGGAGGTACAGGCGTGAGCGGCGTGGCGGTACACCGGGTCGTCGAGGGTCGTGGCGACGGCCCGGTGGTGGTGTTCTCCAACTCGATCGGCAGCGACCACCGCATGTGGGAGCCGCAGGTGGCGCCGCTCGTCGAGCGCGGTTACCGGGTCGTGCGGTACGACACGCGCGGCCACGGCGCTTCGCCCGTGCCGGACGGTCCGTACGACCTGGCCGATCTGGGCGGTGACGTGCTGGCGCTGCTGGACGACCTCGGTGTGGAGCGGGCGCACCTCGTCGGGCTTTCGCTCGGCGGGATGACCGGGATGTGGCTGGGTGTGCACGCGGCCGAGCGGCTGCGGAGCCTGACGTTGTGCTGCACGTCGGCGAAGCTCGGCCCGGCGCAGATGTGGGCGGACCGCGCGAAGCTGGTGCGGGCCGAGGGCACCGGCGCCGTCGCGGAGGCCGGCGTGGGGCGCTGGGTCACGCCGGCGTACGCGCAGTCGCACCCGGACGAGATGGCGTTCCTGCGCGGGATGATGACCGACTGCCCGGACGAGGGCTACGCGGCCTGCTGCGGCGTGATCGAGCGGATGGACCAGCTGGCCGACCTCCCGAAGATCACCACGCCGACCCTGGTGATCTCCGGCGCCGACGACCCCGCGACCGCGCCGGAAACCCACGGGAAGCTCATCGCCGAAGGCATTCCGGGCGCGCGGTTCGAGGTCGTCGCCTCGGCTGCGCACCTGGGCAACTACGAGCAGCCGGCGGAGTTCACGCGGCTGATCCTCGAGCAGATCACGGAGGCAGCGTGATGGTCGACGTTCCGGGCGAGCGTTACGACGCGGGCATGAAGGTGCGCCGCGAGGTGCTGGGCGACGAGCACGTGGACGGGTCGGTGGCCCGGACCACGGAGTTCAGCAAGCCGTTCCAGGAGTACATCACCGAGGCGGCGTGGGGCTCGATCTGGACGCGCGAGGGCCTGGACCGCAAGACGCGCAGCTGCATCACGCTGGCCACGCTCACCGCGTTGCACTGCCACGACGAGCTGGCCATGCACGTGCGCGCGGCCGTCCGCAACGGCCTCACCGCCGCGGAGATCCGTGAGGTCCTGATGCACACCGGCGTGTACGCCGGCGTGCCCGCGGCGAACACCGCGATGGGCATCGCGCAGCGCACGCTGGCCGAACTGGGCGAGCCCACCGCGCAGGTCCCCGACGCCGGATAGGGTTCGCCGCATGGACTCCGACGAACCGGCCGAACGCGGCGCGCACCACGTGCAGTCGCTGGAGCGCGGGCTGGCGGTGATCAAGGCCTTCAGCGCCCAGGCACCGCACCCGACGCTCAGCGACGTCGCGCGGATCACGGGCCTCACGCGCGCCGCGGCGCGCCGGTTCCTGCTCACGCTCGTGGATCTCGGTTACGTCCGCACCGACGGCAAGTACTTCTCACTGACCGCGCGTGTGCTCGATCTGGGATACGCGTACCTGTCGAGCCTGTCGCTTTCGGAGGTCGCGCAGCCACACCTGGAGCGGCTTTCCGCGCAGGTGCGGGAATCCAGCTCCGTGTCGGTGCTGGAGCCGCCGGACATCGTCTACGTCGCACGCGTGGCGGTGTCGCGCATCATGACGGTGAGCATCAACGTCGGCACGCGGTTCCCGGCCTACGCCACGTCCATGGGTCACGTGCTGCTCGCCGACATGACGCCGGTGGAGCTCGAGGCGTACTTCATGATCACCGAGCTCGACCGCCTCACCTCCCACACCCTCACCGACCGCGCCGCCCTCGAGGTCGAGCTCGCGCAGGTCGCCAAGCAGGGCTGGGCGATGGTCGACCAGGAGCTCGAGGAGGGGCTGCGCTCGGTCGCCGCGCCGATCCGCAACCGCCAGGGCCGCGCGATCGCCGCCGTGAACATCTCCACGCACGCCAGCCGCACCCCTGCCCACTCCGTCCGCGAAGACCTGGTGCCACCCCTGCTCGACACGGCCCACGCCATCGCCGCCGACCTCGCCGACTCGAGCCCCGCGCAGGCCGCCCGTGGCTGACCCGCTCACCACCGCCCCCGACGCCTCACCGACCGACTCCCCTCTCGGCCGGCCGGGCGCCTCCACCCCCAAGCAGGCCGACTCTGCGCGAAGCGCCCCGGCAGCCTCGATCGCTGCGAGCGGCGCCCCGGAGGCCGCACCGGCCGGACCACGAACCGGCGCGGCGCCGGCACTCATGACCGCGCGGCCTGCAGCGGCCACCACGAATGCGGAGATGGCGAAGTTCGCCGCGGGCCGATCCTGCGCCGGCGCGGCTGCGAGCGGCGCGCAAACGACTTCAGTGGTTCGCCGGCGGACTGCGGACTTGGTTGCGGTGGTTGGTGGATTGCCCGAGTCGGTGGCAGGCGGGCCAATCGATCGGGCAACTGTTGCGAGCGGCGAGAAGACGACTTCGGTGGTTCGCAGGCGAACTGCGGACTTGGTTGCGGCGGTTGGTGGGTCGCCCGATTCGGTGGCAGGCCTGCTCGGCGACCGGGCAGACGCTTTGAGCGGTGAGAAGGCGACTTCAGTGGTTCGCCGGCCGGCTGCGGACTTGGTTGCGGCGGTCGATGGATCCACCGAGTCGGTGGCAGGCCGGGCAGCCGTTCGGGCAACTGTTGCGAGCGGTGAGAAGGCGACCGCGGTGGCTCGCCGACCGGCTGCGGACTTGGTTGCGGAGGTTGGTGGATTGTCCGAGTCGGTGGCAGGCTGGCCAGCCGATTGGGCAACTGTTGCGAGCGGTGAGAAGGCGACCGCGGTGGCTCGCCGGCGGACTGCGGACTCGGTTGCGGCGGTTGGTGGATCGTCCGAGTCGGTGGCAGGCGGGCCAATCGATCGGGCAACTGTTGCGAGCGGTGAGAAGGCGACTTCAGTGGCTCGCGGGCCGGCTGCGGACTCGGTTGCGGTGGTCGGGGGATTGCCCGAGTCGGTGGCAGGCCGGCCAACCGATCGGGCAGATGCTTCAAGCGGCGAGAAGACGACCTCGGTGGCTCGCCGGCGGACTGCGGACTCGGTTGCGGTGGTTGGTGGATCGACCGAGTCGTTGGCAGGCCGGGCAGCCGATCGGGCAACTGTTGCGAGCGGTGACCCGGAAGCCGCACCGGCCGGACCACGAACCGGTGCGGCGCCGCGCGTGGCCGGGCTGCTGCTCGCCGCCGGGGCGGGGCGGCGGTTCGGCGGGCCGAAGGCGCTGGTCGAGCTGGACGGGGAGCCGTTGGTGCGGCGGGCGTTGCGGACGTTGACCGGGGCTGGCTGCAGCCCGGTGCGGGTGGCGGTGGGCGCGGCGGCGGAGGACGTGACGAAGCTGCTGCCCGACCCGAGCCAGGCGATCTACGCCGAAGGCTGGGAAGGCGGCATGGGTGCGTCGCTGAAGGCGGCGCTGGCGGCGCTCGCCGAGCAGTTCCCGGATGGTGCCGACACGCCCGTGGCGGTGCTCGTGCATCTGGTGGACCTGCCGTGGGTGCCGGCGGCGGCGTTGGCGCGCGTGGTCGCGAAAGCTTCGCCGACGGCGGTTGTCCGGGCCGCCTACGACGGCGTACCCGGACACCCTGTGCTTTTCGGGCGGCGGTGGTGGGGCGAGGTCGCCGAGTCGGCGCAGGGGGACCGCGGGGCGCGGGACTGGTTGCGGGGCCGGGGGGATGTCGTGCTCGTCGAGTGCGGGGATCTGGGCAGCGGCCAGGACGTCGACCGGCCCGCTGACCTGGGGCGAACGCCGAAGACGGCGGGATGACCGGCGCAACCGCGGCTGGGAGCCCTACGATCAGGAGTGTGACCGAGTCCCTCGCCTCGCCCGAAGAGCTCACCGCCGCGCTCGACGCCACCGGGTACCTCGCCGACGAGGGACTGGCGACAGCCGGGTTCCTCGCTCTGCGCATGCGCCGCCCGTTGTTCTGCGAAGGCGAACCGGGGACGGGCAAGACGTCGCTGGCGCTGGCGCTCTCGGCCGCGCTGGACCTGCCGCTCATCCGCTTGCAGTGCCACGAGGGCATCGATGCCGCGCAGGCCCTGTACGAATGGGACTTCCCCCGCCAGCTCCTGCACCTGCGCGCCCTCGAAGCCGCCGACGGGGGCCGCCTCGACGCCGAGACGGCCGAGCGTTCGCTCTACACCGAGCGGTTCCTGCTCGCGCGCCCGCTGCTGCAGGCCCTGACCACCGCGCCGTGCGTGCTGCTCGTCGACGAGATCGACCGCGCCGACGACGAGTTCGAAGCGTTCCTGCTTCAGCTGCTCGACGAGTACACCGTCACGATCCCCGAGTACGGCGAGGTCCGCGCCGAGCAGCCGCCGCTCGTCGTGCTCACCTCCAACCGCACGCGCGAGGTCCACGACGCCCTCAAGCGCCGCTGCCTCTACCACTGGCTCGAGCACCCCGACCTCGCCCGCGAGATCACCATCCTGCGCCGCCGCATCCCCGGCATCGGCGAAACCCTCGCCCGCCAGGTCGCCGACGCCGTCCACCGCCTCCGCGCCATGGACCTGCTCAAACCCCCGGGCGTTGCCGAATCCCTCGACTGGGCCCGTGCCCTCCTCGCCCTCGACCGCGACGAGCTCGACGCCGCCACCGCCGCCCGCACCCTCGGCGCGGTCCTCAAGTACAGCGAGGACATGGACCGCGTGCGCGCCAAACTGGACACGCTCTTCTCCTGACACCGCACGCCCGCTCGCCTCGGTGCTCGGCGACGGTGACCCCCGCGCACGGCCCCATCCGGACGCCGCCCACCAGGCAGTACGCACTGGCGCCGGTGACCCCGCACGGCGCAAGGTCCGCGATTCTCCTGCCCCGCCCGTGCCGGCGGCTTCGGTGCAGCGCTTGACCAGTGCCGAGGGTGCTTGCCATGTCGGGTGGCGCCGCGTGGTGATGCCCGTGCGGAAGCGGTTGGCGTTGTTTTGTGAGAGCGGCGTTGTTGTTCTGCCCTGCCCGAACGTTGGCGGCCTCGGCGCAGCGCTTGACCAGTGCCGAGGGTGCTTGCCATGTCGGGTGGCGCCGCGCGGCGGTGCTCCGCGAGGCGAGCAGCGGCTTTCCGTGGCGCCGCCGTTCCGGGAACGTGGAGTGGCACTTGCCCGGTCCGTCTACTGTGGACTCAGGGTTAATTGCGTTGACCGGACCACTACCCGCAAGTCATGCTTTTCCCATCACCGCGACAGAAGCAGCCGAGAGGAGGAAGACCGTGCGGATGACCGAGATCGATCGCGCAGCCGCGGTCTTCCCCGTGCTCTGACCTGGCGGTCGACCCGGTACCGAACCCCGGCACCGAACCGGCCCTGCCCCTCGCCAACCGCGCCGACCGCGGCACCGAAGCGCGAAACCGCGCCCCAGAACCACCAGCACCCGAAGCTCTCGATCTTTCCCCAAAAGCCTCCGCGCGCCCGCCCTCCCGCTACCTTGGGTGGTCGCTGCGCGGAGCCGCCGAGCGCGCGCGTCGTCCCGGGGGAGGGGCGGCGTGCGCGCCCGCGCGTGACGGGCGAAAACCCGCCGCGGGCGAAACCGTTGCACAATGGGGGCATGGACACCGAGGTCGCCGATCCGCTGGCCGGGTTCGCCGGGTTCGCGGCGGCCCTGCGCGAAGCGGGCGTGGCGTGCGATGCGCGCCGCGTGCAGGCGTACTTGGCGGCCGTCGCGGAGGTGGACATCGCGGAGCCCACGCAGCTGTACTGGGCCGGCCGGCTCACGCTGTGCTCCGATCCCGACGACCTGCCGCGCTACGAAGAAGCCTTCGCGCGCTGGTTCGACGGCGACGAGACTCGCCGCGGCACCCAGGCCGCCCCCGCGCAGAAGCGCGCCCGCATCGCGCCGCTCACCTCCGACACCGGCGGCAGCGGCGAAAGCGAAGAAGAGCCCGACAGCCTCAAAGTCGCCGCCAGTGAACACGAAGTGCTGCGCCACCGCGACCTCGCCGAGCTCACCAAGGCCGAGCGCGAGCACCTGCGCGAGCTTCTGGCCACCCTCAAACCGGTTCCGCCGCAACGCCGGGCGGCGCGCCGCCGCCCCGCCCACCGCGGCCGGCTGGACCCCGCCCGCACGCTGCGCGCCATGCTCGCCGACGGCGGCGAACCCATCCGCCTCATCCACAGCCGCCGCGGCACTCGCCCGCGGAAAACGGTGCTGCTCATCGACGTCTCCGGTTCGATGAGCCCCTACGCCGACGCGTTGCTTCGCTTCGCCCACGTGCTCACCAGGTCCGCACCGGCCAGCGTCGAGGTCTTCACACTCGGCACGCGCATGACCCGGGTGTCGCGCCAGCTGCGGCAGCGCGACGCGGAGCAGGCCATGCTCGCCGCCGGCAACGCGGTGCCCGATTTCGCCGGTGGCACGCGCCTCGGCGAGACGCTTCGGGTGTTCCTCGACCGCTGGGGACAGCGCGGCATCGCACGACGCTCCGTGGTCACCGTGTTCTCCGACGGCTGGGAACGCGGCGACGTGATGCTGCTGTCCGAGCAGCTCGGCAGACTGCGCCGGCTCGCGCACGCCGTATTCTGGGTTAATCCGCACGCGGGGCGGGAAGGGTACGCTCCGGTCCAGTCCGGAATCGTGGCCGCCCTGCCCCACATCGACCGGTTGCTGGCCGGGCACAGCCTGGCGACGTTGGAACGATTGCTCGGGGAGATTGCCGATGCGTGACGTACTGGACGACGTGTACCGCCGCTGGCTGGCGGGCGAGACGGTGGGCCTGGGCACGGTGGTGGCCACGTTCTCGTCGGCGCCGCGGTCACCGGGCGCGTCGATGGTGGTGGCGCCGGACGGCACCGTGGCCGGCAGCGTGTCCGGCGGGTGCGTCGAGGGTGCCGTGTACGAGCTGGCCCAGGACGTGGTCACCGACCGCAAGCCCGTGCTGCAGCGCTACGGCGTGACCGACGACGACGCCTTCGCCGTGGGCCTGACCTGCGGCGGGATCATCGACATCTACGTGGAGCACCTCGACCGCGAGTCGATGCCGGAGCTGGACCAGGTCGTGGCCTCGGTGCGCAGCGGTGAACCCGTCGCCATCGTCACGATCGTCGAGCACGAGACGCCCGGCCTGGTCGGCGAGCGCATGATCGTGTGGCCCGACCGCGCCGAGGGCTCGCTCGGCTCCTCGCGCATGGACGACGCGGTGGCCGACGACGCGCGCGGCCTGCTGGCCAGCGGCCGCACCGGCACCCTGCGCTACGGGCCGGACGGCCAGCGTCGCGGTGAGGGCATGGCCGTGTTCGTGAACTCGTTCGAACCGCCGCCGCGGCTGCTCGTGTTCGGCGCCATCGACTTCGCCGCCGCCATGGCGCGTATGGGCGCCTACCTCGGCTACCAGGTCACGGTGTGCGATGCGCGGCCCGTGTTCGCCACCAGCAGCCGCTTCCCTGACGCGCACGAGGTCGTGGTCGACTGGCCCCACCGCTACCTCGCCGCCGAGGCCGAGGCCGGCCGCATCGACAGTCGCACCGCGATCGCGGTGCTCACGCACGACCCGAAGTTCGACGTGCCGCTGCTGGAGATCGCGCTGCGGCTCGACGTCGGCTACGTCGGCGCCATGGGCTCGCGCAAGACCCACGACGACCGGTTCGCCCGGCTGCGCGAAGCCGGCATCACCGAGCCGGAGCTGGAGCGGCTCTCGTCGCCGATCGGCCTGGACCTGGGCGCACGCACGCCCGAGGAGACCGCGGTGTCGATCGCGGCGGAGATCATTTCGCTGCGCTGGAGCGGAACCGGACGACGATTGGCCGCCTTGTCCGGCCGGATCCACAACTGAGCGTTTTTCAGAAAGTCCCGCACGCCCTGGTGTGCGGGACTTTCTCATGAGCCCGCATCTGCGGAGACCATAAGTCAGACAACCCGCATCTGCGGTAATAAATCTACCATGGAACCGAGTTCGCGGTGCAGCAGTGCTCACTTCTCAAGCGACTCGACGCACAGTGGGCGAATGACTGGAAATCCCCACGCCCAGGCGGAAGTCGACCATGTCGCAACCGTCCACCTGAGACTCGGGTGAGTTTTGCCGCCGGGCGGAAAAATCACTCTAACGGAGGTCCGCATCTGCGGAATGGTCCTGCATATGGACGTGCAAACGCGGGAGCACGGCCCGGATGTACGACATCAGGACTTGTCCGCGCGCGAGAGGAGTAGCAGGCTCGCCTGTGAGGCCGATCACGATCGACCTTGGCCGTTCCCGAACCGGCCCGCCGGCCCCACCCGGGTCAGGCGGGCATTTGCTCTTGGAGGCCTTTGATGCGCATCACCGTCACCGTCGACGGCACGAAGTACACCGATGAGGTGGAGCCCCGCACACTTCTTGTCCATTACCTGCGGGAACGCGTCGGGAAGGTGGGCACGGTCGTCGGCTGCGACACGAGCAACTGCGGCGCGTGCACCGTCCACCTCGACGGTCACAGCGTGAAGTCCTGCTCCGTGCTCGCCGTCCAGGCCGACGGCAGCGAGGTCACCACCGTCGAAGGGCTCGCCCGCGACGGGCGGCTCCACCCCGTTCAGCAGGCGTTCCGCGACAACCACGCCCTGCAGTGCGGCTTCTGCACGCCCGGCATGATCATGGCGTCGATCGACCTGCTGGCCGACAATCCCGATCCCGACGAGAAGGCCGTGCGCGAAGGTCTCGAGGGGAACCTCTGCCGCTGCACCGGTTACCAGAACATCGTGCGCGCCGTCCGCGACGCCGCGCAGCACATGAGCCCGGGCGCCGGACCCGAGGCCGAACAGATCAAGCACGTCGGCGTGGGTGGTGAGTGATGACCGCGACCATCGAGCCCGAGGTCGGAAAGGCCCGGCTCCGCAAAGAGGACGAGCGGCTGATCACCGGCCGTACGCGCTGGACCGACAACATCGTGCTGCCGGGCATGCTGCACCTCGCCGTGCTGCGCAGCCCCATGGCGCACGCGAAGATCGTGTCGCTGGACGTTTCGGCGGCCAAGGACGCACCCGGCGTCGTCGCGGTCTACACCGCGAGGGACCTGGACCCGGACGGGTCGATCGGCATGCCGTGCGCGTGGCCGATCACCCCCGACATGAAGTCGCCGCGCCGCCCGGTGCTGGCGGACGGCCAGGTCAACTTCGCCGGTGAAGGCATCGCCGTGGTCGTGGCGCGCAGCGCCGGTGAAGCCCACGACGCGCTCGAAGCCATCGAGGTCGAGTACGACGAGCTGCCCGTGGTGCTCGACATGGAGGCCGCGCTCGCCGAGGGCGCGCCGCTCGTGCACGAGGACCTGGGCACCAACAAGAACGCGCTGTGGATCTTCGACTCGGCCGAGGCGGGCACCGGCGGCAACGTCGAGGACGCCATCGCGTCGTCGGAGATCGTGGTCAAGCGCCGCTTCCGCCAGCAGCGGCTCATTCCCGCGTTCATGGAGCCGCGGGCGTGTGTCGTCGACCCGACGAGCGCGCAGATGACGATGTGGTCGGCCACGCAGATCCCGCACATCCTGCGAGTGATGACGGCGCTGACGCTGGGGCTGCCGGAGCACAAGGTGCGCGTGATCGCGCCCGACGTCGGCGGCGGCTTCGGCGGCAAGATCGCCGTGCTGCCCGAAGAGATGATGACGGTCCTGGTGGCCAACAAGCTCGGAAAACCGGTGAAGTGGAACGAATCGCGTTCCGAGTCGATCCTCACCGCCCACCACGGCCGCGACCAGATCCAGGACATCACGATCTCCGCGAACGCCGACGGCACGGTCACCGGCCTGAAGGTCGAGCTGATCGCGAACCTGGGTGCCTACAACGGGCTCGTCGGCCCGGGCGTGCCGATCCTCGGCGCGTTCATGTTCAACGCGATCTACAAGTTCCCCGCCTACCACTTCGCTTGCACCAACGTGTTCACCACGACCACGCTCACCGACGCCTACCGCGGCGCCGGGCGGCCGGAGGCGACGTTCGCGGTCGAGCGGATCATGGACGAGCTCGCCGACGAGCTCGGCATGGATCCGATGGAGCTGCGCGAGAAGAACTGGATCAAGCACGAGGAGTTCCCGTTCACCACCGTGGCGGGCCTGACCTACGACTCGGGCAACTACGAGGCCGCCACCGCGAAGGCCAAGGAGCTGTTCGACTACGACGGGCTGCGGCGCGAGCAGCAGCAGCGCCGCGATTCGGGTGACCCGGTGCAGCTCGGCATCGGCATCTCCACGTTCACGGAGATGTGCGGCCTGGCGCCGTCGCGGGTGCTCGGCTCGCTGGACTACGGGGCCGGTGGCTGGGAGTACGCGCAGCTGCGGGTGCTGCCCACGGGAAAGATCGAGGTGACCACCGGAGCCTCGGCCCACGGTCAGGGGCACGAGACGGCGTGGAGCCAGATCGTGGCCGACCAGCTGGGCGTGCCCTTCGAGGACGTCGAGGTGCTGCACGGCGATACGCAGTCGTCCCACAAGGGCATGGACACCTACGGCTCGCGTTCTCTCACCGTCGGTGGCGTCGCCGTCGTGAAGGCGGCCGAGAAGGTCGTGGCGAAGGCGAAGCCGATCGCCGCACACATGCTCGAATGCGCCGAGGACGACCTGGATTTCGCGAACGGCAAGTTCACGGTCAAGGGCACGGACTCGTCGACGACGATCCAGGACGTCGCCTTGGCTGTGTTCGCGGCCCACGACCTGCCCGACGGCATCGAGCCCTCGCTCGACTCCGACGCGACGTTCGACCCGGAGAACTTCTCCTTCCCGCACGGCACGCACCTGTGCGCCGCCGAGGTGGACACGGAGACGGGCCGGATCAAGCTGCGTTCGTATGTGTGCGTGGATGACGTCGGCGTGGTCGTGAACCCGCTGATCGTCGACGGCCAGGTGCACGGCGGGCTCGCGCAGGGCATCGCGCAGGCGCTGTTCGAGGAGGCTGTGCACGACGAGAGCGGCACGCTCACCACGGGTACGTTCGCCGACTACCTGCTGCCCTCGGCGGCCGACCTGCCCTCGTTCACGACGGCGCGCACCGAGACGCCGTCGACCACGAACCCGCTGGGCGCCAAGGGCGTCGGCGAGGCGGGCACGATCGCCTCGACGCCGGCGGTGGTCAACGCGGTGGTCGACGCCGTGCGCCACTTCGGCGTGAACGACATCGAAATGCCGCTGACGCCGATGCGCGTGTGGCACGCCATCCAGCACGGAACCACGGCAGCCGGGGGACCCGGCTCGGAGGCCGGCGGCGGCCTCGGTTCGATCGACGCCTCCGGAGGTGCCCAGTGATCTCGGCCCCGTTCGAGTACGTGGCTCCGTCCAGTGTGGACGAAGCCGTGCAGGCGCTCGCGGCGGCGGGCGAGGACGCGAAGGTGCTGGCGGGCGGGCAGAGCCTGCTGCCGGTGCTGCGGATGCGCCTCGCCGCCCCGACCACGCTGGTGGATCTGCGCAATATCGCCGAGATGCGCGGCGTGCGCGAGGACGGCGACGCCATCGTGATCGGCGCGATGACCACGCATTACGACGTGCAGCGCGATGCGCTGGTCGCCGAGCACGCGGCGCTGGCCAAGGAGGCGACCGACACGGTGGCCGATCCGCAGGTGCGCCACCGCGGCACGTTCGGCGGCTCACTCGCACACGCCGATCCGGCGGGCGACCTGCCCGCTGTGGCGGTGGCGCTCGACGGCTCGCTGGTGATCGCCGGGCCGAGCGGCCGGCGCACGGTGGGCGCGGAGGAGTTCTTCCAGGACTTCTTCACCACCGCGCTGGCACCCGACGAGCTGCTCGTGGAGGTTCGCCTGCCCAAACACACCGGCTGGCGCGCGCACTACGAGAAGTTCAACCGCGTCGCGCAGGCGTGGTCGATGGTCGCGGTCGCGGCCACCGTCCGCACCGAGGGCGGCGTGATCGAGGAAGCCCGCGTGGCGCTCACGAACATGGGCTCGACGCCCGTGCGGGCCGTCGCCGTGGAGCAAGCGTTGGTGGGCGCTTCGGCGAACGCCGACGTGATCCGCGCGGCCGCCGCGCACGCCGCCGACGGCACGAACCCGGCAGCGGACGGCAACTCCGACGTCGAGTACCGGCAGCACCTCGCGCGGGTGCTCACGGGCCGTGCCCTGACGGCTGCTGTCGGAGCCTGATGTCCACGAGGCCCACCTTTCGACCGCCGACGGTCGTAAGGTGGGCCTCATCGGCTTCGGCCGAGACCGGCTTTGACGAAGGAGAGGAGGTCGGCCCGTGCGGCTCGACCACGAATTCACCGTCCCCGCGCCTCTTGAGGAGGTCTGGCAGGCCGTCATCGACCCCGAGCGCGTCGCCCCGTGCATGCCGGGGGCGTCGCTCACGAAGGTGGAGGGCGACTCCTTCACGGGCACGGTGAAGGTCAAGCTGGGCCCGATCTCCCTGCTGTACAAGGGCTCCGGCGAGTTTCTCGAAAAGGACGAAGCGGCCAAGAAGGTCGTCATCAAGGCCTCCGGCAAGGATTCCCGCGGCGGCGGCACCGCCGCGGCGACCGTGACGGTGACCCTCAGCTCCGTCGACGGCGGCACCCACGGCGCGGTGGCCAGCGACATCGCGATCACGGGCCGCCCGGCGCAATTCGGGCGCGGCCTGATCTCGGAGGTGGGCGGCAAACTGCTGGACACCTTCGCCGGCAACCTGGCCGACTCGCTGGGCACTTCCGGTGCTGCGGCCGCCGGCTCTTCCGCGGCTGCCGGCTCGGGCTCGGGTTCGGTCACGACCGCTCCGGCCGCTGCCCCGGCCGCCGAGGCCGCCGCGACGAGCGACCTCGCCGAACAATCCGCCGCCGACACCGCCGAGGCCACGTCGCCGAAACCCCAGCTCCGCAGCGTCCCTTCCGGCAGCTCGACCGGCGAAACCGAGGCCATCGACCTCCTGGACTACGCAGGCAAGTCCGTGGCCAAACGCCTCATCCCGGTCGCCGCGGGCGCCGCTGTGCTGTTCGTGGTCTTCATGATCGTCCGGGCCCTGCGCCGCCGCTGACCCACGAGCGCCGGCGGGTCGCCACTCGCGCCCCGCCGGCGGGCGACGTGTGTTGCTCTGCTCAGTGATTCGACAGCCGGGACGCCGACGCCTCTTGATCACCGGCAATCCGTTGGTTCGGCGGGTAGCGCTCGAGCTGGTGGGGCACGCGTGTTCTCGGCGGGCAGTGCTCGACCTGTCGGCCAAGTGTGTGCTCAGGCATGGCTGGCGTGCCGTTTCGGCCATCCGTTTGCGCCGACCGGAGTGCACCAAGAAGAACGGGACACCCAGGCATAGCCCACATGCCCCCGCTGGCGTCGCTTCATCCGTGGCTGAGTCGAACCCGCCGCCCTTGACGAACGCCTGCCCTAGCTGACGAGTCGTTCGATCTCGTCGACCCGTTGCCCGAGCCGGGCTGAGTTCATCCGGTCAGAGGCTTCGCGTGCCCGCTGGATCACTTCCCGCGCCTCGTCCAACTGGCCTTCCTTCGCATAAGACTCGGCCAGCCACGTCTGGTACAGCGCGATCTCGCGGGCGTGGTCGGTGTCGTAACCCTCGATCGCGTGCCGCAAAAGCGGGGCCGCCTTTGCAGGCTGGCCCATCTCGATCCAGCACCGGCCGGCCATGACGTCGATCTCGTCCCTGCTCATCCAGTAGACCCATTCGGGCTCGGGAATCCCGTCGGAGCGCTCCTCAAAGGCGTCATCGACCAAGTCGAGCACGCGCCGGGCACTCTCGACGTCTCGTGACCGCGCAGTGGCCCACGCGACTCGCTCGAGGAGGAGCGTGCGCGCAACGGGTGTTGCTCCAGCCGCGCCCTTGACTGCTGTCTTGGCCAGCAGCGCGCCGTCCGACGGATCTCCCACGTTCGCGATCTGGTACGAGAGCGACGACAGCAGCTGCCCGGCGAGCACATCGTCACCTGCGTCGTGCGCGGCGGAGACGCCATCCAGGTACACGTGCTGCGCGGCCTCATAGTGCCCAGCGTCGCTCTCCACCCAACCCACGAGCTGCGACAGCTCGCCAACGGCGATGAGGAGCCGCCTCCCCATCTCCTCGGAGTAGGTCGCGCAGTGCGCGACGTTCCTCAGCTCGGACAACTCACGATGAACAACGGGCGCGAGGTCTCCGCCGCCGACTGTGTCATCCAGATGGCGAAGAACGATCACGCGCTGCTCGATCTCGGCGACCAGGCTCTCGCCGATTCTGCGGCCAGCCGTGCTGTGTGCCGCCATCGGAGTGTCGGCCACCAGCCACTCGTGAGCGACGCGAAGCGGATCCAGTCGGCGTCCGTAGAGGGTGTCGACCGGGACGTTGAGCGCGCGGGCATACGCCAGCACGTGTTCGCGCTTGACATGACGCTTGCCGGTCTCCAAATGCCCCAGCTGTGCCTTGCTCCAGTGCGTCTTTTTCGCGAGCGCGGACAGGCTGACAGCGGCGTCCTCGCGTGCGGCTTTGAGGCGCCCGCCCAGGTCGCTCATGTGCCTCACCACTCTGTAGACGCCTGTAGACAGCGATTCCATTCCTCTGACGCGCTGTGAGCACCACGCTACCCGAGAGGGTTGTTCCGGGCGGCGGCAAAACGGGTGCACATTCCCCCGCCGGGGCGGCCCCTTCAACGACACGGGGGCGACAGCGATGAACGTGGACTTCGGACTACTAGGCGTGCTGCTCGCGATCGCGGTAGTGACCTTGTTCGGTACCGCGTTCGTGATCGGCGTCGCAGTGCGGGCCGTAGCGGAGTGGCGACGTGGGCGAACTCGGTGGGAGCAGGGGGAGAACTCCGCCCCCGTCATGATCGAGAGTGCGAGCTTCCCGCACTCCCTCCATCAGCTCGTCGACCGGGCCTCTCGCGCTCTTGGCTGCGCGATTTCGGAGAATTCCAAAAAGAGGAGATGGCAATGACAATAGCCGTTGAAAATATCACTGGTCAGGGTCTTGTTTCCAAAAAAACTATTCGGTCGACTTTCCAATCGGATAGCCAAAGAGAACGTGGTGTCACACGAGTACGCGGCGCGCATCATGGATCAGGCCCTGGCGTTCCTTGGCGCATGTGCTCGAACCTCTGCGTCGCTGGCCCCGAGCGACACTGTCGACGTCGGCTGGCACACGTTCATTTTGTACACACACGAGTACGCCGAGTTCTGCGACCGCATCGCGGGGAGCTTCATCCACCACGTCCCCAATGACGACGAAGATGCCGACGGAAGCGGTATTCCTCTTCGCGAGATGATGGATCGCACGACGTCCGCCATCCGGTCGGCCGGGTTCGCCGTCGATCGTGACCTGTGGTTCAATTCATCGGGGAAATGCGCGAAGTGCTCGCAGTGCAAGAACGGCTGCACCGACGATCCGCCGCCCGCAGCTACGTCGAACTAGCCTGAAGGAATAGTAATGGCCGGTCAGGATTGGCAGGAAATTCCCGACGCCGTTCGTCGCGCGGTCGAGAAGGAGACAGGCTCGGTCTCTTCGGCCGTGTCGCCGTCGGACGGGCGGAACTCCGATCTTCTGGCGACTCTCCAGGCGGAACGTGGAAGGTTCTTCGTCAAGGGTGTCGTGGCCGGCACGCGGAGGGCGCGGATGCAACAGGTCGAGGCGGCAGTGAACCCTGTCCTTCCCCGCACTGTTGCACCGCGTCTTCTATGGGAGGTCGAGGCTGACGGGTGGTCCGTCCTGGGGTTCGAGCACGTTAACGGCCGGCACGCAGAACTCCGGCCGGGATCACGCGATCTTCCGCTGGTCGTCGAATCCGTAGCCACGATGGTTTCGTCGCTGGCGCGATGTCGGCTCGACCTTCAGACAGCTTCCGAGCAGTGGGAATGGATGAGCCCCTGGCGCCGCCTGTCCAAGTCGACGCCGGACGAGCTTGACCCGTGGGACCAAAAGCACATCGAGCAGCTCATCGAGTGTGAGCGCCACGCGATCCAATCTGTGCGCGGGGACAGCCTCGTACACGGCGACCTTCACCCCCTCAACATCCTCGTGTCAGAACGAGCCAGGGTCGTCGACTGGGCGTGGTCGACCATCGGCGCCGCATGGCTCGATGCCGCAGCATTGGTCTTGAGGCTCGTCGCGGCGGGCCACACCCCGGCGCAAGCCGAGGAGTGGGCGAACCAGATCTCCGCGTACCGGGACGCGCCAGACCGCGCGGTCACCGCCTTCGCCGTGTTGATCATGGGGGCTTGGGTGTACAAGGGCGCATTCCCGCAGCTCAACGAGGCCGCAAGGCAGTACGTCCAGTACCGCTTGGGCGGGTGAAAAAGTCCAGCAACGACCCACCCCGTCAAACTCGGCGAGAGAGGCGCGGAGGGCTCAGTTGTCCAAAACTCCGGCTGTCTGTGGCCAATGTGGAAAGCGCAGTCGCGAGCCTCGCCACGCAGCGGGATCCAGCCCGACGCAGCCCGGCCAAACGGCCGGCCTCAGTCAGACCTTGCCCACCCGCTCTACTCCCGCCATGTCCGCAGGGCAGAGGACGTCCGAGAATTCCCCCGGTCCGGCGACGGCGGAGGGTTGACCGGCTACTCTGGGCCACCTCGTCGGCCGAAGGGGCGTCACGATGCTGGGAGCGGGTCCCCGGGGCGTCCGGGGTGCGCTGGCGGCGTGGCGGGAGTGGGGCGGCCTGCCGTCGCGGTGGGCGATGTGGGTGGTGGCGCGGCGGAGGTGGATCGCGTACGCCGTGGTTTGTGAGCTCGCCGCGGTGACGGCCGTGGTGGTCGGGTTCGCGACCGACTTCGGGGGCACAGTCCAGCTCGGGTGGTTCGCGACGCTGGTCGTGCTGGGCGTCGCGCAGGCTGAGATGTCGCGCAGGATCGAGCGGCTGCGGCGGTGGATGAGCGGCCAGACGCACATCAACGTCACCTCCGTCTGGTACCTCGCGGGAGCCTTCCTGTTGCCGCCCGCGTGGGTGGCGTTGCTGGCGCTCGTCCTCTACCTGCACCTGTGGCTGAGGGTCTGGCGCAGCGTGCGCACGCGGCCCGCGCACCGGTTCCTCGCCAGCACGGCGTGGGCGATGCTCAGCTGCTTCGCGGCGTCCTCCGTGCTCACCATCGACCACCTCAACGACGCGACCCTCAACACGTGGCACGGCATGCTCGCCCTCGTCGCGGCGGCGGCCGTGTTCGAGGTGGTCAACATGGCGCTGGTCGCCGCCGGGATCTACCTCTACACGGGCAGCCGCCAGGCCACGGACCTCGTCGGCACGTGGGAGGACAACGCGTTCGAGATCGCCACGCTGTGCCTCGGCGGCCTCGCCGCGCTCGCCCTCGTGGCGCAGCCCGTGCTCGTCGTCTTCGTGGTGGCGCCGCTGCTTCTGCTACACCGCTACCTGCTGCTCAAGCAGCAACTGCAGGTCGCCGCCGTCACGGACGAGAAGACCGGACTGCTCAACACCGCCGGGTGGCACGACCTGGCCACGCGCGAGTTCACCCGGGCCCGAAGGCGAGGCCCGGGCAGTGAGTTCGCCGTCCTGATGATCGACCTCGACCACTTCAAGCGCATCAACGACACCTACGGCCACCTCGCCGGCGATGAGGTCCTCGCCGCCGTCGCCGTGGCGATCGAGGACGCCGTGCGCCAGAGCGACACTGTCGGGCGCTTCGGGGGCGAGGAGTTCGTGGTGCTGCTGCCGGCCACCGGCGGCACGCCCGTGCTCGCCATCGCCGAGCGCGTGCGCGTCGCGGTGGGGGAGCTGAGTGTGGTGGTCGGCGGGACCGTGCAGGTCAGCGGCCTGTCGGTGTCCGTCGGCGTCGCCGGGTACCCCGACGCGGGTGACACGCTCGACCAGGTGCTGCGCTCGGCCGACGCCGCCCTTTACCGAGCCAAGGACGCGGGGCGCAACCGCGTCGCCTTGTGAGTCACCGCTCGAAATACGCGCTATGCCGAGTTGTTGAACGTTGTATGAGTGCGGATCACGAGACCGACGTCGTGGTGATCGGGGCGGGGCAGGCGGGGCTGTCGGCGGCGTACCACCTGCGCCGCGCGGGCCTCGCCAACGAGAGCGGCTTCGTGGTCCTCGACCATGGCAAACGGCCCGGCGGCGCGTGGCAGTACCGCTGGCCTTCACTGGTCGTCGGCAAGGTCCACGGCATCCACGACCTGCCCGGCATGGCCTTCGGCACGCCCGACACGACCAAGCCCGCCAGCGAGGTCGTGTCCGAGTACTTCGGCCGCTTCGAGAAGACCTTCGACCTACCGGTGCACCGCCCGGTCGACGTCACGGCCGTGCGCAAAACCGGCGACCGCCTGCTGGTCGAGACCCCCGCCGAGACGTGGGCCGCGCGCGCCGTGGTGAGCGCGACGGGCACGTGGGACCGCCCGTTCTGGCCGCACTACCCGGGGCAGGAGACGTTCGCCGGCCGCCAGCTGCACACCGCCGACTACACCGGCGCCGAGGAGTTTCGCGGCCGCCGCGTGGTCGTGGTCGGCGGCGGTACTTCGGCTGTGCAGCTGCTGATGGAGATCGGGCCCGTCGCGAGGTCGACGACCTGGGTCACCCGCCGTCCGCCGATTTGGCACGACCAGGACTTCAGCGAAGACTGGGGCCGCCAGGCCGTCGCGAAGGTGGAGCGGCGAGTGCGGGAAGGGCTGCCGCCGCAGAGCGTCGTGAGCGTCACCGACCTCGCCGTGACGCCCGAGGTGCGGGCCGCGGAGGCCGCCGGGTACCTCGATCGCAAGCCAATGTTCGACCACCTCGTGCCCGAAGGCGTCGTCTGGGCCGATGGCACCTTCGAACCCGCGGACCTGATCCTCTGGGCCACCGGCTTCCGCGCCTCGATCGACCACCTCGCGCCCCTGCACCTGCGCGCGCCCGGCGGCGGCATCCGCCTGGACGGCACGCGCGTGGTCGCCGAACCGCGCCTGCACCTCGTGGGCTACGGGCCCTCGGCCAGCACCGTCGGCGCCAACCGCGCCGGGCGCGCCGCCGTGCAGGAGATCCGCCGGTACCTCGGCCTCTGAGCTCGACAACTCCATACGGCGTAAAGTTTCGTCGGCTCCAATCGCTTACAACGTAAAGAGATGGGGGCCGGCATGGTCACGCTGCCCGGCGGAACCACGATCGATGTCGAGGTGCACGGCGACGGACCTGCGTTGCTGTTGCCTGTGAACCCGCGTCCGTTGGAAGGTGAGCGGGCCGAGTCCGTACGCCGGTGGGGCGGCGACCCCGCGCTGGGCCGCTCGCTCATCGACGGTCTCGCGGGCTTCCGCGTGATCGCCTTCGACTACGAGGGCCACACCCTCGCGCATCCGCGCCCGGAAACCCTTACACCGGAGGAAATCTCGGCCGACCTGCTGGCGATCGCGTCGGCCGTGAACGCCGAAAGCTTCGCCTGCTACGGCTACTCCTGGCTCGCCCTCGCCGGACTTCAGCTCGCCCTGCGCACCGACCGCCTCACCGCCCTGGTGATGGGCGGCTACCCGCCCCTCGACGGCCCGTACGACGCGATGCTCGCCGTCACCCGGGCGACGCACGCGATGCCCCGCACCGAAGGCGGCGACGCGACACCGGGCGATTGGGACTCCGTCGACTTCACGATGTCCACGGCGCAGACCCGCCAGTTCGTCACGCTTTACGAGGCACTGCAAGGCTTCGACGACCACGCCGTCCACCTGACGTGTCCCCGCCTGTGCTTCGCGGGCACCGAAGACCGCATCGCCTACGGCGAACGCTGGGGTGGCGTCACGGTCGACATCGCGGGTCCCCTCGTCGCGAACCGCGCTGCCCTCGAAGAGGACGGGTGGACGGTCGAGCTCCTCGAAGGTCTCGACCACATGAGCGCCATGCAGGCCAAGGTCGTGCTCCCGATCCTGCGTCCCTGGCTCGACGAGCACGTGGCGTAGATCAAAAAAATAGACAGCCAAGGCTGATCAGTATAGGCTGTCTATTGTGAACGAACAGAGCTCTCCCGACGTCGTGGCCCAGCGGCTGCGGATCCTCGTCGGCCGGTTGCGGCGGCGGATGCAGGACGCGTCGTCCGTGCGTGGACTGAGTGCGCCGCAGGCGTCGGCGCTGGCGCGGCTGGCGATTTCCGAACCGTCGTCGGCCAGCCAGTTGGCGGGTGCGGAGCGGGTCCGGCCGCAGTCGATGGCCAAGACGGTCGCGGCGCTGCACGAGCAGGGCCTGATCCGGCGCGAGGCCGACGCCGACGACGCGCGACGCCAGCTGCTCTTCCTGACCGACGAGGGGCGAGCCGTCGCCCAAGGTGCCCGCGCCAGCCGGGAAGAGTGGCTGGCCAACGCGTTCGAGCAGCGCTTCACCGAGGCCGAGCGCCAGGTCCTGGACCAGGCACTGACCTTGCTGGAGCGCGTGGTCGAAGAATGAGCGCGCCCGTGAAGCCGCGCGAGCGGTTCGGCGCGAGCGACGGGTTCAACCGCAAGCTCATCGCGCCGCTCGTCTCCGGCGCGATCCTGAACCCGATCAACTCCACGATCGTCTCGGTCGCGCTGGTGCCGATCGGCGTCGCGTTCGGCGCGCCACCCTCGCAGACGGCGTGGCTGATCTCCGCGCTTTACCTCGCGACGGCGGTCGGCCAGCCCGTGGTCGGGCGCCTGATCGACATCTACGGTCCGCGCCGGCTGTTCCTCCCCGCGGCGGCGCTGGTCGGGGTCGCGGGCGTGATCGGCGCGCTGGCCCCGAACCTGGCGGTGCTGATCGTCGCCCGCGTGATCCTCGGCTTCGGCACCTGCGCCGGTTACCCCGCGGCGATGCGGCTGATCCGCGACGAGGGCCGCCGCACGGGCAAGGACAGCCCCGCCGGCGTGCTCACCATCCTGGCGATCGCGACGCAGACCATCGCCGTGATCGGCCCGCCGCTGGGCGGGCTGCTGATCGGCCTAGGCGGCTGGCGCACCACGCTGGCGGTCAACATCCCCATCGCGGTAGTGGCGTTCGTGCTCGGTTGGCTGCGCTTCCCGCACGACGAACGCGCCCCGGGCAAGCTGAACCTCGACTTTCCCGGCATGGCCTTGTTCGCGACGACGCTGGTCGCGCTGCTGCTGTTCCTGATGAACCCGCACGCCAGCTCGTGGTACCTGCTCGTGATCACCGTGCTCGCCGCGGCGGCCTTCACAGTGCACGAGTTGCGCCACCCCCGCCCCTTCATCGACCTGCGAGTGCTCGGCGGCAACGTCCCGCTGCTGCTCACGTACGGCCGCGCCCTGCTCGCGTACGTCGTGTCCTACAGCTTCATCTACGGCTTCACCCAGTGGCTCGAGGACGGCCGTGGCCTGTCGGCGAGCACCGCGGGCCTGGTCACGCTGCCGATGTTCGCCGCCGGCATCGTCGTCTCGGCGATCACCGGACGCCGGCAAGGCTTGCGCGGCAAGCTGTTCGTCGCCGCGGTCGCGCAGCTCGTCGCGTGTGTGCTGCTGCTCACCATGGTGCCGGCCAGTCCGTTGTGGACGATCGTCGGGATCGTGCTGATCTTCGGTATCCCGCAGGGGCTCAACAGCCTCGCGCTCCAGAACGCGGTGTACCGGCAGGCGAACCCCGACGACGTGGGCGCGTCCGCGGGCCTGCTGCGCACCTTCGGCTATCTCGGCGCCATCGTCTCCTCCGCAGCCCAAGGCGGCTTCTACGGCCAACGAGCCGACACCGGCGGCCTCCATCACCTGGCGTGGTTCCTCGTGATCGCGAGCGTCGTCTTCCTACTCGTCAACGTCCTGGACCGGACGTCGGCGCGATCCACCCTCTCCGAAAGGCACCCGGAAATGACCGAACAGCTCGACCCGGCCCGCACCGCCCTGCTCGTCATGGACTACCAGGCCGGCATCGTGAGCCGCGTCGCCGACGACCAGGCGCTGGTCGATCGCGTCGGCACCGCGATCTCCGACGTCCGCGCCCACGGCGGGCACGTCGGCTGGGTCCGCGTCGGCTTCGACGACGCCGAGTTCGACGCCATCCCGTCCACCAGCGTGTTCGCGCGCATGGTGGCGCCCGAAAGCCGCGCGGTGATGCACGCCGACGCCCCGGCCACCCAGATCGACGAGCGGCTCAGCCCGCAGCCGCAGGACGTCTCGGTGCGCAAGGTCCGCGTCGGCGCGTTCACCACCACCGACCTCGACACCCAGCTGCGCGAGCGCGACGTCGACACCCTCGTGCTGGCCGGCATCAGCACCAGCGGCGTGGTGCTCAGTACCGTGCGCGAGGCGATGGACCGCGACTACCGGATCCTCGTGCTCGACGACGCCAGCGCCGACCCGGAGCCCGGCACCCACGAGTTCCTCACCGGCCGGATCTTCCCGAAGTTCGCCACCGTGCTCGACGTCGATGCGCTGGCGAAGCTCTGGGCCTAGCGGCTCAGGTAGCGGACCTGCCCGGGCTTCGCGGCGTCGAAGTCCGGGCGGCCCGCGAGGTGCTCGGGCACCCCGACCTCCCACCACGCGCCGGCTTCCGTCCACGCCGCGGGCAGCGTGCGCACCACGACCACCGCGGGCCGGCTCTCGGCGACGGCGGCCACGCGCGCCTTGGCGTACGCGTCCCGGAGGTCATCGACGGACGTGGCCTTGAAAGCGAGGCAGCCCAGCGATTCCGCGTGGCGCGCGAAGTCCACGCGCGGCGGCTCGGTGTGGGAGGTGCGGCAGTCGGCGTAGAAGTTGTTGAACGGCTTGCCGCCCTGGCCCTGTTGCAGGCGCGCGATCACGGCGTACCCGTCGTTGTCGCAGACCACGGCGACGAGCGGGTGGCCCGCGAAGGCGGCGGAGAACAGGTCGGAGTTGAGCATCAGGTACGAGCCGTCGCCCAGCAGGGTCGTCACGAGGCCGCTGTCGTGGGCCATCGCGGCGCCCCACGCGCCGGAGAGCTCGTAACCCATGCACGAGAAGCCGTACTCCACGTCCATGCTCACCTCGCCGGACCCGCGCCAGCCGCCGATCAGCTCACCGGGCAGCCCGCCTGAGGCGGTCATCACGTAGTCGCGCGGCTCGGACAGGTCGTTGACCACGCCGACGACCTGCGCGTAGCTGGGGATCTCCGAGGCAGCGGAACGCAAGGAGCCGATGTGCGCGTCCCACTTGACGCGTTCCTCGGCGGCCTGGGCAGTCCACTGTGGATCGACGCGCCAGCTTTCCAGCTGTGCGGCCAGATCGTCGAGCCCGGCGTAGGCGTCGCCCACGACGGCCAGCGCGCCGTGCTTCACCGCGTCGAACGCGGCCGCGTTGAGCGTGACCAGCCGCATGTCCGGCGAGAACACGGTCCACGACGCGGTGGTGAAGTCCTGCAGCCGGGTGCCGACGGCGAACACCACGTCGGCGGTCGCGGCCACGGCGTTCGCCGAAGACGACCCGGTGACGCCCAGCGGCCCCGCGTACAGCGGATGCGCGTGCGGCACCAGCGTCCGCCCCGCCGTGGTCTCCGTGACGGGAATCCCGTGGCGCTCGGCGAAGTCCAGCGCACGGCGGCCCGCACCCGAGTAGCGCACGCCGCCACCCAGCACCAGCAGCGGGCGCCGGGCCGCGCGCAGCACGCCGGCCGCCTCGGTGGCCGCGCGCCGGTCCGGGCGCGGGCGCGGCAGCCGGTGCGTCACGGGCTCGAACAGCGATGGCGGGAAGTCGAACGTCTCGGCCTGCACGTCCTGCGGCAGCGCCAGCGTCACCGGCCCGCAGTCGGCCGGGTCGGTGAGCACGCGCGCGACCTGCGGCAACGTCGCGAGGAGCTGCTCCGGACGCGTAATCCGGTCGAAGTAGCGGCTCACGGCGCGGAAGGCGTCGTTCACCGTCGCCGTGCCGTCGTGGAAGGGCTCGATCTGCTGCAGCACCGGGTCGGGCGCGCGGCTGACGAACGTGTCGCCTGGCAGCAGCAGCACCGGCAGCCGGTTGGCGTGCGCGACCCCCGCGGCCGTCACCATGTTGAGCGCGCCCGGCCCGATCGACGACGTCACCACGCCGACCTGCCGCCGTTGCGTCGCCTTCGCGTAGCCGATCGCCGCGAGCGCCATGCCCTGCTCGGTGTGCCCGCGCCAGACGGGGATCTCGTCACGGTGCTCTTCGAGCGCGGTGCCGAGGCCGAGGACGTTGCCGTGTCCGAAGATCGCGAAGACGCCTGGAAACAGCGGCACCTCGCGCCCGTCGAGCGTCTCGGACCGCTGTGCGAGCAGCCAGCGCACCAACGCCTGCGCCGTCGTCAGCTTCATCGCCGGATTCGCCCTTCGTAATCGGTGACGGGACACCGAGGGTCCTGCTGCTGCGTGGCCCAGGTGTCGCGGACCCAGCCGTGCGCGGGGTCGTCGCAGAACGCCATCGAACGCTCCTCGGCGGGCCCGGCCAGCACGTTCAGGTAGTACATCGGGTAACCCGGTGCGGCGACGCACGGGCCGTGGTAGCCGCGCGGGATGAGGAAGACGTCTCCGTCGCGCACCGCCACGTCTTCGTCGAGCGAACCGTCGGCCGTGTAGGTGCGGTGCAGGCCGAAGCCCTCACGGGACGGCGTGATCCCGTCGCGCCCGGCGATGCGGAAGTAGTAGATCTCCTCGTTCACGACCTCGCACTCGCTGGCCTCGTCGTGCTTGTGCGGCGGGTAGGAGGACCAGTTGCCGTCCGGGGTGATCAGCTCGCACGCGTTGAGCTTGTCCGCGTGGTCCCAGACGCCGGGCACACCGAAGTTGGTGACCTGCCTGCTCGCCTGGCTCGACCCGCGCACCTCCACGGGCACGTCCTCGGCCGGGCCGTACATCGGGTCCAGCCGGCGCTCGCAGCGGGCCATCGGCAGCGCGACCTCGGCGCCGGTGGGTGAGGTCAGCTCGACCTCGGCGTCGCGCGGCACGTAGACGAAGTCCGTGACGCGCGAGAACACCGAATCGCGGCCTTCGAGCTCGAACTCCTCGTCGTCCACGCGCACAGTGAGCGAGCCGGACAGCGGCAGCACGAACGCCTCGAACTCGCCCGTCTCGATCATCCGGGGCAGCCGGCGGCCGACCTTGAGGACCCGCAGGCCGGTGTGCGACCAGCCGGCTCCTTCGGGCGTCAGCAGAATCGGGTCGGAGTCGTCGGCCAGTGTCCCGTGTGGACGGTGCAATGCGCTCACTTCGCGGCCTCCAGGATGTTCGCGGCAGCTGCCACGGCGGACCCGACGTCGCCGTCGGGCGGGTAGAGCAGGGTACGGCCCACGACGAGCCCGCGCACCACGTCGTGCCGCAGCGTGCGGCCCCACGACGCCAAGTCGGCGACGGGGTCGCCGGACGGCACCCCGCCCAGGATCACCACCGGCAGCGTCGTGGCGCCGAGCACGGCGGTGTCGTCGGTCGACGGCAGCTTGAGCCAGGTGTGCGCCGACGTCACGCCGATGCCCGAGGCCACCGTGACGGCCCGGGCCAGCGCCGCGGCGTCCTTCTGCAGCACCAGCTGACCTTCGGCACGGGCGTAGGGCAGGGGCTCGACCATGGCTACGAGGCCGTAGGAAGCGAGCTCTGTGACGGCGTCGGCGCAGGCTTGCAGGGTCGGGACCGTGCCGGGGTCGTCGTCGACGAGCCGCAGTAGCATCTTGCCTCCGTCGAGCCGGGAGTCGACGAGCGACGCGGCGTGGTAGCCGGTGAAGCGGTCGTCGATCTCCCAGTCGGCGCCGGCCAGGCCACCGCGGTTCATCGAGCCGATCACGACCTTGTCGTGCAGCGCGTCGAGCAGCAGCAGCTCCTCGACGACGTCGGGGGTGGCGAGCAGCCCGTCGACGGCCGGGTTGGCCAGCGCCACCAGCAGCCGTTCGAGCAGCGACCGGCGGTCGGCCATGGCGAGTGGGTCGCCGCCCACGCCCAGCGCGCCGCGGGCCGGGTGGTCGGCGGCGACGAGGAACAAGGTTCCCTTGTCCGACAACAGGTTCTCGCGCCGCCGCCGCGACGCGTACGCCCGCCGCACCGCGCCCGGGTCGGTGGCCCGCACGCGCAGCAGCTCGCTCCAGCGTTCGTCGGTCAGCAACGGCGTCACAGCAGCTCCTCGATTTCGGTGGCCGTCGGCATCGCGTCGGCGCACGCGAGCCGCGACGCGACCAGCGCGCCGGCCGCGTTCGCGTACTCCGCGAGGCGCACCGGCTCCCAGCCCGACAGCAGCCCGTGCACGAGGGCACCGCCGAAGCCGTCGCCCGCGCCGAGGCCGCACACCACCTCGACGCGCTGCGGCTTCACCGTCGCCCGGCCTTCGGGGGTCGCGACGAGCACGCCTTCCGCGCCCTTCTTGATCACCGCGAGCCGCACGCCACGGGCGAGCATCTGGTCCGCGGCCTCCTCCGGGTCCGCCGTGCCCACGGCCACCTCGACTTCCGCGCGGTTGCCGACGGCCACCGTCACGTGGTCGAGCATCCAGCCGATCTCCTTGCGCGCGGTCTCGACGTCCGGCCAGAACATCGGCCGGTAGTCGAGGTCGACCACGGTGTGCTGCCGCCGGCCGCGCGCCTCGAGGATCTTGCGCTGCGTCGTGCGCGCCGGCTCCGTGGAGACGCCCGTGCCCGTGACCCACAGCAGCGGGACCTCGCGGACGACGTCCCACGGCACGTCGGCGTCGGCCAACGTGAGATCGGGCGCGATGGGGGAGCGGTAGAACAGCAGCGGTGGGTCGGCCGGCGGGTTCAGCTCGCAGAACACCACCGGCGTCTGCAGCTCCGGCGAGGTGCCGACGTGGTCCGGTGCGACGCCGAAGCGCGTGAGCGCCTTGCGCACGTAGTCGCCGAACCCGTCGGGCCCCACCTTCGTGAGCACGGCGGTGCGGCGGCCGAGCCGCGCGGCGGCGACCGCGACGTTGGTCGCGGTGCCGCCGAGCGACTTGGCGAACGTGGTGACCTCGGCCAGCGGCACGCCGCTCTGCTCGGGGTAGAGGTCCACCCCGACCCGGCCGACGGTCAGCGCCTCGAGGTTCACGTCTCCACCGCGCGCAGCTCGTGTTCCAGGGCCTCCAGTTCGGCACCGCCCGCCATCTGCCGCGTGAGCTCCGAGATGCCGATCTCGGACTTCTCGTACGAGCCGAGTGCGGCACCCCGCTTGAGCAGCAGGAACCGGTCGGCCACCGGGTAGGCGTGGTGCGGGTTGTGCGTGATCAGCACAACGCCGAGGCCGCGGTCGCGCGCCTGCGCCACGTACTTGAGCACCACGCCGGCCTGCTTCACACCGAGGGCCGCGGTGGGCTCGTCGAGGATCAGCACCTTCGCGCCGAAGTGCACGGCCCGCGCGATGGCCACGCACTGGCGTTCGCCACCGGACAGCGTGCCCACGGGCTGCTCGACGTCTCGCAGGTCGATGCCCATGTCGGCCAGCGCCTGTTTGGTGGTCTCGCGGCCCTTCTTCCGGTTGAGCATCCGGAACGGCCCGACCCCGACCGTCGGCTCGGAGCCGAGGAAGAAGTTGCGCCAGACACTCATCAGCGGCACCACGGCGAGGTCCTGGTACACCGTGGCGATGCCGAGATCGAGCGCCTCGCGCGGCGAGGTGAACTGCACGGGCTCGCCCTCGACCAGGAACTCGCCGCGGTCGTGCTGGTGCACGCCCGCGAGGATCTTGATGAGCGTGGACTTGCCGGCGCCGTTGTCGCCGAGCACGCAGGTGACCTCGCCCGCGTTGACCACTGTGGACACATCACGCAGCGCCACGACGCTGCCGTACATCTTGCCGACGTCCTTGACTTCGATCAGGGGAGCGTTCATCGCCGGACCCTTTCCGCGCGTCGCCGGAAGGCGTTGTTGACCAGGACCGCGGCCAGCAGCATGATCCCGAGGAACAGCATGAACCAGTCGCTGTCCCACCCGGCGAACACGATGCCCTGGCGCGCCATGCCGAAGATCAGGGCGCCGATCGCCGCGCCCACGGCCGAGCCGTACCCGCCGGTGAGCAGGCAGCCGCCGATCACCGCGGCGATGATGTACTGGAACTCCAGCCCGATGCCCTGGTTGGCCTGCACGCTGGCGAACCGCAGGATGTTGATCGAGCCGACGAGCCACGCCGCGAGCGCCGTACCCATGAACAGCAGGATCTTCGTGCGCACCACCGGTACGCCGACCGCGCGCGAGCTGGCCGCCGAGCCGCCGACGGCGAAGATCCAGTTGCCGAACCGCGTGCGCGACAGCAGCCACGCGGCCACCGCCGTCACCCCGATCCACCACACGATGGAGATCTGGAACGGCGTGCCCCCGATGTCCACCGTGGAGGCGAACACGAACCCGGCCGAGGCGTAGCCGTCGGTCGAGCGCATGCCCGAGACCTGCACGGTGCCGGTGACCAGCCGCGTCACGCCGAGGTTGAGGCCCTGCAGCGCCAGGAACGTGCCGAGGGTGACGATGAAGCTCGGCAGGCCCGTTTTCATCACGAGCCAGCCGTTGAACGCACCGACGAGCAGCGCGAACACCAGCGACACGAGCAGTGCGAGCCAGACGTTCCAGCCCGCCTGCGTCGCGAGGATGGCCGTGACCAGTGAAGTCGACGCCGTCATCACGCCGGCCGACAGGTCGAACT
This sequence comes from Amycolatopsis sp. NPDC051373, assembly GCF_040689465.1. Lineage (NCBI taxonomy): Bacteria > Bacillati > Actinomycetota > Actinomycetes > Pseudonocardiales > Pseudonocardiaceae > Amycolatopsis > Amycolatopsis sp. NPDC051373. The sequence goes on along the minus strand of NZ_JBFBAE010000021.1, from coordinate 40,967 downwards.
CGCCGCCGATCATCAGCAGGGAGACGGCCACGGCCATGATGCCGAGCGTCGCCGCGTCGTCGAGCCAGGTGGCCGCACCGCTGGCGCTGAAGAACTTCTCGGTGACCAGGCTGAAGAACAGGAACACAACAGCGGCACCGAGCAGAGCGCCGATCTCCGGCCGGACCACCAGCCGGTCCATGAGCGTCGGTTTCACGAGGCGTTCGTCGAGCGTGGTGGTGGTCATCGGGTGCCCCTTTGCACGTACTGGCCGACCTTGTCCACAGTGGATTTGTCGACCAGGTCGGGGCCGGTGAGCACCGGCTTGCCGCCGCCGACGATGTTCGCGTTGTCGCGGTAGAGCTTGAGGAACATGACCGGCAGGTAGCCCTGCTCGTACTGCTGCTGGTCGACGGCGAAGAGCACGTCGCCCGACTTGATGGCGGCCACCACGTCGGAGTTCAGGTCGAACGTGCCGACCTGCGCCTTCGAGCCCACCGACTTGATCGCGCTCACGGCCCGGGCGGCGACCTGCGAGTTCAGGGTCAGCACGGCGTCGATCGACGGGTCGGTCTGCACGGCGCCGCGGATGCGCGACTCGGCGTCGGTGGGGTTGGAGATGTCCACCTGCAGCGTCTGCACGTCGCCGCCGAAGCCGGCCTTGGCGCCGTCACACCGTTGCGCCTGGCCGATGTTGCCGGCTTCGTGGATCACGCAGAGCAGCTTCTTCTTGCCGAGGTCCTTGAACTTCTTGCCGGCTTCCTGGCCCGCGATGGACTCGTTCTGGCCCACGTGGGTGAGCGCGCCGTAAGCCGCGCTCTTGTCCTCACCGGAGTTGATGGTGATGACCGGGATGCCGGCCCGCACCGCCGCCTCGATCGAGGGCTGCAGGGCTTCGGGGTTGGCCATCGAGACGACCAGGCCCCCGATCTGCTGGGCGACGGCGTTGTCGATCAGCTTGGCCTGCGCTCCCGGGTCACCATCGGAGGCGTACTCGACCTGCACCCCCAGATCCTTGCCCGCCTGCTCGGCGCCGTTCTTGACCACGTTCCAGAACGCGTCGCCCGCGGTGCCGTGGGTGATCACGGCGACCTTGAGCGGCCCGGACTCGACCGGGGCCGCGGCGGGGGCTGTGGCCTTCGGCTCGGCCGCGGGCCCGGTGCACGCCGACAGCAGCATGCCGGTGGCCAGCAGCCCCGCCACGACCCGGGCGGCCCTTGAGCGCGGTTTCGGCACCGTGCACCTCAAAACCCCGCGCCTCAAGCGATGGGACATCGTCGTCTCTCCTCGCTGCGTGTTCCTCGTTGTCTTCTCAGCCGGCCAGGCGGCCGACGATCGCCCCGAGGCAGGCCAGGCTCGTCGCCACGTCCCGCTTCGGCAGGTCCACGGGGCTGCGCTCGTCGAGCGCCGTGTCCTGCTCCAGCACGTACCAGCCGTCGTAGCCCGCTTCGTGCACGAAGCGAACCATGGCTTCGATGTCCACGTCACCCTCACCCAGCGGGACGTACAGACCATTGCCCACGGCCTCGGTGTAGCCGAGCGTGCCGGCGCGCACGGCTTCGGCCAGCTCACCGCGCACGTCCTTGAGGTGCAGGTGCCCGATCCGGTCCGGGTACTTCCGTGCCAGCTCGACGGGATCGGTGCCGCCGATCAGCAGATGACCGGTGTCGAGGCACAGCGCCACGTCGGAGTCGGCGAGGAACCGCTCGACCTCGGCGCGGGTCTCGGCGTGGGTGCCGACGTGGGGGTGCAGCACGGTCTTGAGGCCATGGCCGGCCGCGACGTCGCGGATCCGGCCGGCGGTGGTGATCAGGGTGGCCCACTCGGCGTCGGTGAGGGCGGGCCGTTCGTCGTAGCCGTCGAGCCCGGTCGCGGCTGCGAGCACGAGCACCTCGGCCCCGCACGCGGCGAAGAGCGCGGCGGAGTCCTCGGCTTTGGCCAGCGCGGCTTCGGGGTTTTTGTGCAGCACGACGGCGAGGAAGCCGCCGATGAGGTTGAGGCCGTGGCCGCCGAGGAGCTTCTTCAGCTCGGCCGGCTCGCGCGGCAGGTATCCGGGCGGGCCCAGCTCGGTCGCGGTGATGCCGAGCTCCGCCATCTCCCCGAGCACGGTCGGCGCGTCGAGGACCCGGCCCCAGCCCGGCACTTCGCACACCCCCCAGGAGATCGGTGCGGCGGCGATGCGGATGGTGGCGGTCATGGGAACCCTCTCCGTGCGGTGACCCTTGGCGTTGGCCCGTTCGGTGCGCGTTGGAGCGCTCTATTGATTAGAGCGCTCCAAGCTTGTAGCGTCGGCCACACCCGAGTCAAGGGCCCGTTTCCGGCCGGTTCCGGCGGAGAGGCAAGCGAATCGTGAAGCCCACCATGGAGGACGTCGCCGCGCGGGCGGGCGTTTCCCGCGCGCTCGTGTCCCTCGTGATGCGCGGTGCGCCCAATGTTTCGGCGCTGCGCCGCGAAGCTGTGCTGAAGGCGGCTGATGAGCTGGGCTATTCGCCGCACGTGATGGCGCGCTCGCTCGCCAGCCGCACGTCGACCGTGCTCGGCGTGATGGTGAACGACCTGCGCAACGCGTTTTTCGCCGACGTGGTCGAGGGTCTCGACGCGGCGGCGCAGGCGGCCGGGTTCGACCTCATCCTCAACACCGGTGGGCGCGTGCCTTCGCGGGAGAGTGCCGCGTTGCGCAGCCTGTTGTCCTTTCGGCCGGCGGGGTTGATCCTGCTGTCGCCGGTGGTGCCCGCGTCGGAGATTGACGCCGCGGCCCGCCAATGTCCCGTGGTGCTCGTGTCGCGGACTTCGCGCGCGGCCGGGGTAGACACGGTGAACGACGACGGTGAGGCGGGCTCGGCGCTGGCCGTCGAGCACCTCGTGGGCCTGGGTCATCGCCGGATCGCGCACCTCGACGGCGGGGGAGCGGCCGGTGCCGCCGCGCGTCGGCGGGGGTTCCGGCGGGCGATGACGGCGCACGGGCTCGAACCGATCGTGGTGCGCAGCGAGCACACCGATACGGCGGGAGAGAAGGCCGTGCTGGAACTGCTGAGCACGTACGACGGGGCCGACCTGCCCACCGGGTTGGTGGCGGGCAACGACTTCAACGCCGTCGGCGCGATCTCCGCGTTGGAGGACAACGGGTTTCGCGTGCCTGGTGACGTGTCCGTGGTCGGCTACGACAACACGTCGCTGGCTTCGCTGCGGCACGTCTCACTGACCACTGTGGACCAGCCGCGTACCGAGATGGGCCGGCTGGCCTTCGAAGCCTTGCTGGAGCGCGTGCGCGGCGAGCGCACGACGCCGGTGCGGCACCTGTTGCACCCCTCCCTGGTGGTCCGCTCGACCACCGGGCGGCGTTGAGCTTTTCGCCGCACGACGTTTCCCCGCACGACAACGAGGAGGACAACCACGATGAGGTTGGGACTTGCGGGCACCGGCCGGATCGGCACCGCCCACGCCGAAACTCTGAAGAGCTTCGCCGAGGTCTCCTCGGTGGTCGTCGCCGACGTCGACCCGGCCCGTGCGCGCTCGGCGGCCGCGAAGCTGGGCGTCGAGGTCGCCGACGGGATCGACGCGTTGTTCGCGGCCGGCCTCGACGCCCTCGTCGTCACCGCGGCCACCGACGCGCACCCGGAACTCATCGTCAAGGCCGTCGACGCCGGCCTGCCCGTGTTCTGCGAGAAGCCGGTGGCCGCGGACATCGCGGGCACGCTCGCGGTGATCGACCGCATCGCCGGCTCCGACGTGCCGGTGCAGATCGGCTTCCAGCGCCGATTCGACGCCGGTTACCGGGCCGCGCGCGCCGCCGTCGCGAGCGGCGAGCTCGGCTGGCTGCACACGATCCGCGCCACCACACTCGACCCGGAACCCCCGCCCGCGGAGTACGTCCCCCACTCCGGCGGCCTCTTCCGCGACTGCGGTGTGCATGACTTCGACGTCGTCCGCTGGGTCACCGGCCGCGAGGTCACCGAGGTCTACGCCCTGGGCGCCAACCGCGGCGAGAAGTTCTTCGCCGCCGCGGGCGACGTCGACACCGCGGCCGCAACCTTGACGCTGGACGACGGCACCCTCGCCACAGTTTCGCTCACCCGCTACAACGGCGCGGGTTACGACGTGCGCTTCGAGGCCCTCGGCTCCCTCGGCAACGCCATCGTGGGCCTCGACGACCGCGCCCCGCTGCACTCCGCCGAGCCCGGCTTCGCCCCGCTGCCCGGCCCCGCGTACCCGGGCTTCATGGAACGGTTCCGCCCCGCGTACGCGGCCGAGCTGAAGACGTTCCTCTCCGTTGCCGCCCGCCGTCTCCCCAGCCCGGCGACGGCGGCGGATGCGTTGGAGGCGTTCTACGTCGCCGAGGCGTGTGAGCTTTCCCGCCACGAGCGCCGACCGGTGTCCGTGGCCGACGTCCGTCGCTAGGCTGCGCCGGCGAGGGTTTTCGGCGACACGACAGGAGCGGCCTTCAATGGACTACGTCCGGTTGGGATCGAGTGGCCTGCAGGTCTCGCGGGTGATCCTCGGGTGCATGAGTTACGGCGACCCGGGCCGGGGAGGCCACGAGTGGTCGCTGGGGCTCGACGACGCGCGGCCGTTCTTCCGGGAGGCGGTGGAGGCCGGGATCACCACGTTCGACACCGCCAACACCTACTCCGACGGCTCGAGCGAGGAGATCACCGGCAAGCTGCTGGGGGAGGTCACCCGGCGCGAAGAGGTCGTGATCGCCACCAAGGTCTACAACCGCATGGGCCCGGGCCCCAACGGCGCCGGCCTGTCGCGCGGCGCCATCATGACGCAGATCGACGCCAGCCTGCGCCGCCTCGGCACCGATTACGTGGACCTGTACCAGATCCACCGCTACGACGTGAACACCCCGATCGAGGAGACGATGGAGGTGCTGCACGACCTCGTGCGCGCCGGCAAGGTGCGGTACCTCGGCGCGTCGTCGATGTGGGCGTGGCAGTTCGCGCAGGCGCAGTACGTCGCCGACCTCGGGGGCTGGACGCGGTTCGTGTCCATGCAGGACCAGTACAACCTCATCCAGCGCGAGGAGGAGCGGGAGATGCACCCCTTCTGCCTCGACCAGGGCGTCGGCGTGCTGCCGTGGAGCCCGCTCGCGCGCGGCAAACTCACGCGCGACTGGGACGAGTCGACGAATCGCAGCGAAAGCGACCGGTTCGGCCAGAAGCTCTACTCGCAGGCCGAGGACGCCGACCGCCTGGTGTCGGGGGCGGTGGCGGAGATCGCCGCGGAGCGCGGGGTGTCGCGGGCGCAGGTCGCGCTGGCGTGGACGCTGCACAAGCCCGCCGTGACGGCCCCGATCTTCGGCGCCACCAGGCCGGGCCACGTCGCGGACGCGGTCGCCGCCGTGGACCTCGAGCTGAGTGACAAGGACCTGGAGCGGCTCGAGGAGAACTACGCGCCGCACCTGCCCGCCGGCTTCTGACCTCGTCTCCTGAAACGGCCCCCTGAAACCGGCGCGGTGGGACGGCACCCTTGCCGTGTCGTATGTTCGAACCATGCCTGGTCGTGACGAGAACGAGGCCGGCCTCGCCGGTGGCGCGGGCGGCCATACACCGCTGCTCGTGCTCGGGAAGATCACCGAGATCCTCAACGCGTTCACCCTGCGGGAGCCGTCGCTGACGTTGCGGGACATCCAGCAGGCCACCGGGATCCCGTCCTCGACGGTCCAGCGGCTGGTGACGAACCTCGTCGCCCACGGGTTCCTCGACCGGGTCGACGACCGGTTCCGGATCGGCGTGAAGATGGCGTACTGGGCGGCCGCCGCCGCGCGGGAGGTCGACGTGCTCGCGGTGGTCAACCCGGTGCTGAAGGACCTGCGTGACGTCACCGGCGAGACCGCGTGTTTCTTCCGGGTGGAGGGAGAGCACCGGGTGTGCATCGCCGTCGCCGAGACACGCCACGGGCTGCGCCGGGAGATGTCGGTCGGCCGGATCGCGCCCGTCTCGGTCGGTGCGTCGGGGCGCGTCCTGCTGGCGTGGAACCCGGACCTGACCGAGCAGGTGCTGGGCCACGAGCTGCCTCAGCTGACCGCCGGCACGGTCACCGACCGCGAAGAGCTGCGCAAGCTCATCAAGCAGACCGCTGCCGACCGGTACGCGATCACGGTGGGGGAGCGGGTCGACAGCGCGTCGGGCGTCGCGGCGCCCGTGTTCGACTCTGCCGCCGACCTGGTCGGCGCGGTCGTCGTGCAGGGCCCGACGCTACGGATGCCGTACGAGAAGTGCGTCGAGTGGGTCGACCTCGTCGTCGAGCACGCCGAGCGCATCACCCGTGCCCTCGGCGGCCGGATGCCGGACTGACGCCGGTCAGAGCGCCCACGGGAAGGCCATGGCACTGGTGCGCGCGCCCTGGCCGGCCCGCGACCGGTTCGGTTCGCCCAGCTCGTCGAGCAGGTCCCCGGCGAGGCGCACGAGGCAAGCGAACACGCACGGCGTGAGCCACTCGGGGCGCAGCGCGAACAACAGGTCCTCGGTCGCGGCGTTGCCACTGGCGCCCGGCGCGAACGGGCAGCCGCCGAGGCCGCCGAGCGCGCCGTCGACCTCGGCGGCGCCGGCGGCCAGCGCCGCGAGCGAGTTCGCGACGCCGAGCCCCCAGGTGTCGTGGCCGTGGTACACGACGCGTCGGCCCCGCCGTGCGACTTCGCCGACCAGGCTCGTGACCTGCGCGGGCACGGCTTGCCCCAGCGTGTCGCACACGACGACGTCCACGGCGCCGGCTGCACGCGGATCGTCGGCGATCGCGAGCACCCGCTCCGGGTGCACCTCGCCGCGGAACGGGCACGTGAACGACGTGGCGATGCACAGCTGCACCCGCCCGCCGCCCGCGTTCGCCACCGCCGCCGGCATGGCCGCCAGACTGTCCTCGGTGGACCGGCCGAGGTTGGCCCGGTTGTGCGCGTCCGAAGCGGAAAGGCAGTACTGGAAGTTGACCGCGCCGGCGGCCGCTGCCTTCTCGACGTGCCGTGGCGTGGCGACCCACACCCAGCAGCGCGCGAGCTCCGCCGGAGTCAGCGCGGCCAGCACCTCAGGGGTGTCGGCCAGCGACGGCACGAGGTCGGGGCGGGCCATCGAGCCCACCTCGACGGCGGGTACACCCAGCGCGAGCAGTTCGCGCACGAGGGCGATCTTGTGTTCGGTCGGGAGCGGCTTGCCCGTCAGCTGCAACCCGTCCCGCAGCGTCACGTCCCGGAGCGTCATGCCCGTCCTCCCCCGATGGCTTCGATCTCGTCGTCGCCCCGGCCGAGCACGTCGCGCAGCACCTCACGGGTGTGCGCGCCGAGATCCGGGCCCACCGAGCGCACGGGCAGCGACCGTGCGCCCAGCACCGGCACGATCCCGGGGAACCCGACGTCGGCCGGTTCGTCACCGCCGACGTCGACCGGCAACGTCTGGATCATCGCGCGGGCGCGGTACTGCTCGTCGGCGCAGATGTCGGCGGCGGTGTAGATGGGACCCGCCGGGACCGCGGCCTCGTCGAGCGCCGTGAGCACCTCCTCGCGGGTGCGTTCGGCGGTCCACTCCGAGATGGCGCGGTCGAGCTCGTCTCGCCGCGCCCACCGGCCGGCGTTGGTCGCGAGCCCCGGGTCGTCGGCGAGGTCGGGCCGGCCGATGGCCCGCATGTAGCGGCCGAAGATCGAGTCGCCGTTGCCGGCGATCACCACGCTCGTGCCGTCGGCGCACCGGTAGGCGTTGCTGGGCGCGATGCCCTCCATCCGGCCACCGACCCGCTGCCGTTCCACGCCGTGGGCGATGTGGTCGGGCACGAGCGACTCCATCATGGAGAACACCGCTTCGTGCAGGGCGACATCGACCACCCGGTCCCGTAGCGGGCCGCGCTTCCCGTTGCCCCGCACCGAGATCTCGCGCAACGCGACCAGCACACCGAACGCCGCGTACAGCCCGGCGATCGAGTCGCCGATCGACACCCCGACCCGCGACGGCGGCCGGTCTGCCTCTCCGACGAGCTCCCGCAACCCGCCGAAGGCCTCGGCCACCGCGGCGAATCCCGGTCGCTGCGCGAGGGGCCCGGTCTGCCCGAACGCGGAGATGCGCGCGAGCACGACGTCGGGGTTCGCCTCCTCGAGCCGGTCGGGGCCCAGGCCCCACGCTTCGAGCGTGCCCGGCCGGAAGTTCTCGATCACCACGTCGCAGTGCCCGACGAGGTCGAGCACTGCGGCGCGACCGTCCGGGGTCTTGAGGTCGAGCACCACGGACTTCTTGTTGCGGTTGATCGTGCGGAACAGCATCGAGGTGTCGCCCGCGTGCAGCCGCCAGTTGCGCAGCTCGTCGCCGCGGCCGGGTCGCTCGACCTTGATCACCTCGGCGCCGAAGTCCGCGAGCAGCCGTCCGGCAGTCGGCCCGGCGATGTAGTTGCCGAGTTCGAGCACTCGCACGCCCGAAAGCGGCAGCTGGGTCATCGGATCCTCTCTCGTTTCGGTCACAGCACCAGGCTCAGGGCGAGGATCGGGCCCAACGCGGTGACCGACGCGATCGAGACCCCCACCGAGCAGGTCTTCAGCGTGCCCCGCGTCGTCTGGCCCATCAGTGCTTGCAGCAGCCAGAATGTGTTGCTGGTCAGGTGCACGAGGAAGAGCGAGCCGGCGCCCGCGGCGAGTGCGATGAGTACCGGGTTGAGCCCGAGCGCCGGCGCCACCGGGGCGAGCAGGCCCGCGGCGGTGATCGCGGAGATCGTCACCGAGCCGACCGCGATGTGCAGCACCGCGGCGATCGCCCAGACCACGAGCAGCGGCGCCCACGCGCCGGCCGAGAGGTACTTGCCGAGGATGTCACCGAGGCCGACGGCCTTGATGACGGCCGCGAGCGAGCCACCGACACCGCTCAGCAGCAGGATCTGCCCGCTCTGGCGCAGTCCGGCCGCGAGCGCCTTCTCCACCCGGGGCTGGCCGGCGTACCAGCGGCCGACGAGGCACGTCCCGACGAGCCCGATCAGCAGGGCCACCATCGGCGTGGACAGCAGCGCGACGACCGGGTTCGACCAGTGCGCCATCTCGGCGATGGCTCCGGTGGCGACCAGCAGCAACGCGACGACGAGCGGGGCCAGGAGCACGAACAGCCGGGGCTCGGCCCGCTGCCGCGACTCGACGAGGGTGGCTGTGGCGCCGCCACCCGCGACAGGCTCGGCGGCCGTCGGTGCCCGGTCGTCGTCATCGGCGAGTTCGGTCTTCGGGGGTTCCGGCGCGGCGACGTCCTGCTCGTCCATGGCCGGCTTCCACCAGCCGCGCGTGAGCAGGAAGGTGGACACGAAGATCGCGACGACGACCGTCGGGATGACCACGATCAGCCCGTACAGCAAGTAGGCGCCCAGGGGCACGTGCAGCAGCCCGGCGAGCGCGAGCGCGCCGACGCCCGGAACGGTGAAGATGATGCCGCATTCCAGCCCGATCGCCAGCGCGGTGGCCATCCGCGCGGTGCCGAACTTGCCCAGCCGGGGCGCGATGCCCTTGGCCAGCGGCGCGGCGATCACCAGCAGCACGTCCAGGTAGATCGACTGCAGGAAAGTGGAGATCGTCAGCGCCAGCGCGTATGGGATCCGTTTCGGCCCGACCGCGTGCATCAGACGGTCCACGAGCCGCTCGATCGCTCTGAGATCGCGCAGGATCGCGCCCATGAGCACGCCGAAGGCGATGAGCAGGCCGATCTCGGCCATGATGTCGCCGAAGCCCGCGCTGATGGCGTCGACGGTCTTCCCGACGCCCAGCCCGGTGGCGAGCCCCAGGTAGCAGCAGCCGATCACCAGCGCGATCAGCGGGTTCAGCTTGAACCTGACGATCAGCACGGCGATCGCGATGATCGCGACCGCCGTGTTGATCAAGATTGCCGTGTCCGACATAAGAGTTTTGTCCGTCCGCTCGTGCGACGTTGCACACTGTCCGCCCGGCTCCCCGGGTAAGTTGGCCCGAATTATGGGCACATGTTCACGATGTGGGTCAAGGCGATGAGGGCAAAACGTCGTTATGGCCCCCACAGGGGATAAATCTTCCTAAACCGGACGCAGCTGAGGTTCGGTGCGTGGGGTGCCTGCGAGCGAGCGCGGTCAGGGACGGAGCAGCTTGCGGGCCGAGCGGGCCACCAGGTCGGCAGCCTTCGGCGGCGGCGTCCGGCCGCCGGTGAGGTAGCGGTGGACCACGGCACGCGGAACCTCGACGAGCGCCAGCACCACGTCTTCCGCGGTGCAGCCGGTGGAGGACGGCAGCGTCGCCGTGGCGTGTTTGATGGCGGCTTTCAGTTCGTTCTCGGCCCGCGTGAGGTCGGCGGTTGCGGACGGGGACCAGTCGGCCGGGGAGAACGCCTGCTTCCCCGCGTCCAGCACGTGCGCGCCGGCCGGGTGGCGGCGGCACCAGTGGACGACGCTGGCGGCGGCGGCGATGGCGTCGTCCACTGACGGGGTCGGGCCCAGCAGGGTTATGAAGTCGTCCTGGAAGTCGCGCAGTGTCGTGATCCACAGGGCGGCCAGGAGTTCCGGGCGGTCGGCGAAGCGGTGGTAGATCGAGCCGTTCGGGGCGCCCGCGGCTTTCGCCGTGGCGGCCATCGTCACGGCGCGCGCGCCGCCCCCGGCGAACAGTGTGGTGGCCGCGTCGAGGAACTGCGCGGTCGTGTAAACCGGAGGCCTGCCCATGTTGTGGAGACTATGCTCTAATACGTTATGGAGGAAAGTCTCTAGAACGGAGCTGTCCCATGGCTGTGCTCAACGTTCACGCTCGCGAGTTCCCCGTGCCCGCCGCCGAGGCGGGTGCCCTGCTCGACACGCTCGGCGCGCCCGGCGATCGGCTGTGGCCGGGCGAGCTGTGGCCGCCGATGCGGTTCGCCGGCCCGGTCGCGCCCGGTGTCCCGGGTGGCCACGGGCCGGTGCACTACGTCGTCGAAAGATTCCATGAAGGACGGTCATTGAGTTGCCGATTCACGGCTCCGCAAGGGATCGACGGGTTCCACGAGTTCCTCGTGCGGGACACTTCGGACGGTTGTGAGTTTCGGCACGTGCTCGCGGCGCACCTGCACGGTGCCGCGCGGATCACCTGGCCGCTGTTCTGGCGGCCGCTGCACGACGCGCTGATCGAGGACTGTCTCGACCAGGCGGAACGGGTGCTGACCGGCGGTGTCGTGACGCCGGCGCAGTGGTCGCCGTACGTCCGGTTGCTCCGCGAAGCCGGGAAGACGTTGGTAAGCCGTATTACCAGGTCGCGCGACCAAGATCCTCGTGCCAAGCTCCGTGCGTGACCGGAGCTTCCGATTCCGAGATCGTGCTGACCCCCCTCGACGAGCCGGCCTTGCACCGGCTGCTCGAGGCCGCGGTCGCCGACGCCGACCCCCTCGAGGTGATGCCTCCGGTGGAGGGCCCGCCGGGCTGGACGCCCGAGCGACGCGAGGCGTTCCTGGCGTTCCACCGGCGGCGCTGCCTCGACCCGGACACCGCGATCGAAACCACGTGGCTCGTGGAGGTCGACGGCCGTGCGGCCGGGGCGGCGCGGCTGCGGCCGGTGCACGGGCCGTCGGCCGTCGCGGTGGAGGCCGGTGTGTGGCTGGGCCGCTCGGTGCGCGGGCGGGGCATCGGCAAGCGCGTGACGGAAGTGCTGCTCGAAGCCGCGCGCGACGGTGGCGCGGCGAGGTTCATCGCCTCGACCACCGTGGACAACACCGCCGCCCGCCGCCTGCTCACCGGCACAGGCGCGGACCTCGACGTGCACGGCGCCGACGTGGACGCCAGCCTCGAACTCTGACCCGCCGACCCGAGAAGACGAGCCGTGGCCGCCTCCCGGACGCGGGGGAGGCGGACCACGACAGCACGACCAAAACCAGCTCAGTCCAGCTGCAGCTCAGGCGAGTACATGTCGAACCAGTGGTAGAGGTCCAGCGCGCGGTCCAGGCCGGTGCGCTGCGAAGACTCCATCGTGGCCGGGTCCACTTCGGACACCTTCGTGAGCCACTCGCGGTTCACCAACTGGAACACCGGGTTGTCCCGCTCCGTCAGCACTTCCTTCACCTGTTGCTGCAGCGCGGCCGCGTAGCCCGGGTCCTGAGTGGACGGATAAGGGCTCTTCACCCGGTCCCGCACGGAGTCCGGCAGCACGTGTTTGGTCGCGTGCCGCAGCAGGCTCTTCTCGCGGCCGTCGAACGTCTTCAGCGACCACGGGGTGTTGTACACGTACTCCACGAGCCGGTGGTCGCAGAACGGGACGCGCACTTCCAGGCCCACCGCCATCGACGCGCGGTCCTTGCGGTCGAGCAGCATCCGCACGAACCGGCTGAGGTGGAGGTTGCAGATCGTGCGCATCCGGGCCTCGCGCTCCGACTCGCCGTCGAGGTGCTCCACCTGCGCGACGGCGGTGCGGTACTGGTCCGCCACGTAGTCCTCGAGGTTCAGTGTCGCGGCGACGTCGGGCCTGAGCAGCGCTTCCCGCCGGCTCATCAGGCCGTTGCGGAAGGCCAGCCACGGGAAAGTGTCGGCGTTCACGGTGGCTTCGTCGTGGAACCAGCGGTAACCGCCGAACACCTCGTCGGCCGACTCGCCCGAGAGTGCCACCGTGGACTCGCCGCGGATCGCTTTGAACAGCAGGTACAGCGACGTGTCCATGTCACCGAGGCCGGCGGGGATGTCGCGGGCGGTGAGCACGGCGCGGCGCACGGCCGGGTCGGACAGCTCGGCCGGGTTGAGCACCACGTCCTGGTGCGCCGAGCCGACGAGCTTCGCGACGTCGCGGATGAACGGCGAGTCGGCGGTGTCGCGCATCTCGTCCGGCTTGAAGTTCTCCTCCTGGCCGAAGAAGTCGACCGAGAACGTGCGCAACTGCTCACCCTGCTCGGCCAGCCGCGCGGCGGCGAGACCCGTCACGGCGCTGGAGTCGAGGCCGCCCGAGAGCAGCACGCAGCGCGGCACGTCGGCCACCAGTTGGCGGTTCACGATGTCGGTCATCAGCTCGCGCACGCGCGCGACAGTGGTTTCCTGGTCGTCCGTGTGCTGCTTCGCGTCGAGCTTCCAGTACGTGCGCGTGCGGATGCCGTCCTTCGACACCGTGACGATCGTGCCCGGCTCGACCTCGCTCATGCCCTTCCACAGCGACCAGCCCGGCCGCTTGGTGAACCCCAGCAGCTCGCGCAGCCCGTCGGTGTCCACGGCCTTGCGCGCCAGCGGGTTGGCCAGGATCGCCTTGGGTTCCGAGCCGAACAGCACTCCGTCGCGCGTCGGGTAGTAGTAGAACGGCTTGATCCCCATGCGGTCGCGGATCATCACGAGCTTCTGGTCGCGCTCGTCCCAGATCGCGAACGCGTACATGCCGTTCAGGTGGTCGACGACCGCGTCGCCCCACTGCAGGTACCCGTGAAGCACCACCTCGGTGTCGCTGTCGGTCTCCCACGTGTGCCCGAGCTTCGTGAGTTCTTCACGAAGTTCGGTGAAGTTGTAGGCCTCGCCGCTGTAGACCATGGAGATCTCGCCGTTGGGCGTGCGCAGGCTCATGGGCTGCCGGCCGCCCGGCAGGTCGATGATCGCGAGCCTGCGGTGCCCGAGCGCCACGTTGCGGCGCACCCACGTGCCGCGGTCGTCCGGGCCGCGGCACGCCATCGTCTCTGTCATCGCGTCGACGATCTCCTGCCGTTGTAACAGGTCAGAGTCGTAGGAAACCCAGCCGGCGATTCCGCACATCCGCGTGCCTCCGTGATTTTGCTTAGGTAATACAACTATTCGAAACACTGGTGTAACACAGCCGGGCGGGCCATGTCTGCCCGAATTGCACGCTCCGTCGTAGATCCACTACAGATTGTGGCGTGAGTCACTCACCAACTACTTGGCGTCACCGGTCAAGATCAACCGAACGCCAGGGGTACCAGGCGAACGGCGGTGGCGGGGGTCACCCGGCGTCAAGAACGCGTAAATGGCCCAGGAGGCCGCGTCAAGGAGGCGTCAGACCGTCTCCATCACGCAGCGCTACGACCGCACAGTTGCGACGTCCAACGGTCACCCGCCCCGGGTGACCTGTCTTGAGAGGTGCCTTGTGGCCGACTTGTTGTACGTCTTGCTGACGATCGGCGTGTTCGTGGTTCTGGCCCTGACCCTGCGCGGGATGGAGAAGCTGTGAGCGGCGCGGGCACCGTGGCCAACATCGTCGGCGGACTGCTGGCGCTGGGCCTGATCATCTACCTGTTCATCGCACTGGTGAGGCCGGAGAAGTTCTGATGAGTGATGTCGGTGCCGGCCTCGTCCAGGTCGGTCTACTGCTGCTCGCCCTCGCGGTGGTCTACAAACCGCTCGGCGATTACATGGCCAGGGTCTTCTCGAGCGAGAAGCACTGGAAGATCGAAAAAGGAATCTACAAGGTCGTCCGGGTCAATCCGGACGCCGAGCAGCACTGGAAGACCTACGCGTCGGGGGTTCTCGGCTTCTCCTTCGCGTCGGTGATCGTGCTGTACCTCCTGCAGCGCTTGCAGGAGGTGCTGCCGTGGAACTTCGGGCGCGGCGCGGTTTCGCCGTCCGTCGCGTTCAACACGGCCGCGAGCTTCGTGGCCAACACCAACTGGCAGTCCTACGTCCCCGAGACGACGATGGGCCACTTCGTGCAGATGGCCGGTCTCACCGTGCAGAACTTCCTGTCGGCGGGTGTGGGTCTGGCCGTCGCGATCGCGGTGACCCGCGGGTTCATCCGTTCGAAGACCGACCGCCTCGGCAACTTCTGGGTGGACCTCGTGCGCGGCTCGATCCGCGTGCTGTTGCCGATCGCCTTCGTCTTCGCCATCGTGCTCGTCGCGCTCGGCGTGATCCAGAGCCTGCACTCGGGTGTCGCGGTCACCAACCCCGACGGCAGCCAGAGCACCATCGCGCTGGCACCGGCCGCGAGCCAGGAGACGATCAAGGAGCTCGGCACCAACGGTGGCGGCATCCTCAACGCGAACTCCGCGCACCCGTTCGAGAACCCGAACGCGTGGACCAACCTGATCGAGCTGTTCCTGATCCTCGTGATCCCGGTCAGCCTCACCCGCACGTTCGGCAAGCTGGTCGGCAACAAGAAGCAGGGCTACGTCCTGCTCTCGGTCATGGGTGCGATCTGGGGCGCGATGCTGGTCCTGATCTGGACCTCGGAGTCCTTCACCAACAGCCCCGCCGCGCTCGCCGCGGGAGCCAATATGGAGGGCAAGGAACAGCGCTTCGGGCTGAGTCTCACGTCGATCTTCGCCGATACGACCACCGGCACGTCGACCGGAGCGATCAACGGCGCGCACGACAGTCTTTCCGGCCTCGGCGGTGGCGGCGCGCTGCTGAACATGCTGTTCGGCGAGATCTCGCCGGGCGGCGTCGGCACGGGCCTCTACGGCATCCTCGTGATGGCCGTGATCGCGATGTTCCTCGCGGGTCTGATGGTCGGGCGCACGCCGGAGTACCTCGGCAAGAAGCTCGGCAAGCGCGAAGTCACGGCCGCCGCGATCTCGATGCTCGCCATGCCGACCCTCGTGCTCGTCGGCGCCGGGATCTCGCTGGCCCTGCCCTCCACGCAGAGCGCGCTCGGCAACCCCGGCGCGCACGGCCTGTCGGAGATCCTCTACGGCTACGCCTCGACTGCCAACAACAACGGCAGCGCGTTCGGCGGCCTGACCGCGACGAGCGACTGGTTCCAGTCCTCGTTCGGCGTCGCCATGCTGCTCGGCCGGTTCATCCCGATCATCGCCGTGCTCTGCCTGGCCGGTTCGCTGGCCCGGCAGAAGAAGGTTCCCGAAACCGCCGGCACCCTGCCCACCACCGGACCGCTGTTCGCCACGATGCTCACCGGAACCATCGTCCTCGTCGCGGCCCTCACTTTCGTCCCGGCGCTCGCGCTCGGGCCCGTTGCGGAGGCGTTGGCATGACAGTCACCGAAACCCCTCGAAGTCCCCTGGAAGACCAGCAGCACCACGCGGAGAACGCGGGCCGCGTCGGAGCGGGTGCGTTCAACGCGCGCCAGCTCTGGATTTCCCTGCCCGAGGGGCTGCGCAAGCTCAACCCCAAGCACCAGCTGAAGAACCCCGTGATGTTCGTGGTGTGGGCGGGTTCGGCCCTCACCACGGTGTTCGCGATCGTCGACCCGAGCATGTTCGCGATCCTGGTCGCGATCTGGCTCTGGCTCACGGTGCTGTTCGCGAACCTGGCCGAGGCCGTCGCCGAAGGGCGCGGCAAGGCGCAGGCCGAGTCGCTGCGCAGGTCCAAGAAGGAAACGGTGGCGCGCCGGCTCACCGAGGACGGGTCCGAAGAGGCCGTGCCCGGTGTCGACCTGCGCATCGGCGACCTGGTGGTCGTCGAGGCCGGCCAGATCATCCCCGGCGACGGCGACGTCGTCGAGGGCATCGCGACCGTCGACGAGTCGGCCATCACGGGCGAGTCGGCCCCGGTCATCCGCGAGTCGGGCGGCGACCGCTCGGCCGTGACCGGTGGCACCACGGTGCTGTCGGACCGGATCGTCGTGAAGATCACGACCAAGCCCGGTGAGTCCTTCGTGGACCGGATGATCGCCTTGGTGGAAGGCGCTTCCCGCCAGAAGACCCCCAACGAGATCGCGCTCACGATCCTGCTGTCCACGCTGACGATCATCTTCCTGCTCGCCGTGGTGGCGCTGCAGCCGATGGCCGGGTACTCGGGCAAGCAGCAGACGGTGATCGTGCTGACCGCCCTGCTGGTCTGCCTGATCCCGACCACGATCGGCGCGCTGCTCAGCGCCATCGGCATCGCGGGCATGGACCGGCTGGTGCAGCGCAACGTGCTCGCCACGTCCGGCCGCGCGGTGGAAGCCGCGGGTGACGTCTCCACGCTGCTGCTCGACAAGACGGGCACGATCACCTTCGGCAACCGCAAGGCCACCGAACTGATCCCCGTCAGCGGGTCCACAATGGACGACCTGGCCCGCGCGGCCCGGCTGTCCAGCCTCGCCGACGGCACGCCCGAGGGCCGCAGCATCATCGAGCTGATCGCGGCGAACCACGGCCTGCCCGAAAAGGCCGGTGACAACGAGAAGCTCGCCGAGTTCGTGCCCTTCACGGCGCAGACGCGGATGAGCGGTGTCGACCTCGGCGACCGCGAGGTCCGCAAGGGTGCCACCTCGGCCGTGCGCCAGTGGGTGCGCGAGCGCGGCGGCGCGATGCCGGACGAGACCGAGCGGATCGTCGACGAGATCAGCCAGCAGGGCGGCACGCCGCTGGTGGTGGCGGAGTCGGCCGGCGGACGCGCGTTCGTGCGCGGCGTGATCCGGCTCTCCGACGTGGTCAAGCCGGGCATGAAGGAGCGGTTCACCGAACTGCGGGCCATGGGCATCAAGACGGTGATGATCACGGGCGACAACCCGCTCACCGCCAAGGCCATCGCCGAGGACGCAGGCGTCGACGACTACCTCGCCGAGGCCAAGCCCGAGGACAAGATGGCGCTCATCAAGAAGGAGCAGGAAGGTGGGCGGCTCGTCGCGATGACGGGTGACGGCACGAACGACGCTCCCGCGCTGGCGCAGTCGGACGTCGGCGTCGCGATGAACACGGGCACGTCGGCCGCGAAGGAGGCCGGCAACATGGTCGACCTCGACTCGAACCCGACCAAGCTCATCGAGATCGTGGAGATCGGCAAGCAGCTGCTCATCACGCGCGGCGCGCTCACCACCTTCAGCGTGGCCAACGACCTCGCGAAGTACTTCGCCATCCTGCCCGCGATGTTCACGTCCATCTTCGCCCAGCTGGGCGCGCTGAACATCATGCACCTGGCGACCCCGCAGTCGGCCATCCTCTCGGCCGTCATCTTCAACGCGCTGATCATCGTGATCCTGATCCCGCTCGCCCTGCGCGGCGTGCGCTACAAGCCCTCATCGGCTTCCGCGCTGCTGCGCCGGAACCTGCTCATCTACGGCCTCGGCGGCATCGTGAGCCCGTTCCTCGGGATCTGGATCATCGACCTGATCGTGCGCCACATCCCTGGAATCGGGTGAATCTGATGAACACCTTCATCAAGCAGTCCTGGGCGGGCCTGCGGGTCCTCATCGCGCTGACGATCATCCTCGGCATCATCTATCCGCTCGCCGTGTGGACGATCTCCCGCATCCCCGGCCTGCAATCCAACGCCGAGGGCTCCGTGGTCACGCAGAACGACCAGGCCGTCGGGTCGTCGCTGATCGGCATCGACCCGGTCGCGGCCGACCCGGCGCACGACCCGTGGTTCCACAACCGGCCCTCGGCGCTGTCGAAGGACGCGCTGGGTCCGGCCGACCCGTCGAGCTCGGGCGCGTCGAACAAGGGCCCGTTCAACGAGGACCTCGTGAAGACCATCACCGAGCGCAAGGACGCCATCGCGAAGCGGGAGAACGTCGCCCCGGCCCAGGTGCCGGCCGACGCCGTGACCGCTTCCGGCTCGGGCCTCGATCCGTCGATCAGCGTCGCCTACGCGGACCTGCAGATCCCGCGCGTCGCGAAGAACACGGGGCTGAGCGAGGACAAGGTGCGCGAGCTGGTGGCGGCCAACACGACGGGCGCCGGGATAGGCGTCCCCGGGGTGAACGTGCTGCTGCTCAACTTGGCCGTGCATTCCGCTGTTACAGGGGCACAGGGAGCACACTGACAGCGTGAGCACACCGAGTACGACCCCGAAGCCGCGCCGAGGAGAACTGCGGATCTACCTCGGCGCGGCTCCGGGCGTGGGCAAGACTTTCGCGATGCTGGGCGAGGCCCGCCGCCGGCTGGAGCGCGGGACCGACGTGGTGGTGGGCCTCGTGGAGACCCACGGCCGCCAGAAGACCGCCAACCTGCTCGACGGCCTCGAGATCGTGCCCCGGCGCACGGTCAGCCACCGCGGGCACGAGTTCGCCGAGATGGACATCGAGGCGATCCTGAAGCGCGCGCCCGAGGTCGTCGTCATCGACGAGCTCGCGCACACGAATGTGCCCGGCGCGCGCCACGACAAGCGCTGGCAGGACGTGGAGGAGCTGCTCGAGTCGGGGATCGACGTGCTGTCCACGGTCAACGTGCAGCACCTGCAGAGCCTCAACGACGTCGTCGAGCGCATCACAGGCGTCACGCAGCAGGAGACCGTGCCCGACGAGGTCGTGCGCAAGGCCGAGCAGCTGGAGCTCGTGGACATCACGCCGGAGGCGCTGCGGCGCCGGCTCGCGCACGGCAACGTCTACCCGGCCGAGCGCATCGACGCGGCGCTGGGCAACTACTTTCGCCCCGGCAACCTCACCGCGTTGCGCGAGCTGGCACTGCTGTGGGTCGCCGACCAGGTCGACGTCGCCCTGCAGCGCTACCGCGCCGAGCAGAAGATCACCGACACGTGGGAGGCGCGTGAACGGGTCGTCGTGTCCATCACCGGCGGCCCCGAGAGCGAGACGCTCATCCGGCGCGCCAGCCGCATCGCCACGCGCGCGGGCGCGGAGCTGCAGGTGGTGCACATCCTGCGCGGGGACGGGCTGTCCGGGCTCGGTCCCACGGCCATGGCGCGCAGCCGCACGCTGGCCGAGGAGGTCGGGGCCACGTTCCACGCCGTCGTCGGCGACGACGTGCCGACGGCATTGCTGGACTTCGCGCGCGGGGTCAACGCCACGCAGCTCGTGATCGGCACCTCGCGCCGCTCACGAGTGGCGCGGCTGTTCGACGAGGGCATCGGCGCGGCCGTGGTGCAGCAGTCCGGCTCGATCGACGTCCACATGGTCACGCACTCCTACGCGGGCGGGCGGCTGCGGGCGCGGCTCGGCGCGAGCCCGCTGGCTCCGTCGCGGCTCGTGCTGGGCTGGGTGCTGAGCCTGGCGCTGCCGATCCTCGCGACCGGCCTGGGCGTGCTGCTGCGCGACACCGTCGAGTTCTCCACCGACGTGATCCTCTACGTGCTCGCGACGGTGATCGTCGCGCTCGTGGGCGGGCTCGGCCCGGCGGTGATCGCGGCCGTGTTCGGCGCGGGCCTGCTCAACTTCTTCTTCACGCCACCGCTGTACACGCTCAATGTGCACAGCCCGCAGAACGTGGTCACGCTCGTCGCGATGATCGTGGTCGCCGTGCTGGTGGCCCTCGTCGTCGCCTCGGCGGCCCGGCGCGGCAGCCAGGCCGCGCGGGCGCGCACGGAGGCGGCGCTGCTGGCGTCGTACGCGCGCACGGTGCTGACGAACCCGAACCCGATCGAGCGGCTGCTGGAGAAGGTGCGCGAGAACTTCGGCCTGACGTCGGTCACGTTGCTGGAGAAGAAGAACGGCGTGTGGCAGAAGGTCGCGCTGGCCGGGCAGTTCCCGTGCGCCGACCCGGACGAGGCCGACGTGGACATCGCGGTGACCGCCGACGTCCACCTGACCCTGCGCGGCCGGGCGCTGCCCGCGGCCGACCGCCGCGTGCTGGAGGCCGTGGCGGGGCAGGCGCTGCTCGCGCTGCGCCAGCAGCGGATGGCGGCGGCCGCGGCGGAGGCCGAGCGCAAGGCCGAGGCGACGGAACTGCGCACCACGCTGCTCTCGGCCGTCGGCCACGACCTGCGCACGCCGTTGACGTCCATCAAGGCGGCGATCGGCAGCCTGCGCGCGCCCGACCTGTCACTGTCCGAGGAGGACACCGCGGAGCTGATGGAGGCCATCGAGCTCTCGGCCGACCGGCTCGCCGGGCTCATCGACAACCTGCTCGACTCCTCGCGCCTGGCCACCGGCGCGGTCACGCCGCACCTGCGGCCGGTGGGCTACGACGAGGTGGTGGCCCACGCGCTGTCCAACGTGGACAACTCACGCGACGTGAAGGTGGGCGTGGACGTGAGCCTGCCTTCGGTGCTGGCCGATCCCGGCTTGCTCGAACGGGTGATCGCCAACGTCCTGGACAACGCCCTGCGCCACGGCGGCGGCGTGGTGTCGGCGCGGGCGAGCGCGCACTCCGAGTACGTGGAGCTGCGAATCGTGGACCACGGCCGTGGCCTGAAGAAGGGCACGGCGGATTCGGCGTTCGCGCCGTTCCAGCGGCTGGGCGGCGACCGCGACTCGACCCCCGGCGTGGGGCTCGGGCTGTCGGTCGCGAAGGGCTTCATCGAGGCGATGGGCGGCAGCATCCGGGCCGAGGACACGCCGGGCGGCGGCCTCACCGTGGTGATCTCGTTGCCCGCCTACACCGGGCAGAATCCGGAGAAGGACCTCCTCAAGATCGACGAGGCCGCCGGCTCAGTCGCTGACGAGGCGGTGGAGGGAGTGGGCTCGTGAGTCCCGACAAGGCGGCCACCGTGCTGGTGGTCGACGACGAACCGCAGATCGTGCGCGCGCTGCGGATCAACCTCAACGCCCGCGGGTACAAGGTGATCACGGCGCACGACGGCACCGCGGCGCTCAAGGCCGTGGCCGAGACCAAACCCGACGTGGTGGTGCTCGACCTCGGCCTGCCCGACCTCGACGGCACCGAGGTGATCGCCGGCCTGCGCGGCTGGACCACGGTGCCGATCATCGTGCTCTCGGCGCGCGGCGACTCGGCCGACAAGGTCCAGGCGCTCGACGCGGGCGCCGACGACTACGTGACGAAACCGTTCGGCATGGACGAGCTGCTCGCCCGGCTGCGGGCCGCCGTGCGGCGCTCGACCGTGGCCGGGGCCGACGGCGCGGAAGCCGTGGTGGACACAGGTTCCTTCACGATCGACCTGGCGGCGAAGAAGGTCCGCCGCGACGGCAAAGAGGTGCACCTGACCAAGACCGAGTGGGGCGTGCTGGAGCTGCTGGTGCGCAATCGCGGCCGGCTGGTGGCCCAGAAGCAGCTGCTGCACGAGGTGTGGGGGCCGTCGTACGAGACGGAGTCGCACTACCTGCGCGTGTACCTGGCACAGCTGCGGCGGAAGCTGGAGCCGGAGCCCTCACGTCCGCGCCACCTGCTCACGGAACCCGGAATGGGGTACCGCTTCGAGGTCTGAACACGACGATGGCCGCCCCGCGGGGCGGCCATCGTGTTGTGCGGCCTGTGTTTTCAGCTGGTGGGACCGGTGGGGTCAGTCGTGCGAACGTCCGTGGAGGACGACACCGGCGGCGAGCTCGGCGGCTCACCACTGGTGGAGCCACCGCCACCGGTGCTGGGCGGCGGGCTCGACGGCGGGGCCGACGAGTCGTCCGACGACGGCGGGGTGTTCGAGGAAGAGGCCGGTGGGTCGTCGCTGCGCGGAGGCGAAGACGACGACGGCGGCTTGACCGTATTCGTGTTGCCTCCACCCGGTGGCGGGTTGTGCGGCCCACCGCCGCCAGGGTTATTCGGCGGCGGGACGACCACGGTCGTGGTCGGCACGCCGTTGGCACCCGTGGAGACCACGGTCGTGGGGCTCGAGGGGACCGACGTCGGGTCGCCAGGGGTGGGCTGGCCGGACAGGGTCATCGGGGCGCCCGGTACGGCGTTGCCCGGCACGACTTGCGAGCTGCCCGGCAAGGTGCCCTGGCCGCCGCCGGGGACGGTGGTGGACGTGGCGGTGGTGCTGCCCGGGCCCGCCAGTTCGGCGACCGCGGCGAAGGCCGTGGCGACCACGAGGCCGCTGACGCCGAGGATGGCGTAGCCGGCCCGGTTCATGAGGCCGCTCGCGGCCTTCGGCGGTGCGACGGAGATGCGTGAGCTCGGATCCGGCCCGTCGGGACGGGACATGCAGGCTCCTTACATACATGCGGTTCAACGCTGTACGGGTCGAGGCAGTCGGGGCGTCGCCGGTTTCCGCGTCGTCGGGTGCGGCAGTCCTTTGACAGACGAGTCGGCACCCGGGTCGACGCCGGAAGTCGTGGCGCGGTTCGGTCCGGCTCCCCGGAGTGGTTCGGGGGATCGGGGCGCCGGACGCGGACCCCGGCCGGGAGGTTATCACCGCCTGTGACCCATTCGCGCAGGTACGGGGCCTGCCCCGTCACTGTCCGCAGCGGATGGCGTGGGGCAGGATGGACGCGTGAGTGAGGAAGAAACACACATCCGGCTGGCGGCGTGGGTCCACGGGCGAGTCCAGGGGGTCGGTTTCCGCTGGTGGACCCGGAGCCGCGCGCTGGAGCTCGGCCTGGTCGGCTTTGCCCGCAACCTGCCCGACGGCCGTGTCGAGGTGGTAGCGGAGGGTGGTCGAGACCACTGTGAGCGGTTGTTGGCCACCCTGAGGTCGGGAGAATCACCCGGAAGTGTGGATCACGTCGTCGAGCGCTGGAGCCCGGCGAAGGGCAGTCTGACGGGCTTCGCCGAGCGCTGAGCGGCAGTGCCGGGGGCACTGCGCCGCCCGGGTGATCGCTGTGACGGGTGGGACACAAGGGGTTGCCGGTGCGTCGCGTTCTGTGCTAGGCGCGCCGGGAGAGGGCGGCCTCCCGCGATCACGGCGGGTGCCCAGGTAGCCTTGGCCGACTGTAGAGCCAGTACCCGCGGCCGGAAGGGTCAGCACCACGTGCACCTGAAAAGCTTGACGCTGAAGGGTTTCAAGTCCTTCGCCTCGGCCACCACGCTGCGGTTCGAACCGGGGATCACGTGCGTGGTCGGTCCCAACGGCTCGGGCAAGTCCAACGTCCTCGACGCGCTGCGCTGGGTCATGGGCACGCAGGGCGCGAAAGACCTGCGTGGCGGCAAGATGGAAGACGTCATCTTCGCCGGCACCGCGGGCCGCGCCCCCCTGGGCCGCGCCGAGGTCACGCTCACCATCGACAACGCCGACGGCGCGCTGCCGATCGAGTACACCGAGGTCTCCATCACGCGCCGCATGTTCCGCGATGGTGCGAGCGAGTACGAGATCAACGGCGACCGCTGCCGTCTGATGGACGTGCAGGAACTGCTGTCGGACTCCGGTATCGGCCGCGAGATGCACGTCATCGTCGGGCAGGGCCAGCTGTCGGCGATCCTCGAGTCGAAGCCCGAAGAGCGCCGCGCCTTCATCGAGGAGGCCGCGGGCGTCCTCAAGCACCGCAAGCGCAAGGAACAGACCCTGCGCAAGCTCGCGAACATGCAGGGAAACCTCGACCGCCTCGGCGACCTCACCACCGAGCTGCGCCGCCAGCTCAAGCCGCTGGGCAAGCAGGCCGAGATCGCGCGCAAAGCCCAGTCGGTGCAGTCCGAGCTGCGCGACTCCCGGCTGCGCCTGTTGGCCGACGACCTGGTGACCCAGCGCGACGCCATCGCCCGAGAAGAGGCCGACGAGCGCACCGCGCGTCAGCGCCGCACCGAGGTGGAGCAGGCCCTGGAGATCGTGGCCGCCGAAGAGACGGAGCTGGAGGCCTCGCTCGCCGAGGACGCGCCGAAGCTGCAGACCGCGCAGGAGACCTGGTACAAGCTCTCCGCGCTGGCCGAGCGCCTGCGCGGCACCGTACGGCTCGCCGTGGAGCGCCAGCGCCATTTGTCTTCCGACGTCTCGGCCCCGACGGGCGGGCGCGACCCCGAGGAGCTGCTGGCCGAGGCCGAGCAGGTCGCCGAGCGCGAGCAGGAGCTCAACGAGGCCGTGATGGAGGCCCGGGAGCTGCTGGCCGAGACCGTACTGCGGCGAGAGGACCTCGAGCAGCGCGTGCAGGCGGCCGAACGCGCCCACTGGGCCGCGGTGCGCGCCATCGCCGACCGCCGCGAGGGCATGGCGAAGCTGACCGGCCAGGTCGAGGCGCTGCGCAGCAAGAACGGCGCCACCGCCGACGAGATCGACCGCCTGTCGGTGTCGTTGCAGGAATCCGCCGAGCGCGCCGAGATCGCGCTGGAGGAGCTCGAAGAGGCCAAGGCCGAGGGCGGTGTCGAGGAGTCCGACGACGCGGACCTCATGCAGCGCCACGACCGCGCGGTCGAGGCCAACAACGCCGCCAAGGCGCGCGTCGAAGAGCTGGTGAAGGCCGAGCGCTCCGCCGAACGCGAGATCGCGTCGGAGCGGGCGCGGGTCGAGGCGCTCTCGATGGGCCTCAAGCGCAAGGACGGCGCCGGCGCGCTGCTGGGCGCGTCGCACGAGCTGCCGGGCCTGCTGGGTTCGGTCGCCGCGCTGCTCACGGTGGAGCCGGGCCACGAAGTGGCGCTGGCCGCCGCGCTCGGGCCGGTCGCCGACGCCGTGGCCGTGGCCGGCGGCGAGCAGGCGCTGACCGCGCTGAAGTACTTGAAGGACACCGATTCCGGCCGCGCCGGCATCGTGCTGGGCAGCTACGGGTCCACTGTGGACACTTCGTCGTGGCCGATGCTTCCCTACGGCGCTCGATGGGCCCGTGAGGTCGTGACCGCGCCCGAGCAGCTGCGCCCGGCCGTCGAGCAGGCGCTGGACAAGCTGGCGCTGGTCAACGACCTCGACGTGGCGCGCCAGCTGGTGGCGAGCCACCCGGACGTGCGCGCGGTCACGGGCGAAGGCGACGTGTTCGGCGCCCGCTGGGTTGCCGGCGGTTCGGCCGCGCGCGAGAGCGTGATCGAGGTCCAGGCCGCCGTCGACGAAGCGGGCGAGCGGCTGCGCACGGCCGAGCGCGCGCTGGAGCGCCACACCGCCGAGCTGGAAGGCGCCCGCGCCGAGCAGCAGGCCCGGCGCGAAGAGGTGGGCCAGGCCAAGGATGCCCTCGGTGACGCGAAGGTCCGCAAGGCGCGGTCGTCGGAGCGGCTGAACCGGATGCAGCAGGCCGCGCGATCGGCGCAGGCCGAGGTCGAGCGCCTCGCCGGGCAGCGCGCAAAGGTGGAGCAGAGCCGCGAGCAGGCGCTGGCGCAGCTGGCCGAGCTGGAGGAGCGCCTCGCCGCCGTCGCCGAGCAGCCGGTGGAGGACGACCCGGACACGGCCGAGCGCGATGAGGCCGTGGAGCAGCTCGCCGTGGTCCGCCAGGAAGAGATGGAGGCGCGGCTCGCGCAGCGCACCGCCGAGGAGCGGGCACGCAGCATCGCCGGGCGGGCCGAATCGCTGCGGCGTGCGGCGCTCGCCGAGCAGCAGGCCCGGGAACGTGCAGCCAAGGCCCGCGAGGCGCGGGAGCGGGGCGCCGCGATCGCCAACGCCGTGGTCAACGCCGGTGAGCTCGCGCTGGAACGCATCGAGCACTCCGTGCAGCGCGCGGCCGCCGAGCGCGACGAAGCCCAGGCACAGCGCCAGACCCGCGAGACCGCGCTCACCGCGGTGCGCGCCAAGGTCCGCGAGCTGTCCGGCGAGCTCGAGAAGCTGACCGACGCCGTGCACCGCGACGAGGTGCTGCGCGCCGAGCAGCGGCTGCGGCTGGAGACGCTCGAGGCCAAGATCGCCGAGGACTTCGGCATCGGCCTCGCCGACCTGGTCCAGGAGTACGGCCCCGACGTGCCGGTGCCACCGAGCGCGGGTGAGATGGCCGAGTACGAGGCGGCCAAGGAGCGCGGCGAGGACGTGACCATGCCGCCGCCCATGCCGTACGACCGCGACACGCAGGCCCGCCGCGCCAAGCGCGCGGAGAAGGACCTGACGCTGCTGGGCAAGGTCAACCCGCTGGCGCTGGAGGAGTTCGCGGCGCTGGAGGAGCGCTACAAGTTCCTCTCGACCCAGCTCGAAGACCTCAAGGACACGCGCAAGGACCTCGAAGCCGTGATCCGGCAGGTCGACGAAAAGATCCTGGAAGTCTTCGCCTCGGCCTACGCCGACGTCGCGCGTGAGTTCGAAACCGTGTTCAGCGTGCTGTTCCCGGGCGGCGAGGGTCGTATGGTGCTCACCCAGCCCAACGACCTGCTCGCCACCGGCGTCGACGTCGAGGCGCGCCCGCCGGGCAAGAAGGTGAAGCGACTGTCGCTGCTTTCGGGTGGTGAGAAGTCGCTGGTGGCCGTGGGCATGCTGGTGGCCATCTTCCGCGCCCGCCCCTCACCCTTCTACGTGATGGACGAGGTCGAGGCGGCGCTCGACGACACCAACATGCGCCGGCTGATCGGGCTGCTGGAGCAGCTGCGCGACTCGTCGCAGCTGATCATCATCACCCACCAGAAGCCGACCATGGAGATTGCCGACGCGCTCTACGGCGTGAGCATGCAGGGCGACGGCATCACGAAGGTGATCTCGCAGCGCCTGCGCGCCGAAGACGAGGAGCCGGTGCCCGCGAGCTGATCCGAGACGTGCGAAAAGGGGCTTCCCGCGGTGACCGGGAAGCCCCTTTTCCGTTGTTGCTTTCAGTTCGCGGCCCAGAACGCGTACTCGGCCGAGTACGGCGTGGAGGTCTGCTGGCCCGTGGTGCACGCGCCCTTCGGGGCGAGGCCGCCCTTGGTGGCCAGCCGCTGCACGTAGGTGACGGTGCCGAACACGCCCTTGCCGGTGTCCTGGTCGGACTTGAGCAGGATCTCGGGGATCGCGTCGGTGTGCTGCACGGCCTTGCCGGGCACGGCGGTGGCGGCGACCGTGCTGCCGTCCACAGTGGACGTCCACACCGGTCCCTTGCTGTGCAGGGCCACGGCCTTGCCGTTGTCGGACATGATGGCCGCGGGCTGGATCAGGGTCCACGCGCCGTCGGTGCAGCCGTAGATCTGCACGCCCTCGCCGTGGAAGGTGGCCACGCGCTTGTTGCCCGGCGGCACCTGCACCTGCGCGGGGGCCGCGATCACCTCGGGCGTGCCGTCCTGGGTCCCGGCCTGAGACTGCGCCGGCGCTCCGGCCTGGGCCCCGGCCGCCGCCTTCGCCGCGCCCGGGTCGGCCGCCGCGGCCCCGGAGGCCGACGAACACGCCGTCGCACCGCCCAAGAGGATCATCGAACCCGCCGCCAGTGCCAGAGAAATCCGCTTCATCGTCCCCGCCTGATCCGGGCCCGCCATCCGGTGGCGGGCGCTCGTCAGGTGCACGAGCGCCCACCCCGGGACGGTTCACCCGATCGGGGAAAATCTCGCAGCGGTGATCAGACGGTGACTTCCTCCTTCGGGAGGTCCACCTCGGTGGCGTTCGGGTCGGCGTCGCGGTGGCGCAGCGCGAGCAGCCCGCCGACGACCATCGTGATCACCACACCGACGAACGTGTACCAGTAGGTGGCGAGTGGCACGAGCGTCTTCGTGGCCGCGCCGAACTGGATGTGCACGGCTGTGGTCGCCTTGTCGAACTTGACGAACAGGATCAGGAACGCCATGCCCACCACCGAGCACGCGAACGCGACGATCGCGTCGGACTGGCGCGCCTTCTTCACGATCAGGCCGAGGAAGAACGAGCCCAGCAGGGCGCCGTAGGTGTAGCCGACGATGCCGAGGCCCTGCTGGATCACGGGGTCCTTCGAGTTGGTGAACAGCGACGCGAAGATCGCGAACACGACCGCCCAGATCAGCGTCCACATGCGACCGTGGCGCAGCAGCTTCGAGTCCTCGACCGACCGGTGCGTGAAGCGCTGGTAGAGGTCGGCGATGGTCGAAGTGGACAGTGCGTTGAGCGCCGAGGCCAGCGCGCCCATCGTGGACGCGAGGATGCCGGCGATGAGCAGGCCCGCCAGGCCCACGGGCAGGTCGTTGACGATGAAGTTGGAGAACACGTCGTCGCCGGACATCTTCCCGGCCGCGACCGCGGTGGCCGTCGCGCCCGTCTTGCCGCCGGTGTAGACCCACAGCATCGCGCCGACCACCAGGAACAGCCCGAACTGCACGAACACCACGAACGACGAGCCGATCAGCGCGCGCTGGCCGTCGCGCAGGCTCTTGGTCGACAGCAGCCGCCCGACGATCAGCTGGTCCGCGCCGTGCGAGGCCATCGACAGGAAGGCGCCACCGACCACGGCGCCGATGAACGCGTACGGGCTGGTGATGATGTTGGACGTGAAGTCGGTGAGCTGGAAGCGGCCCTGGCTCGCGGCGATCGACGTCCAGCCGTCCGGCAGCTTGGTCGAGAGGAACACGACCGCGCCGATCGCGCCGAGGACGTAGAGCGACCACTGGATCACGTCGACCCAGATCACCGACTTGATGCCACCGACGAACGCGTAGATGAGCGTGAGCGCGGTCAGCAGCACCACGATGTGCCAGTACGACGTGTGGATGCCGTAGTGGTCGAGGATCGCCTTGATCGGGATGGCGCCGGCGAACAGCCGCAGGCCTTCGGCGAGCAGGCGCGTGACGACGAACGTGACCGACGCCGTGCCCTGCAGCCCGCGCCCGAAGCGGCGGCCGAGGAACTCGTACGCGCTCACGTAGTTGCCGCGGAAGTAGCGGGGCAGCAGCACGAACGCGGCGACGACGCGGCCGAGGATGTAGCCGAACGCCACCTCGAGGAAGAGGAACTCGCTGCCGAAGACCAGGCCCGGCGTCGAGATCACGGTGAGCGTGGAGGTCTCGGTGGCCACGACCGAGAGCGTGACAGCCCACCAGGGCATGCTGCGTTCGCCGACGAAGTAGTCGTTCGCGGACTTCTGTTTGCGTCCGATCAGCACGCCGATGATCGGCATCGCCGCCAGGTACACGATGACGATCACCAGATCGACTGGGTTCATGGGGTTTCTCCTACCGTCGTGCGCCAACTTCCGTGACCCGCAAGCGGTTCACGGTGCCCCCCAGTGGGGCCGGAAGGTTCAGGGGGTCCGCTCCGGGCGTGAGTGCACCGAGCAGCCGGGGCCCGCGGGCGCCCGTCGCCGACGGCAGCGTGGCCGGCACGCCGCACCAGCTCAGCCAGCCGAGCAACGCCGTCAGGTACGCCTCTTTGCCCGCGCCGGGCAGGCCGAGGTCGTCGCTGGTGCGCAGGGTGACGCCGGGGAGGTTGCCCGCCAGCGCCGCCATCACGGCGGGGTTGCGCATGCCGCCGCCGGACACGACGAGCGTCGCCGCGTGGTGGCGCCGGCATTCGGCGGCGACGGTCGCGGCGGTGAGCTCGGTGAGCGTCGCCAGGAGGTCTTCGGGCGTGAGCGGCGCCACGCCGGCGAGGGCGGCGTCGAGGTAGTCGCCGTGGAAGTGCTCCTTGCCGGTGGACTTCGGTGGTGCGGCGGCGAAGTACGGGTCGGCGAGCAGCCGGTCGAGCAGGTCGCGGCGGACGGAGCCGGCGAGCGCGAGCTTCCCGTCGACGTCGGCGTGCTGCTCGCCGCCGGTCACGCGGGCGGCGGCGAGGTCGAGCAACGCGTTGGCGGGGCCGGTGTCGTAGGCGAGCACAGCGTCGCTGCCGCTGACGACGGTGATGTTGGCGATGCCGCCGAGGTTCAGTGCGGCCACGGGTTTGCCGGTCTCCTCGGCGAGGCCACGCAGCCACAACGCGTCGAGCGTGCTGGCGAGCGGTGCGCCTTGGCCGCCCGCGGTGATGTCGCGGATGCGCAGGTCGGCGACGACGGGGGTGCCGGTGCGTTCGGCGATCCACGCGGGCTGGCCCAGCTGCAGCGTGCCGAGCGCCACGCCGTTCTCCACCCAGTGGTAGACGGTCTGGCCGAGCGAGGCGATCACGTCCACGGGCCCGTGCTCGGCGATGCCCCGCGCGGCGGCTTCGGCGAAGGCCTGGCCGACGCGGGTGTCGAGCACGGTGAGTGCTTCGGCGCTGCTCGGGTTGGGCGGCAGCGCGGCCAGCACTGCTTCGCGGGTTTCCGCCGTGAAGGGCACGTCGAGCTCGCCGAGCGGGGTGAGGACCACGGTGCCTTCTTCGGCGTGCAGCTCGGCGACGGCGACGTCGATGCCGTCGACCGAAGTCCCCGAAAGGAGGCCGAGGACGCGGAAGCCGTGGGTTTTCATCCGGAGTGGTTTAGCCGGGGTGAAGCGGTGACGCAAGCCGCGTCGTGAAGTCTTGGCCGAATCGGAACTCTGCGTGTGATCCCTTGGCCTGAAGGGCGCAGCGCGGTGGGGTGTCCGGGGGAGTCCCGGAGTGGATGACAGGATGGGGGTGTGTCGAGTACCTGGTTCTGGATCGTCATCGTCGCCGTCGTCGTCTTGGTCGCCGTGCTGGTGTCCGGGCTGCTCATCGCACGTCGGCGGCGGATCAGCCTCGAACAGACGCGCAAGGTCGAGGAGAAGCCGAAGGGCGGCGGGTACACCGCGTCCGGCGGCATCACCTTCGCGCCCGGGGGTGAGGCCGAGGCTGCGCCAGCCGCGGAACCGGTGCCGGCCGAGCACCCCGTCGAGGACCGCCCGGAGGTCGACGGCCAGCCCGCCGTGGGCGACGACGCCGCGGTGCCGCGCGACTCCGACCAGCGCACGATGCGCGACGTCAGGCTGCCCGAGCCGGAGTCGGAAGGCCCCGCGGCCGCACCGGTCGAAGGCACTGTCGAACCGATCGAGCCGGTCCTCCCGATCGAGGAGATCGACCCCGCGACCGGCCGCCTGGATCGCCTGCGCGGCCGGCTGTCGAAGTCACGCTCGATGTTCGGCCAGAGCCTGCTGGGCCTGCTCGGCGCCGGCGACCTCGACGAGGACTCCTGGCAGGACGTCGAGGACTCGCTGCTCATCGCCGACCTCGGCGCGGCCACCACGACCCAGATCGTCGACCGCCTGCGTGACGAGCTGTCGCGCCGCGCGGTGCGCACGCCCGCCGAAGCGCGCGAAGTGCTGCGCGAGGTCTTGACCGCTTCGTTGTCCACGGACGGCATTCGCGCCGTGCGTGCGCTGCCCCACGAGGTCGACGGCCAGAAGCAGCCCGCCGTCGTGCTCGTCGCCGGTGTGAACGGCACCGGAAAGACCACCACCACCGGCAAGCTCGCGCGGGTGCTCGTCTCGCAGGGATCCACCGTGGTGCTCGGCGCGGCCGACACCTTCCGCGCCGCGGCCGCCGACCAGCTCCAGACCTGGGCCGAGCGCGTTGGCGCGTCGGTCGTGCGCGGCAAGGAAGGTGCCGACCCCGCGGCCGTAGCGTTCGACGCGGTGAAGCGCGGCATCGACGAAGGTGCCGACGCGGTCCTCGTCGACACCGCGGGCCGCCTGCACACGAAGACCGGCCTCATGGATGAGCTCGGCAAGGTCAAGCGGGTGGTCGAGAAGCAGGCGAAGGTCGACGAGGTCCTGCTGGTGCTCGACGCCACCACGGGCCAGAACGGCCTCGCCCAGGCCCGCGTGTTCTCCGAGGTCATCGACGTCACGGGCATCGTCCTCACCAAGCTCGACGGCACGGCCAAGGGCGGCATCGTCTTCCAGGTCCAGAAGGAGCTCGGAGTGCCGGTGAAGCTCGTCGGCCTGGGTGAAGGGCCCGATGACCTGGCGCCGTTCGAGCCCGGCGCGTTCGTGGACGCCCTGCTCGGCTGAGACAGGATTCGCCCGTTGAGGTGATCAACCGGCGAAGCGGGCAGAAACCTCGTCGGTTTCTGTCACGGTGGACTCGTCGTTGCAGGCCGGACGAGGGGTTCACGGGGGATGACGGGCGGATTCGACGCCGTAACAGAGGAGCTCGAACGCGCCGCCGACACCATCGGCGACGTCGTCGGAGGCGCCGCGGGCCTGCTGTGGCAGGGCCCGAGCGGCGACTACGGGCACCCCGGTGTGCAGGCGGGCTGGGGCAGCTTCATCGCGGACATCGAGTCCGTCGTCGAAGGACTCACCGGCAAGGCCCACGGCCACGGCGAGGACCTGCGCACGGCGGCGGTCCGCTACGCGGGCGCCGACGGCACCGCGAGCGACGCGATCGTCAAGACCGCGGCGAAGGCGTTCGGCGGCTCTTTCGGCGGCGGCATCTTCGGCCCGCTCGGCGAGGTCCTGCACCGCTCCCTCGACGGAAAGCCGGTCGACGGGAACCCGGGCGACGGCGAGAAGCTCGGTCCCGCGTGGACCGGCGGTGCGACCGGCCGCATCAGCGGGTCGATCGACGAACTCCCGCCGGACGTGATGAGTCCCGAGCGCTCCCGGGAGCTGTTCCCCGGTCCGAAGTCCGAAGTGGAGGGCCCTGACCCCGTAACCGAGGCGGACCGCGAAGGACCGGTTTTCTGATGGCCGCCGAACTGGGGGAGACGACCGACCCGAAGGCACTCGTCCCCGGCGAGCCACGCTTCATCTCGGGCGACCTGAAGGACCTCGTCCGCAACATCGAGAAGATGGCCGCGATCTCCGACGGCCTCTCCGGCGTCGACGCGAAGCAGTGGTCCGGCGAAGCGAGCGACCGGTTCCGCGAGACCTTCGGCCGGGAGCCGAAGAAGTGGTTCGACACCATCGGCGTGCTGGGCACCGGCGCCAACGCGCTGGCGGACTACGGCGACGCGCTGACGCGCAGCCAGTCCGAAGCCCAGCGGGCGATCGAGCTGTACACGCAGGGCCAGGCCGCCACTCGGGCAGCGTCCTCGCAGTGGATTGCGGACGCCTACAAGGCCCTCACCGGCGGGTACTCGGTCCCGGCCTTTGCCGATCCCGGTCAGGGCGCGACCCGTCAGGCCGAACAGATCTTGCGGGCCGCCCGCGCCGCTCTGGAAGAGGCCGGCGGTTCCACGGCGGAGAAGCTGGGCTTCGAGAAGAAGTCCGACGGCACGTACAAGAAGGATCTTGGCAAGACCCACGAGTTCGGTGCCGAGGAGCGCGACACGAAGAAGGTGTGGGACCCCGAGAAGCAGGACTGGGTCGACAAGGACCCCGGCGGTTGGCAGGACCACAAGGGCGGCAAGAACTATTCGCGCGAATTCGGTTCGCAGTCCGATGGCATGCTCACCGACAAACTCGGTGGCCTCCTCGAAAAGTTCGGCATCGACACCTCCGAAAGCACGGTGTCGGCGTCGGCGAGCGTCGATCTCGTCGACGGTTCGCTGGACGGCAAGTTCGGCGACGGAACCTTCGGCGGCAGCGGCAAAATCGAGGGCGCGGCCCTCGGCGCCGGAGCGGAGGCCCACGCCGGTGCGGGCCCGCTGGGCCTCACGGCGGGGGCGTCTGCCGAGGCGTACCTGGCCAAGGGCAGTGCCCAGGGAGAGGTCCACTACGGCGACCACGTTGCGGTCAAGGGCGATGCCTCGGCCGAGGTCGGGGCCAAGGCGTCCGCCCAGGGATCGCTCGGCTGGTCCGGGATGCAGGGCAGCGTCGAAGGATTCGCGGGCGGCCGCATCGAGGGCAACGCGAGCGCTGAGGTCGCCGGTGTCACCGCCGGAGCGCACGGTGAGGCCTGGGCCGGTGTCGGCGCCGAGGCGAGCGGCCAGTTCGGCATGGGTGACGACGGGAAGTTCCACGTCGGCGCTTCGCTCGGCGTGGCCCTGGGTATCGGTGGCAAGGTCGGGTTCGACCTCAGCATCGATCCGGGTGAGGTCGTCGACACCGTGCAGGACGTGGCCGGTGACGTCGCCGACGTGGCGTCCGACGTCGGGCACGGCATCGCGAACGCAGCGGGCGCCGTCGGCGACTTCCTCGGCTTCTGACCACCAGAGATTCGGAGCAGACACAGTGGCAGGCACCCTCCCCGTCCCGATCGTCTTCGAGCTGCCGGACGGCTGGCGATCCGTTCCGCCCGACGAAGTCGGCACGCCGGACGCCGCGTTCGTCGCGCTCAACACCGGCAGTTCGCGCGAGGGCTTCACGGCGAACATCACGATCACCGGCGAGCTTCGCGAGGACGACGCGCCGCTCACGGCCATCGGAGACGAGGCAGTCGAGCGGCTGCAGAGCGCGGGCGCACAGGGTGTGCAGCTCGGCCGGCGCAACGAGGTCGGTTCGGCGGAGAACCCGGGTCTCACGCAGGCGGTGAAGCTGACCGTCGGGCTCAAGGGCAAGCAGGTGGACCTCGTGCAGTTCCAGGTGTTCATAGTCATGCGCGACCAGCAAAACGCGGAGCGTCGCGCGGTCTTGCACATCGTGCTGTCCGCGCTGCTGGAAAACCAGTTCGAGCACGTCATCGACGACTTCCAGAAATTCCTCACCACCGTCAAACCGGAGCAGGCGCCATGAACGACACCGCGCGGCAGCTGCTGGCCCGCATCGAGGCGATCGACACGGCCGCGACCGACAACAGGCTGCGTGCCGAGGCCTACCTTCGGGTCGCCGACGAGCTCAAGGACGCCATGGGCAGCGCCACCTCGCCCGACGGCGTGGTCACCGTGGTCGCGGGGCCGGGCGGCGCGATCGCGTCGGTCACCTTCAGCGAACGGGCTCGGGAAACGGATCCCGCCGTGCTGTCGTCGGACGTCATGCGCGCGATCGGCGAGGCACAGGCCGCGGCGGCGCGAATGCAGGCCGAAGTCGTGCGAAGGGGCCTGGGGAGTACCGAATTCCTCGACCGCGTGCTCGACTCCGACGAGCAGCTTTTCGGCGCCTCGCGGCCGGAATCGGTGACCACGCGGCCACCGCGTCCACCGGTTCGGGAAACGCCGCCCGAGGGCGAGTTCGACGACTTCAGCGTCTACGACCGAGAGCCGACCCGGTGAGCACAGCGCTCATCCTCGTGATCGTCATCGGCGGCACGCTTCTGATCGCGGCTGCGGTGACGTGGTTCGTCGTGTGGAACAACCGCGGTATGCAGCGCGCCGAAGCCGTGGTGCTGCAGCGGCTGAGCGAGGAAGCGCCGCGGCGGGGCTGGCAGTACGAGGAGCGCAACGACTCCTATTGCGCCTTCTACAACGAAGGCGATCACTATCTGCAGCGTTCCTTCGCGGACGAGCTGTTCTCACCGAGCGATCCGTTCGCGCGCCTGCCCGAGGCGTTCGAGGCGCACGAGATCGTGAGCGGGATGCACCGGGGACGCCCCTTCCTCGGCGCCAGGTTCAAGGTGCGCCAACGCGGCGTGGCCATCCACTACACGCGGGCCGTGTGGGTGCGTACTCCGAAACTCGGGCCGGCCCTGCAGGTGGGCCCGGCGGTGCCGCTCGAGAGCCGCGTGAACGACTCGATCAAGCGCGGCGACCTCAAAGTGGGAGATCCCGAGTTCGACGAGCGCTACGAGGTGCACACCGGCGACGACCGCTTCGCCCGTGCGGTGCTCGTCCCGCAGGTCACCCACTTCCTGAAGACCGACCCTCGTGAATTCCGCGGGTTCACCTTGTTCGGCGCGAACTTCGTGGTCCTCGACCGCCTCACCGATCACCGTGATCCCGAAAAACTCGTCGCCGCCTTGGATTTGCGGTGCGATCTGCTCGATTTGGTTCCGCGTTCCGTCTGGGCCTAGAGGAGGCTGGCTGTGGTGCGTCGTTTGGTGGTCGCGGTGTGTGGCATCGCGTTGGTGGCCGGGTGTTCCGCGCACGTGGAGGTGCAGCGCCGAGTGGCGAAGGCCGACCTGGAGAAGGGGATCGCCGACGCGCTGCAGCAGTCGGTGGGCCAGCGCCCGGACACGATCACGTGCCCCGGCCCGATCGATGCGAAGGTCGGCCAGCAGATGCGCTGCGAACTCGTCGCCGGCACCACCAAGGCCGGCCTGACGGCGACCATCAACACCGTGAACGGCAGCGACGTCCGCTACTCCGTGAAGGTCGATGACCACGTCACCACGAATTGAGGTGACACACCGGTCCCCGCCGGCGCAAACTCGCGGTGTGTATTGACGCCCTCGTGGACCGCCTGACCCTCTCGTCGCCCGACAACCCCCAGACGAGAGGAAACCCAGCCATGTCCCTCGAAGGCCCGCGCGTCCGCCTGCGTCCGCTCACCCCCGACGACCGCGAGCGCGGCCAGGAAATCCTGTCCACGCCCGAAGTCGCCCGATGGTGGGGCGAAACCGAGCCCGAGGTCGAAACCCTGCTCGACGAGGAAGCCGGTTTCGTCTGCTACGTCATCGAAGTAGCCGGTGAAACGGTGGGCCTCATCCAGAGCTGCGAAGAACTCGACCCGCAGTACCGCCACGCCGGCATCGACATCGCCGTCGACCCGGCCCACCACGGCGACGGCATCGGCCCTGAGGCCATCCGCGTGCTCGCGCGCCACCTGTTCGCCCACGGCCACCACCGGCTCACGATCGACCCGGCCGCCGCGAACGAAAAAGCCGTGCACGTCTACACCCAGCTCGGCTTCCGCCCGGTCGGCGTGCTGCGCCAGTACGAACGCGGCCCTGACGGCACCTTCCACGACGGCTTGCTGATGGACCTCCTGGCGGGCGAGCTCAGGTGACCGCGCTGGTGTAACCGTCGTGTTCGCCTCGATCGGCGCGTCCCTGCTGCTCCTCGGCATCGGTCTGGCCGTCGTCAACCTGATGCGCGAGGAGAGCCAGGAAGATCGGCGGCTCAACGCTGCTCGCGAACTCGCCGACGCGATCAGCGATGAGGCGCTGCGCAACCAGGTCCGAGCGATGCTGTCGAGGACACTCTTGACCGGGTCGGCGGAGCAAGCCGCGGACGCATTCAAGAACGCGTTCGACCAGCGGCCCGCACCACCCGAGGCCGGTTGAGCGGCGAGCTCAGGTGACCGGCAACTGCTGCGAGAGCCGATCCGCCACCTTCTGCACCACCGGCGCGATGCTCGCCACCGCGTCCGCGGTCAATCGGCCGGACGGACCGGACACGGACACCGCCGCGGGCACCGGCATGCCGGGCACCGCAACGGCGATGCACCGGACCCCGAGCTCCTGCTCGGCCTCGTCCAGCGCGTAGCCCTGCGAAGCGATGCGCGTGAGCTCCGCCGCGAGCGCGCCGGGGTCGGTGAAGGTGTGCTCGGTGTACGCGGGCATGCCCGTGCGCGCCAGAAGTGCCGCGACGTCGTCGGCAGGCAGCTGCGCGAGCATCGCCTTGCCGACCCCGGCGCCGTGGGGCAGCAGGCGCCGGCCGACTTCGGTGAACATGCGCATGGAGTGCTTCGAGGGCACCTGGGCCACGTACACGACCTCGTCGCGCTCCAGCACGGCGAGGTTGGCCGTCTCGCCGACCTCCTCCACGAGCTCGACCAGCAACGGCCGCGCCCACGAGCCGAACTGCATGCTCGCGTTCTCGCCGAGGCGGATGAGCCGCGCGCCGAGGGCGTAGCGGCGGTTGGTGTTCTGGCGGACGTACCCGAGGTCCACGAGGGTGCGGATCAGCCGGTGAATGGTCGGCATCGGCAGCCCCGACAGGGTCGCGAGCTCCGACAGGCTGGCCTCCCCTCCCGTGTCCGCGAGGTGCTCCAGCAGCTCGAATGCGCGCTGCAGGGACTGGACGCCGCCGTCCCGTCCGCCTTTCTCAGCTGCCACCGGTGGTCCTCCTCACAGGTCCTCTTCTTCCGAGCGTTTGAGCTTCCGCTATGCAGAAACTATAGTCCGTCAGGTAAAAACCGTAGGGACGTTATCCAAAGTACGACTCGGGGTGTTTCGCATGTCTGAAGTCCAGGTCCTCGGCGGCTCGGTGGAGCGCGGCGACGAGATCCTGACGCCGGAAGCCCTCGCCTTCCTGGCGGGGCTCCACGACGCCTTCGCGGCGCGCCGGGACGAGCTGCTCGCGGCCCGCGGCAAGCGCCGCGAAGAAGCCCGCACGACCGGCCGGCTCGACTTCCTGCCGGAGACGAAGGAGATCCGCGAGGGCGACTGGAAGGTCGCCGAGGCGCCGCCGGCGCTGCGCGACCGCCGCGTGGAGATCACCGGTCCCACCGACCGCAAGATGACCATCAACGCCCTCAACTCAGGCGCCAAGGTGTGGCTCGCCGACTTCGAGGACGCCAACACGCCGCACTGGGCCAACGTCGTGTCCGGCCAGGTCAACCTGTCCGACGCCATCCGCGAGACCATCACGCTGGAGAGCGGCGGCAAGAGCTACGCGCTCAAGGACGATGTCGAGCACGCCACCATCGTGGTCCGCCCGCGCGGCTGGCACCTCGACGAGCGCAACCTCACCTTCGGCGGCCGCCAGGGCGTCGGTGCGCTGGTCGACTTCGGCCTGTACTTCTTCCACAACGCCGCCGAGCTGCTCAAGCGCGGCAAGGGCCCGTACTTCTACCTGCCGAAGATGGAGAGCCACCTCGAGGCGCGGCTGTGGAACGACGTGTTCACCCACGCCGAGAAGACCCTCGGCATCGAACACGGCACCGTCCGCGCCACCGTGCTGATCGAGACGATCCCGGCCGCGTTCGAGATGGAGGAGATCCTCTACGAGCTGCGTGAGCACGCCTCGGGCCTCAACGCGGGCCGCTGGGACTACCTGTTCAGCGTGATCAAGTACTTCCGCGACGCCGGTGAGAAGTTCGTGCTGCCGGACCGCAACTCGGTGACCATGACCGCGCCGTTCATGCGCGCCTACACCGAGCTGCTCGTGGCCACCTGCCACCAGCGCGGCGCGTTCGCGATCGGCGGCATGGCGGCGTTCATCCCGAGCAAGGACCCGAAGGTCAACGAGGGCGCGTTCGAGAAGGTCCACGCCGACAAGGCGCGCGAGGCGGCCGACGGCTTCGACGGTTCCTGGGTCGCGCACCCCGGCATGGTCGCCCTCTGCAAGGAGGAGTTCGACAAGGTTCTCGGCGACCGGCCGAACCAGCTCGAGCGCACCCGTGACGAGGTCAGCGTCACCGCCGACCAGCTCCTCGACGTCGCCTCGACGCCGGGTAGTGCCACCGCGGCCGGCCTGCGCGCCGCCGTCGAGGTCGGCATCCGCTACATCGCCTCCTGGCTGAGCGGCAACGGCGCGGCGGCCATCCACAACCTCATGGAGGACGCGGCCACCGCCGAGATCTCGCGGTCGCAGATCTGGCAGTGGGTCAGGAACGGCACCCGGCTCGACACCGGCGACATCGTCACGGCGGAGTTGGTGCGCGGCGTGCTGGCCGAGGTTCGCGGCGAGCTCTCGGCCGAGGTCAAGGAAGACGTGCTCACCCCGGCCGTCGAGCTGTTCGAGCAGGTCGCGCTGGCCGACGAGTTCCCGGACTTCCTCACGCTGCCGGCCTACGAGCACATTCAGTAATGCGGGACGGCAGGCTCACCGAGGACGTCTACACCGCCGCCGACGCGCGCCTGGCCGAGGCCGACGCGCGCGTCGCGGCGCTGTACCCCGGTGAGCCGCGGGGCCGCCGCCCCGTGCACACCGTGTACGTGCCGGCTTCCCAGTACCGCACGCGCCTGGTCGCCGACTGGGGCAAGCAGGCCATGCGGGTGTTCGTCGAGCGCGGTGACGTGCTCGGCCTCGACGCGGACGTCGCCGAGCGCGTGCGGACGAAACTGCTCACCGAGCCGATCGAGGATCTGCGGATCGACTTCGAGGAC
Organism: Amycolatopsis sp. NPDC051373; assembly: GCF_040689465.1. NCBI lineage: Bacteria > Bacillati > Actinomycetota > Actinomycetes > Pseudonocardiales > Pseudonocardiaceae > Amycolatopsis > Amycolatopsis sp. NPDC051373. The sequence continues at coordinate 1,181 of NZ_JBFBAE010000021.1, read as the reverse complement.
GGCTACGGCAACCCGGGCGACGAAGCCGAGGACGGCGCTGCCCTGACCGCCGGGCAGACCCTCGCGACCACGGGCGGCACACCGTTCGTGGGCATCCGCTTCAAGAGCTTCGAAGCCGCCACCCGCCGGCGCGGCATCCGCACGCTGGACCTGTTCCTGAACGGTTTGCTCAGCAACGGCGACCTCCCCGACGGTTTCGTGGTCACCCTGCCGAAGGTCACCGCCGTCGAGCAGGTCTCGGTGGCCGCCGACGTACTCGGACAGCTCGAGATCGCCTACGGCCTGGCCGAAGGCACGCTGCGTTTCGAGGTGCAGATCGAGACCGCCCAGTCGATCCTCGCCCACGACGGCACGGTGTCGGTCGCGCGGATCATCCAGGCCGCGGCCGGACGTTGTTCCGGCCTGCACTACGGCACCTACGACTACAGCGCGGGCCTCGGCATCGGCGCCGCCTACCAGAGCATGGCCCACCCGGCCGCCGACTTCGCGAAGCACCTCATGCAGGTCGCGGCCGCCGGCACCGGCGTACGCCTCTCCGACGGCTCCACCAACCGCCTGCCGATCGGCGACGACCTGCCCGGCGCCTGGGCCGAACACCTGCGCCTGATCCGCCGCTCCCTGGAAAACGGCTTCTACCAGGGCTGGGACCTGCACCCGAACCAGCTGCCGACCCGCTTCGCCGCCACATACGCCTTCTACCGCGAAGGCTTCCCCACCGCCGCGAAGCGCCTCAGCGACTACGCCTCCCAAACCTCGACCGGCGTCCTCGACGAACCCGCCACCGCCGCCGCCCTCGCCCACTACCTCCTCGGCGGCCTCCACTGCGGCGCCCTCGAAGCGGCCGAACTCCCCTTCGACGCCGCGACCCTCGCCGGCTACGCCCGCCGCCGGCCCGAGACGCCCCGCTGACCGCACCCCACGCGGCGTTCGTTGCACTCAACGCACCCAATGTGGCGTCGCGGCACTCAACGCACCGAACGCGACCTTGGGGTGCTTTGACGACTCCACCGCCACCCACCTGCTCGACTCACCCCCCACCCAGGCCGGGCCCACCCTCCCCACCGCCGCCCACCCACGCAGCGGAACCTGCACCCAGCCCCTCCCCGGCACCCCGATCCGAAGCCTCTTTGCGGCCGGCGGCGTGTTGTCAAGGCACGTTTTCCCGCCTTGACAACACGTCA
>NZ_JBFBAE010000020.1:0-191044 GCF_040689465.1 Amycolatopsis sp. NPDC051373 | reverse complement strand
GCCTCAAGCGAATCATCGCCCGCCAACTCTTCCGCACTCTCCAACAACACCACAACACCGCACCTACGACCCCTTGACGCCACATAGCAGCGTCATAGGGACACCCCCCGACATCGCCGATACCCGTCGACGCCGAGGTAACGGCGTTGCCGGGATTCCGCCGGCGGCCACGGTGGTCATCGTGTCGCGCAGCATCTGCAAGGCTCTTCTGCGGTGGGCCGGCGCCCGGGTCCGCGGGCGGTCATCCGCTCCGGGATGTGCGCGAGCTGCGCGGGCAGCCCGAAGGGAAGGCGCGGGGCCGTGCAGCCGCGCCATCGCCGACTCAGCGATCGGGCCGGGGTACTCCAGCTTCGCGGTCAGACACTCCCAGCAGAATCAGGCCCAGTGCAGATATCGACAGGGCCAGCCGATTCATCGAGAATCTGCTCCGGCGCGAGGTACGCTGCCGTACCCGTCACCACGCCGGTGCCAGTGATACGGGTCGCGTCGAGCTCATGCGCGATGCCGAAGTCGCCGATCAGTGGACCGTCGGGCCCGAGCAGGATGTTCGCGGGTTTGAGAGCTCGGTGCCCGACGTCTTCGGCGTGGAAGTAAGCCAGCGCCTCGACGAGCTGGACGGCCAGGTCGATCACCTGCTCGGCCGGCAGCGCCCCGGCGAGCAGGCGCTCGGCGAGATTCTCACCGTCGACCAGCTGCATCACCAGGAACGGCCGGCCGTCGTCGGTACCGCTGTCCAGCAGTGCCACCACGCGCGGGTGGTCGATACTGGCCTGGACGGTCTTCTCGCGCACCCGACGCAGCTGCTCGACCGCGACGACGTTTCGCTCGTACACCTTGACCGCGACTTCTCGACCGAGCCGGCGGTCGAAAGCCCGCTAAACACGCGCGGTTCCGCACGGCCGATCAACCATTCCACGTCGTACCGTCCGCCGATCGAGACCAGTGCATCGTCGTGAGGCCCCGAGGGGAACCCGTCGGCCCTTCCCAGTGAAAACCGCGGAGAGGTGGCGTCAACGCCGCCCGCTCGTTCGTCCGGCCATCGGCAGGTACGACCGGGCAAACGGCAACTGGGGAACGGCTCTGCTGCGCGCCAGCACCGCCTGCTCGGGACCGGGCGTCGGGAAGTAAATCCGGCCGCATCGCCGCGTACGAGCCGAGCAAGATCAACTCGAAGAACAACTGGCCGATCGTGGGTGTCGCCGGCACAGCTGACGCTGGTCGCGCTGAACGGGCCGGAGGCATTGCTGTCGCGGGCCGGCGGTGAGTGCGCGCCGGAAGGCCGGCGTGGCTCGCCGGGCGGCGGTGTCGGCGGTGTGCTCGCGCGGCGACGACGCTGGAGGACGTGCTGATTGCCATCCGAGATAAGGGAACTCGCTCCGGCAACCTGCGGATGCTTCAGGAACTGCCATCGGATGCGGTGCCCCATCCGCACACCGGATCGCACCGGTGCCGGGACGAGTGCGCGGACGTTGTGGTCGCGAACATCGCTCCCCACATTCGCAGCCTGGACGCGTAGGGACGGTCCCCGCCCATGCCGAACTCCTGCGCCACCGCAGCGCGACGCCCGGGTTCCGAGCTTCGGTCAGGGACGCCGATCCATCGGCCCCCACTCACGAGATCCTTGTGCGTCAATGAGCGCACGGCCTTCACGGAGCACGGTGTCCGCGACCCACGCGAATGGCTCGTCGCAACGCACGAGTGGCTCGTTGTCCGGACCGCGTGCGAGTTCGGTTCCGCGCAGCACCCACGGGCGCACGCCGGGACCACGTAGATCGCGCAGGTGCTGGTAGTCGTAGAGCCGCCGCGCGAGCCATACCCGGACGGGACGGTCCTCCCACCACGACTCCTTGCGCAGCGAGTTGGCCGACAAGCCCGGCAGCGACACGCCGGTCAGGCTGTCCCGGCTCTGCTGCGCCCGCGCCGGGTCGAGGTCGACGGTGGGGCCGTGCGACCAGCGGACGTATAGATCGTCGCCGCCGTCGGAGATGAACAACGCGCACAGCTCGTCGAGGCTGAGGACCGTCGGCATGTCCCGCTGCCGCGGGCGACCGGGGGATGGCCTCCCGGATCCGGTCATCGTTGTTCCGTTCAGCTGGTGAGGATTTGCGGGGACATGATCTTCAGCATGGCGTTGGTCCACTTCATCTGCCGCAGCGTCTGCGGGTGGCAGCGGCTCGCCAGTTCGAGCAGCTCGGGATCTTTCGCGGCCTGCGCGCCCTGGGCGAGCGATTCCCAGTCGAGCGACACACCGGCGGCTTTGCGGTGCAGCCGGCGCAGGTCGGCGAGCAGCAGCCCCGGTTCCGGGCGGCCAGCGCTCAGCCCGGCGAGTGTGCTCCGCTGCGGTGCCAGTAGCCCGGAGCCGGGGACGTCCTCGTCGAGGTGAAGGCCGTACCCGCGCCCGTGGCGGGCGAGTTCTCGTACGTGGTCGGCCGACCAGCCGGCGAGGTCGCGGGCGACGTGGTGCACTTCGTGTTCCACCTCGTGGCGGTCGGCGGTCTTGCGCAGATCACGCGCGAGTGACTTCTCGGCTCGGTGCAGTTCTTGCAATGCCAGGCCCAGCTTCATCGCGTCACTCCCGCAACGTGTTCTTCGTGGACGCTGGTGTGCGCAGGCGTGATCGTCGGCGCGGCCTGCTCGTCGCTGACCTTCCGCAGCGCCGCGGCCGCGACCTTGAACAGCGGCTGTTTCGAAACGGGATCCCAGTCGGTGAAGGTCAGCTCGTTGGCCGCACGGTCGCCGTCCTTGCCGGCGGCGTGGTCGACGTCCCAATAACCGTAATGGAACGGCAGGAACAACACGCCCGCGCGGATCCCCCCGACCCGCACGTGGGCGCGGACGAGGCCCTGCGGCGTCGAGACCTCGGCGACGTCGCCTGCGGCGAGGCCCGCGGCCGCCGCGTCCGATTCGGACACTTCGAGCCACACCTCCGGGGCCGCGGCGTCCAGCTGCGGGGCACGGCCGGTTTTCGTGCGGGTGTGGAAGTGGTGGATGGTGCGGCCGTTGATCAGGAAGAACGGGCGGTCCTCGTCCGGAGTCTCGTGCGGCGGGAAGTACCCGGCGGCTTTGAGCATGGCCTTGCCGTCGGGGTTCATGGCCCGGTATTCGACCGGTTCCGTGGGAGCGCCGGTGATCAGGTCACGGCCATAGCTTTCGCAGTAGTCGGGGTCGGCGAAGAACTTTCCGTCGGTGTAGAGGCGCTCGGTGCCGTTGGGGTGGTCGTCGGTGCACGGCCACTGAATTCCGCTGACTTTACGCAGCTTGTGGTAGCTCAGGCCGCTGTAGTCGCACGGCCGCCCGGCCGAGGCGCGTTTCCAGGCTTCGAACGCCGACTCCGCGTCGGACCACGGCGGGAACGGCGCCCCGTCGGCGTCGCGCAAGTCCATCCGCCGGGCGTAGTCAAGAAAGATGTCGAGGTCCGCCCGCGCCTGCCCCGGTGGGTCGACGGCCTTCTCGGACAGGTGCACGGTGCGGTCGGCGTTGGTGAACGTGCCGGTCTTCTCACCCCAGATCGCCGCGGGCAGCACGACGTCGGCGAGTTCGGCGGTCTCGGTGCGGAACGCGTCCTGCACCACCAGGAACAGCCGGTCCTGCGACAAGATCGAGCGGATGCTGTGCAGGTTGGGCAGAGAGACGGCCGGGTTGGTCGCCGACACGCAGAGGAACCGCAGACTGCCGTTTTCCGCGTAGCGCAGCATCTGCATGAGGTGCGTCGGCGGCCCGTAATGCGGGATCCGGGTCACGTCGACGTTCCACAGCTTCGCGAGCTCGGCCACGTGCTCGTCGTTGGCCCAGTTGCGGAACCCCGTCAGGTCGCCGTCGGCGCCGCACTCGCGGGTGTTCTCGGCGGTGGGCTGGCCGTTCATCTGCAACACACCGGCACCCGGCTTGCCGAGCATCCCGCGCAGCAGGACCACGTTGTTCACCTGCACGGCGGCCGCAGCGGCCTGGTGCGACTGGTAGAAGCCCTGCAGGACGGTGCACAGCAGCCGCTCCGCCCCGCCGAGCAGATGCGCGGCTTCACGGATCTGCGCGGCGTCGAGCCCGCAGATCTCCGCGGCGCGCTCGGGCGGGTAGTCCGCGACGGCCGCCGCGAGGTCGTTGTAGCCGACTGTGTTGCGCTCGATGTAGCCGCGGTCGACCCAGCCGTGCTCGATGATCTCGTGCAACAGGCCGTTCATCAACGCGACATTCGTGCCAGGCAGCGGCGCGAGGTGCAGCGTTGCCGCGCGAGCGACTGGGGTTTCGCGCGGATCCACGCACAGCAGCCGCGGTGGTTCGGGGCCGGCGAGACGGTCGAGGACCCGCTCCCACAGTACCGCCTGGGTCTCGGCCATGTTGTGCCCGAAGAGCGCGATGACGTCGGCGTGGTCGATGTCGGTGTAGGACGCGGGCTGGCCGTCGCAGCCGAAGGACTCCTTCAACGCGGCCGCCGCGGTCGCCGTGCACAGCCGCGTGTTGCCGTCGAGGTGGTTCGTGCCGATCCCGCCCCGCGCGAGAGCGCCCAGCGTGTAGTACTCCTCGGCGAACAACTGTCCGCTGGTGTAGAAGCCCAGCGCGCCGGGCCCCCCTTCGTCGAGCAGTTCCGTGCTCCGGCGCACAACGAGGTCCATCGCCTCGTCCCAGCTCGCCTCCACCAGCTCACCGCCCCGGCGCACCAGCGGTTTCGTCAGCCGGTCGGACGCGGAGTTGGCCTGCCAGCCAAAGAGGTCCTTGGGGTCCAAGCGCCCCCGGTTCACGCGATCGTCGGCACGGCCCCGCACCCCTACGATGCGGCCGCCGGCGACGGCAATGTCGAGCCCGTCACCATTGGAGTGCAGCACAGCCGCACTCCGAGCCCACCGCTCGACGTCCTCGGGGCCCACTCCCTCGGCGAGGTGGCTGTCCACGCGCACTGGCCATGACTGGCCGGGGCCGTACGGCGTCCGCGCTCCCCACGGTTCCCTGATCCCGTCCCGCTGCGGCACGGTCACACCTCCCTGATCTTTGTGCTCGGATACCCGAGCGGGTTGGGGGCAAACACGATTGACACGTCACCGCCGCGGGGTAGCTCTGGGACATGGTCATGCGAAGGCACAGCTGTACATGGCGTACTTGCGCGCCACCGGGCAGAAACGGTTCTACGACAACGCCCGCACGCTGCACCACCGGCTGCACCGCCACCAGCGGCCGTCGATGGCCCGCCCGCCGCGGCAGGTGCGGCGTGCGTGCGAGGTCGAGCGGTGGGAGGCTCGCGGATTTCCCTGTTGGACGCTGCGGCCGCGACGAGGGGGTACCTCGGAGCTGCACGTGGTGCACCTGCACGGCGGCGGGTACGTCGAACAGATCGAAACCCACCACTGGCGCTACGCCGCCGACCTCGTCGCGCGCCTCGGGTGCACCGTGACGCTCCCGATCTACCCGCTGGTGCCCCGGCACGACCACACCGAGACCCTGCCCATGGTGTACGCCGCCTACGACCACATCGCCGGCCACCACCCGGCCGAACATCTGGTGATCTCCGGAGACTCAGCAGGCGGCGCGCTCGCCCTGGCCATCGCCCAGAACCTCCGCGAGCAAGCCCGGCCGCAGCCGGCGCGAATGCTGCTGTTTCCCCCTGGTTCGACATCACCTTGGAGGACCCGATCTCCGTCGTCCTCGACGAACACGACCCCATGCTCGGCATCACTGGCCTTCGCGAAGCCGGCCGCATGTACACCGAAGGCACCGACCCGCACGACCCCCGCATCAGCGCGCTGCACGCCGACCTCACCGGGCTGGGTCCCTTCAGCCTTTTTATCGGCACCCGCGACGTTCTGTTGCCCGACGCGCGTCGCTTCACTACCCGCGCCTTCGACGCGGGGATCGACGTGGACTACGCCGAGTACCCCGGCATGTTCCACAACTGGCTCATGCAGAACATCCCCGAGGGACGCGAAGCGATGACTCACGTCGAACGCATCCTCCGCCGCCCCACCGGAAAAACCGGCGGCTGAACGGATTCAGCGGTTGGTTTCCCGGTGACGATAGCCCTGAAAGCCGAGGACCCGCGGATTCACCGCATCGAGACCGGCCGCGGGCACCCGACCAGGTGGCATCGGCGAACAGCGTTGCGGCAGCGCGCTGCGCCGAGCCGAGGATCGATCATGATATTTCTTCGTCTGGCGACCGTGATCACCGTCTGGGCTCTGGTTGGGCTTTCCTGCGCACCGGCCTATGCCGTCAGTGCTCCCCGGTTGCTGATCAACCAGGACTTTCCCGATCCGGACGTGGTGAAAACCGGCACCGGCTACTTCGCGTTCTCGACGAGCACCGGCTCGGTCAATATCCTCCCGTGGCGACGGCCCCTGCCCCCGAGGGCCCGTGGCGGGTGACCGGTGACGCCCTTGCGAGCGCACCGGCGTGGGCGGAGACGGACGGGGGGCTGGGCACCGGACGTCACCGTGCTGCCGGACGGCACGTTCGTGCTGTACTTCGCCGCCGCGGTCGCCGCGACCGGCCAGATGTGCCTCGGCGCCGCGACCGCGGCCAAACCCGAGGGGCCCTACCAACCGAGCGGCGACCAGCCCCTCGTCTGCGCATCCGGCGACGGCGGCGACATCGACCCGCAGACCTTCCTCGACTCCGACGGAACCCGCTACCTGCTGTACAAGAGCAACGGCAAACCTACCGGGCCACCCGCCGCTATCTGGTCGCAGAAACTCGGCGCGGACGGCCGTGGCCTCACCGGGGCGCGCACCGAGCTGCTCATTGCCGACCTCAGCGCGGAGAAAGGTGTCGTGGAAGCGCCTTCGGTGGTCAAGACCCCATCCCGATACCTGCTCTTCTACTCCGCCGACACCTTCCAGAGCACCGGTTACCACACGTGCTACGCCACCGCGCCGACGTTGTCCGGGCCATTCGTGAAGGCCGACGCCCAGTTCCTCTCCACCGACCTGCTCGGCGGCAAAGTCGACGCTCCCGGCGGCGCCGACGTCGTCGACGGCCACATCTACTTCCACGGCTGGCTCAACGGCGGTCGCACCGCACGCGGCCTCTATGAACTGCCGATCAGCTTTCCCGGAGACACCCCTCAACTCGGCTGAAGAGGCGACTGACACGATCACGCCGCAGGGGCGAGTACAGCCCGCAGCGTCTGCCTGCCGAGCCACCGCGGCACCCCGTCCGTAGGCCAAGGCGTAAACCACCGAAGGGCTGGGTACATGGTGGTGTGCAGAAAATCATCGTCAGCGCGGTGCTAGCGGCGTTCCTCCTCGCGGCCGCCGGGTGCGGCGCCGCCGATGCCCCGGAGGCTCAGGCCACTGCTCAGGGGTTCGTCACCGCGGCCGCCACGGGCACGGCCGTCGAGGCGTGCGCGCTGCTCGCTCCGCGCGCGCGAGACGCACTCGGCCCTGCCGGGTGCCAGCCGGTGCTTGCCGAGGTACCGCACGCGCCCGTCGTCTCCGCGTCCGTCTGGGGCGACGAGGCACAAGCGCGCTCCGCTGCCGACACCTTGTTCCTGCACGAGTTCCCCGACGGCTGGCGCGTCACCGGCGCCGGATGCCACCTGCGCAACGAGCAGGTCTACGACTGCGCGGTCGGCGGGCGATGAGCACCCGCGCGGTGTTCGCCGCCTACCTCGTGCTCGTCCTCGCCGGACTGGCCTACTTCATCGTGCTCGGGATGCTGGGCCGATGAGCTGGCTACGGACCCTGCTGCGCAACAACGGCCTCTCGCTCGCCTTCGGCGCCTTGTTCCTGCTCAGCTTGCTCGGACAAGCCTGGTCCGGCCTCGTCGACTTCAACAACCAGCAGCTCGCCCACGGCACCCAGACCGTCGGGATGGGGGACTACCTCACCTCCTCTTCGTTCGCGGTCGACGTCGCCGAGAACTGGCAATCCGAATACCTGCAATTCTTCCTCTACGTCTTCGCCACCGTCTGGCTCGTGCAGCGCGGTTCCCCCGAGTCGAAGCCGCTGGGCAAGATCGGCCCGGAGAACGATCGCGACCAAGTGCTCGGCCGCCACGTGCGCGTCGGCTCCCCACGCTGGGCCAGGGCGGGCGGCTGGCGCACGACGGTGTTCTCCCGCTCGCTCGGCCTGGTCATGGGCACGATCTTCCTACTGTCCTGGCTGGCCCAGTCGATCGCCGGCGTCAGCGCCTACAACGCCGAGCAGCTCAGCGACTTCGGCGACCCCATCAGCTGGGGCGAATACCTGCTCTCAGCCGACTTCTGGAACCGCACCCTGCAGAACTGGCAATCGGAATTCCTCGCCATCGGCTGCATGGCGATCTTCAGCGTCTACCTCCGCCAGCGCGGGTCGCCCGAATCGAAACCCGTCGGCGCCGAACACCACGTCACCGACGAGACCGGCTGACCACAGGCCCCAGTCCACCTCAGGCACCCGCCCGTATCCAGTAGGCCACCGCTCTTGACCAGTTGAATCTCGGGGCCTGCTGCCCTACATTTTTTGGGTGCTACTTTGAGTAGCCGCGGCTCGCCGAGACGTCGCGAAGGAGTGCTCACCATGTAGCAGTTCGAACCGGCCGACCGTGTGCAGTACTCCTCGCCGCGTCAACCCAGCTGTTGGGCGGCGCCGGTCACGCAGTGCGGGAGAAAGTGGGGCGACCTGTCCAGCCGCTACCACGCCGCGTAGAGCGAGCTGCAGCAATTACGAGAGGCACTGCCCTCGCGAGCGGCGAGCCCATGAGGCATTCGAGATCCTCCGCGCACTGTCACAAAACACCAACGTCAAACTTCGTGACATGGCCCGCCGCTTGATCGAGGAAGCCGTGCCCGCCCAGCGCCCCGACGACCCCTCCGAGAGCCCAGTCGGCCGTGCAGCCCGCGAACTCCCGTCGGCCGCTTCTTGACCGACGGGAGCCGGGGACCCGCGCCTCTTCACCGCAGGCACCCGAACCGGGCTAACCACTCAGTCCGGATGCGAAACGCGTCAAGCCGACCTTCGTCGCAACGTCCGACTTCCCACCTGGCCGGTTTGCCGATGCGGCCAGCGGGTAATCACGGTCAGAGCCAAGGAGGAGCCGTGCCTGAGAAGAGTGGCAGCACCAAGCGCGAACGTCAGTACGAGCACATCAAGTCGTCGCAGAAAAAGCAGGGCGCCAGCACCGGCCGGGCAAAGGAAATCGCCGCACGGACGGTCAACAAGAACCGGGCACAGTCCGGCGAATCTCGCACCGCCAGCAAGAGTTCGACCCGCGACACCTCGCCCCAGAAGCGTGGTGGGAAAAGGTCCGGCAACCGGCAGGACCCCGGCGGACCGACCAAGGAGCAGTTCTACAACGACGCCAAGAAGCGCAACATCAAAGGCCGCTCCACGATGACCAAGAAGGAACTGCAGGAAGCCCTCGGCCGCTGAGCATGGACACGGCGCGGCGTACCTCCACATCGATATCGCAGCCCGTGGAGCCACGCGAGGGCGCAGCGCGAAGACTCAGCACCCCAGGCCGCGAAAGTCCCCGTTCCAGCAACCGCAGCCCGTCGGCGACGCAGGAATCGCCGTCCGCGCCGGCACACCGCTGTGGTGTTCAACGCGTAAGCGAAAGCCGGCCGCTCGCGCAGCACGGGAGAGATCATGGACCACTCGCGAGCGCCAGTGCTGGAAGCCATCGAGTCATACCGCCGCGAAGGCGGGTTGGCCTTCACCCCACCTGGTCACAAACAGGGTCGCGGCGCCGATCCGCGAGTGCTGCAACTGCTCGGCCGCGACGCGTTCGCCTCGGATCTGCTCACTCTCAACGGTCTGGACGACCGCCGGATGTCCCGTGGTGTCCTGGCAGACGCCCAAGAGCTGATGGCCGACGCGGTGGGGGCGGAGCACACCTTTTTCTCCACCTGCGGCAGCTCCCTGTCGGTGAAGAGCGCGATGCTCGCCGTCGCCGGGCCGGGCGAGCGGCTCCTGGTGTCCCGCAACGCCCACAAGTCGGTGGTCGCCGGGCTGGTGATCAGCGGAGTGCACCCAGTGTGGGTTCGCCCGCGCTACGACGCCGAGCGGCATCTGGCCCACCCGCCAGGCCCCGAAGAGGTTCGCGCCGCGTTGGCCGGGGCGCCCGAGGCGAAGGGCATGCTGCTGATCACCCCCACCGACTACGGCACCTGCGCCGACATCCGTGGAGTCGCCCGCGAATGCCACGCCGCCGGGAAACCGCTGATCGTCGACGAGGCCTGGGGAGCTCACTACCCCTTCCACGACGACCTGCCGACCTGGGCGATGGACGGCGATGCCGACCTGTGCGTCACCAGCACCCACAAGATGGGCGGCGGCCTCGAACAAGCCTCCTCTTCCACCTGCAGGGCGACCGGGTGTCCCCGGACGTGCTCAAGGCCCGCGAAGACCTGCTGGGCACCACGAGCACGTCAGCGTTGCTGTTCGCCTCGCTCGACGGGTGGCGCCGTCAGATGGTGGAGTACGGCGAAGAAGTGCTGGGCAAAGCGCTCTCGCTGGCCGCCCGTGTTCGTGAGGAGATCGCCGCCACGCCCGGTTTGCACGCGATGGGCACCGAATTCCATCCGCTCGCGTTCGAGCACGACCCACTCAAGATCGTGATCGACGTCGCCGGGCTCGGCATCAGCGGTTACCAGGCCGCCGACTGGCTCGCCGAGCAGCACCTGCACACCGGCCTGTCGGATCACCGCCGCATCGCTGTCCAGATCACCCACGCCGACGACGAGGACACGGTCACAGCACTGCTGACGGGCCTGCGCGGACTGCGAAAGTACGACTTCGACCATCGGCCGCCAGTGGACGTGCCGGCCGCAGCCGACCTCGCACTCGAAATGCGCATGCTGCCCCGCGACGCCTTCTTCGCCGAGGCCGAGCACATCCCACTGGCCAAAGCCGTCGGCCGGGTCGCCGCGGAGATGATCAGCCCGTACCCGCCTGGCGTCCCCGCTATCGCACCCGGCGAAGTCTTCACCGACGCGATCGTGGACTACCTCGACAGCGGGGTCCGAGCGGGCATGTTCATCTACGACGCCGCCGCCCCGGGCCTGCGCACCGTCCGTGTTGTCACCTGACACGGAGGACGACCGGACTTCTGACGTCCGAAGGTGCGCCTGGGCGGCCTCCGGTCCGGGCTGGTCAGGCCGCATCCTCGGAGGCACCGTAGCAAGCGGTTTCGCCTCAGCCGGTCGTGAAGTTCTCGTCCACCCGGTTGGCCAGACTGTCCAGCACACGGCTTGCCAAATCGTCTGCACCGCGGCAGGTCAGGCGCAGGAAAACCCAGCTCGCGCCTGCGCCCGACCCGGTGATGGTGAGCAGTGCGCCCCCGCGACCATTCGAGTCGCACGTGCGGCAGGTCCGCCTCGCAGCGCAGGTCGTCCGGCCCGGCTCCCACAACGTCGGTGAGCCAGCCGCGGATCTGGTCGGGGTCCGTGGCGGTGTTCGCGACGATTTCGGGCAGCGCGTCGAATCCACGGGCTGCTTCCAGCGTCTGCACGGTGTCCTTCTGGCCCGGCAGGGCGAAGCGATGGTCAGTTGCGTTCACGGCTGACTTCCCGATCGCCGACGGCTTCGCGTTCGGCGAGTTCGCGCTGCTCGCCGGGACTCAGGTCACCCGAACCGGCGAGCTCGCGGTCGACCGTGGTGTCGGGGCCGGGGTCGCGTTCGGGTTCGGGTTCGGTCATGCCTCGCCGTCGACCCGCCCCGGCGTGGATCAAACGCGTGCGTGACGCGGCTCCACCTGGGTACCCTGATCCGAATCCCCAGAGGTGGCCACGCCCATCTGACCCGCGTCCTCGGCGCCGCAACCGCTGCATACGGCGCGACCACCATCGTCTTTCCCCGTGTGCTGGCCGAACCGTGTGGCCTCACCACCAAATCTGGTGACGTCAAGCCCGAGAACCGCACGCTCATCGCCGGGATCGGAGCGCGTGACACCCGATCGGCCTCGCCATGGCGCTCGCTCCAGAAGGCACGCCGCTGCGCGTCGCCTCGCCGCGCGGGTCGCGTCGGACACCGCCGACGCCGTCGTCTTCAGGCTCGGCCTGCCCCGACAGTCCGCCCATTCCAAAGTCGCCGCCCTCGCGGTGGGCTGGGCGGCGTTGTGCGCGGTGTCGGCGCTCACGCCTTGACGCGCCGAGGTTTTCAGCGCCGGGGTCACGCGGCCCCCCTCACACTGTGACGGGACCGTCTGAAGGACTCCACCCTCTCGCCGCGGAGCGCTTCGGCTGAGACACGCTGACTGCCGAGCAGGACCGCGCGATGTCGACCGTGGGAGCCGGACGTGATGTGCTCGCCGTGCCGGCCGCCGGCTCCGGCAAGTCGGCCATCTACCAGGTGCCCACGCTCCTGCTGGACGGGCTGCCGTAGTGGTCTCCCCGCTGCTGGCGTTGCAACGCGACCAGACCACAGGCCGCAGGCCAGCGGGGCACCCGACGCCGCCGCCCTCAACTCGCTTCAGTGAGCCCCCGAACGCAGGCAGGCCTGGGACAAACTCCGCGCCGGCGAGGCTCGCTACCTGTCCCTCTCCCCCGAGCAGCTTACGGACGACGATATGGTGGAAGACGCGGCCCGGCTGCGGCCCACAATTGTTCACTGTGGACGAAGCGCACTGCGTTCGTCGTCGGGGCACGGGTTCCGGTCCAGCTACCTCCTGCTGCTGGCCATCGAACGGCCCGGACGGCCACCGGTCCTCGGCCTCACCGCGACGGACGCGCCCCCGGTGCGTCGCGACATCATCGACCTGCTCGGACGCCGAGACCCGATCGAGGTCGTCGCCGGGTTCGACCGGCCAAGCCTTCACTTGGCCGTCGAGCCCGTCGAAAGCGAGCGCGCCAAACGACGTGTGGTCGCCACGTCCGCGTTCGGCATGGGCATCGACAAACCCGACGTGCGGTTCGTGCTCCACACCGCTGTGCCGGATTCCCTCGATACTTACTACCAGGAGATCGGCCGCGCCGGTCGGGACGGCGAGCTGGCTTCGGCCGTGCTTTGCTACCGCCCGGTTGACCTGGGCCTGCAGCGCTCCCTCACCTCCGGCGGCGCACCGCGCGAAGCACTGGAGCAGTGGCCGAGACCGTTGGGCGCGGCACCGTCCGTCCCAGGGAGGTTGACGATGTGCCGGGCGCACCCGTGCCATCGCGCTGCTCGAGCAGAGGGGTGCCGCCGTCACCACCGCTCGCGGCGAGCTCCGGTACGCCAACCCCGCCAAACCACCCGGTGAAGCCGTAGCCGAAGCCGTCGATTCCGAGCAGATTGCCGGCCGTGGCGACCTCGCGATCCGGTGAACGACGGCCAGATGCTCATCGCTCCGGCGTTCGCGGGTACCCCGTCGGAAAGGAGGAGGAGAAGATGTCCGACAACGACCTCATGGGGTTCCTGATGATCGGACTGATCTTCGTGGTGGCCGACGGCCAGGTTCTCCCCCGCGGGGGCCGCCGCTACCTGCGGGGCGGGCGAACGGTGGCGAAGCGACAGGGTCGATGGCGTGGATGGTGGTGACGGTCTTCCACCTCGTCGCGATCGGTGTCCTAGCCCTGCTTTCGGTGGTGGGCACCGCATGGCCCGGTTCGAGCGAGGCGCTGGTCGGCCGCTTGGGTGTCTTCCTTCTGCTTCTGGCGGTCGCGCACGGCCTGACGCTGGCCGTGCTCGCCCGACGCAGGCAGGGCGAGCTGGTCGAGTCCCGATTCCAGCAGCAGGAGAGCGCCGCGGCCCCACACCGTCGGCTGACCTCCGAGCCGAGCTACGAGACGACGACCGACGCCTCGTCGCGGCCGAGCACCGTCATCCCGGTACCGGGGCAGGTCGACCCGCACCCAATGTTGACCGAGCGTGACGCGCGCGCGGTAGTCCGGGGACGGGGTGGTCAGGGATACGGCGCCGAGCTCGATTACGCCACAGCTGGGCCATGAGGTACGTCGTCGACGGCATCATCAGGCCCGAGCCCGACTGTGCGCCCTGTTTGGTCTGGCTGTCGGCCCACCTAGCGCTGGTTGCCCGCGTAGCCGTACCACCAGCTCGACCGGTGACAGCACGCTTGAACGCCACCACCGACGGCGATTCGGGTTGGGTGGGTGACAGCGGCCTTTTCAACGTCGTGTCGGTGCAGTACCACTCCCCGAAGGCTGGCCACGGAGGACGACTCCGCTCCTCGATCAGTGCCCTGAACGACCTCCGGCAGGTCTCACCGGCCATTTCGTAGCTCGTCCCCCTTGTCCCGCCTCCAAGGCGAGCGCAGCGCTCCAAGGGTGAACCTGGTGGTTTTGGCCTCACTGGGCCAGGTCGGGGCGCGGAGGAGGCCGCACTGACCGAGCTGGGCGGATCCCCTGCTCACGCCACCCTGATCACCGGTTCGATCAACACCTACGGAAGACGGCCGCTGCCCAGCACCGCGCCCAGTGGATGGGTGGTGGTTCCTCGAGCGCTGTCGACCTACCGTGACAGCCATAGGTCGATGGTCGGTTTCGGAGGGCGAGGGGCGGTCATGGCAGTATCAAGCGAGGGCGAAGCCGGGGGCCATTCGCCGGCAGTTGGATGAGGTCACAGGCGCCCTGGAGGCGTTGCCCGCGGCACTGGACGACGACGGCGCCCTGGACACCTCACTGCAGTTGGTGTGCCGGCAGTTGGTACAGGTCATTCCCGGCGCCGACCTTGCCAGCATCACGCTGGTCCGAAATGGGACGCCGACCACCGCGGCGTGCACCGATTGCCTCGCCTCGCCTTCGGCATCGTCCAATACCGCGTCGGCGCAGGCCCGTCCCCGGAGGCTGCCGAGACCGGCAAGATCCTCCGGGTCGACATCGCGACCGCCGGCGACCGGTGGCCCGACTTCACCCGCAGTGCGCTAGCGGCCGGAATGGCCAGTTACCTGTCCGCGCCGCTGGTGGTCGACGCCGCGCACACTGGCTCGCTGAACCTTTACGGTCACCACACCCACGGCTATCGGGACGTGGAAGGCGCGCTGCTGGAACTATTCGTGACCGCGGTAGAGGCTGCGTTGCGGTCCACCGCCCACTATCTGGCCGCCCGGCACGAAGCCGCGCAGCTGAATACCGCGCTGGTATCTCGGACGGTGATCGATCAGGCCAAGGGCATCATCATGGGCGCCCGCGGAATCTCCGCCGACGAGGCCTTCCAGCGGCTGGTCGCACAGTCTCAGCGGGAGAACATCAAGCTGCGCGTCTGCGCTGAACGGCTGGTCAGCGCAGTGCTACAAGCACACCCGTAGCGCTGCCCTGCCCACGCTCGGCATGATCAGTGGCTCCGGTCTGGTGCTCGCAAGCTGCAGAGAGGACCGTAGGAAACATGACCCGCCCAGACCCTGATGCCGACTCACTCGCCGCGGCGGGTCGCCTTCTCCTGGGCTCGCTGGCCAGACGTGCCGCGGTCGGGGAAGCGGTCGGCATCATGCAGTGCTGGCACGGCTGCGACGCCGCGCAAGCCCGCCACGATCTTACCGGGGGCACCGACATCGCCAGGCTCGGTGCCGAGGCCGCCCGGGTCGCGGCTCTCGTCAACGCCTGGGCCGACGGCACCGCCGACCCCGAATACGGGGGCTGGGCCTGATCCCGGTCAGCTGGCGAGGTCGCCGCCGACCAGATCACCCGGATCAAGGCTGCCGTCGGTGACTGCACGAGTGACCTCACGCAAGATGAGGTCGTGCTCGGCGGCGTGGCCGATCACCAGGGCACGGGCGGCCGCCGGGGCAATCCCGAGGTTTCCGGCGACCAGGCCGACGGCGTGATCGAGCTGGACCCGGTCGTTAAGGGCGGTGACCGTGGCCTCGAACAACCGATCCGCGCGGCGGTCGCCGCGTTCCTGCACCAACGCGAGCACCGCCAGATCCGACACCACCTGCGCCAGCTCCAGCTGCCACTTCCGCGGTGCCGTCACGACGTCGTAGAGCAGGTTGAACCCGCCGACCGCGACGCCGTCCAGCCGCAGCGGAATCGCGATCACCGAGCGGTACCCGGCCGCCAGCGCAGCGGGCACGAAATCGGGCCACCGATCCCGCTCGGCCGCCAGGTCGGACGAGGTCACCACGTCAACATTCGCGACACACTCGACGCATGGCCCCTGATCGATGTGGGCCTGCAGCAACTCCACGAACCGGGCCGTCTCGTCCGAGGCCGCCACCACCTCCAGACCGCCACGGCCACCAGCCAGGAGCACGCCGGTCGCGGTCGCGCCCAGCAGCTCGGTGCCGACCTCGGCGACCAGCCGAAGCACAGCGGCGTTGTCCGGGCTGCCGACCAAGCGCCCCGTGATCGAGACCAGCGCGCCGGCCACATCAGACGAGGCCATGCCGGGTGCCCCGTCAACCAGGCGGTCGCTCATGTTGCCTCCAGGTGAGGGGTTCATTCGGCCAACTCTTCCAGGGCGATGCGCCGCTCCAGCACGTCACGAGCGACGTCAAGGACCGACCGGTTCTGACCGAAAGCGTGAGCGCGCAGCCGGACGAACGCGTCGTCCAGGGAGATCTGCAGCTGTGCGGCGAGCATGCCGGTGGCGACATTGACATCCTGGTACGAAGTGACCAGACGTGGTGCGAACTCGTGACCAGCCTCCTCCGCCTCGCGTGTTTGGCGAAGCAGCGCAGCCGTGGCCAGGTCCGCCGTAAGCGCGGCGTCCCGCCTTTCGGCGCTGACCAGACCGCCGCGGCGACGGCGGACAAGCTCGAGGGTACCCAGCCTGATCGCCCCGTATTGCAGCGGGAACGCGAACATCGCCGCCACACCGACGGCGAGCGCGGCCTGGGCGAATCCCGGCCAACGCACCTGCTCAACGCCGAGATCGGGCACCAGCACCGGGCTTCCGGTGCTAAACGCCTCCACACCCGGGCCTTCGCCGACGGTGTACTGCCGCTCAGCCAGGTCCGCGGCCCAGCGGTCGCTGGCACCTAGCACCTCCTCGGACCTGGCGCCACCCCGCAAGGCCAGAATCGCCGCGTCGACGTGCTCCAGCGTTTCCACACAGGCCAGACACACCGTTTGCGCCCAGCCCTCACGGCGGCCCGACACCTCGGCGGCAGAGGCGATCGCTCGCCACAACGGCTCCCGACCCTGCCCAACCACCGTCGTACCCCTCCGCGCTGCGCGGCCTTACCGAGCTGGCACCCGGAACCAACAGCTTACGAGACACCGCTGCAGCAGGCAGCCCGGCCATAGCAGGCGCGCGACCGCGCGGCTATCCGGGCACGGGCCCGTGCCGTTTCCACAGGATTGCGGCCGACGCACCGGAAACCTGTACCGTCCCCTGCGCTACAGCCGCCGCCGCGCCGTGCCCATCTTCCCGCGCAGACCAGCATCATCCGAGCGGATACCAAACGCGCTTCCCACTCACCAACGCGAAACGGCTCGCGCGGCGGAGCAGGGCAACAGGCACCAAAGCAAACCTGAGCCGGCCGAGCGCTACCACGTCGTGTTGAGCGAGCTGGAGCGGTCGCGGAAACGTCGGCCTTACACGCGCCGACCGAGCAAGTCCTGTCCGCCCGCTGACAGCCACAGGAGCCTGCCGGACGACTGCCTCTCGACGGCCCGTTCCCGCAGATGGCCGGCGGCTGACTTAGCCGATGCTCCGGTTCGGTTCCCCGTCATCGGCGTCTCCGACCTGTCCCGGGCGGTGTCCTTCTGGATCGCGGCGCTGAACCTGGTTGCCACCGATGAATGGGCCGGCCCAAGCAGAAGGCCACGCACCCTCGGGCTTCTGAACCCACGGGCTACCGATCGCCGGCGACGTCGCCATGCGAGGCCGTCAGCCATTCCCGGGCGGCGGCGCGGTTGTCGTGCAGAAGGAGGATGTGGTCCAGCTTGAGCATGGTGATGGGCCGTCGAACCGCTTGCTGATCGCCCACGGTCACGCATGGGATCCCGACGGCGCGGGCTTCGGCCCAAGCCGCCAGCAGCGCGCGCAAAGCCCGCGCGGAGCAGAAGCCCACGCGGGTCAAGTCGACGATCAACGCTCGCGGGCGCAGGGTGATCTCATCGAGCAACCGGTCGAGCAAGTGGTCGGCGACGGTACAGTCGAGGTCACCGGTCGCGGCGACCACGGTCGAATCGAGCGTACCGGTGACGGTGAACGTCGCCGCGCGATGAGGCAATGAACCCCTCATGAAGCTGTCACCTCCGTCGAGGCCGGCGACCCCGCGGGTGCACGCTGGCGTCGCTGGACTGGCAGCACCGCCGGCGTGATACCGGGTGCTGAGGCTGGCGGCTGCTCGGCTGAACCGCGAACATCAGGAACGTACCCACCCGGGGTGAACCTCATGCATCCTTTGAGACGTTGCCGTTTTGGCGGCGCTGCGAACGGGTAGCAACAAACGGAAGGAATCGCGCCTGAGCAGAGCCGGAGCAGTAGTCGGGAACGGCAGTATGAGCACATCAAAGCGTCCTAAAAAACCAGGGCGCCAGCACCGGGCGAGCCGAGGCGATTGCGGCGCGCACGGTGAACAAGAACCGGAACGAGTCCGGCAATCCCGGACCGTCGGCAAGAATTCGCCTCGCGACACTATGCCGATGAAGCACAGCTCTGCAACGAAACCAACAAGCACAAGGTCAAAGGCCGCCAGCAATGACCAAAAGGAACTACAGAAAGCCGTGGGGCGGCGAACGCGGAGAGGACGCGACGCGTCCCCACATCGTCGCGAGCATCGCGGTCTACGAAGCCAGTCCTGGGGCGTGGCTGCGTTAACACAGTGCGACGACCTTCTGGCTCGAGCCGATCACCAACGAAACACAGTCGAACCCTCCGACGACAGGTCGGCGTCGACGTCATGGCCCGTACCCATCAGGAGAACTGAGCACCACATCACGGAGACCGAGCCTCCGGTTCGGTCCGGACGCGGAGCAGAAGCTTGACGACGCACAGGATGCACCTCGTCGACCCGCCGGAGGAACAAGTCGAAGGTGAAGACCCTCGTGGACGCTGATTGAGAGCAGGTGAGCCGAATTTTGCGATCAGCGGAGGCAGTTGGGTCGCGCCTGCGGCGGCCTCGAAGGGTGGGGCTTTGCCCCAGGGATGTCCCCGGGTCATGTGTGCTTCGTCGCGCAGGCGGTCCAGCATGTGCGGGTAGTGCCGCTCGAACGCGGGCCGCTCGGAACGGACGCGCGGCAGTTCGGTGAAGTTGTGCCGCGGCGGCGGGCTGGTCGTCGCCCACTCGAGCGAGTGATCGTAACCCCAAGGGTCGTCTCCGTCGACCTCTTGGCCGTAGCGGTAGCTTTTGACGACATTCCAGGCGAACGGCAGCACCGAAGCGCCCAGGATGAACGACCCGATCGTCGAGGCCGTGTGCATCCACGTGAACCCGTCGCTGCGCAGGTAGTCGGCGTAGCGGCGGGGCATGCCGGCGTCGCCGAGCGAGTGCTGGATCAGGAACGTGGCGTGGAAGCCGGTGAAGGTCGTTTACCTGGATCCAGGGGCGGCGCGGCGAGGATGATGCCTGTCAACCCGCCAAGCAAGAAGGTCACCAGGAACCCGATCGACCACAGCAGGGGCGACTCGAACGTCAGGGTGCCTTTCCACATGGTGCCAATCCGGTTGAAGAACTTGATGCCGGTGGGCACGGTAATGAGAAACGGCATGAACGAGAAGAAACGGCAACAGCACGGCGCCGGTCGCGAACGTGTGGTGAGCCCGCACCGCCACCGACAACGAGGTGATGCCGATGGTGGCGAATACCATGGTCTTGTAGCCGAACAGCGGTTTCCGGCTGAACACCGGGATGATCTTGCAGGGACGGGGCGCACGAAGAGCGACCCCGACGACCCTCCCCTGCATCGCACCTGTCTAAGCAGACCAGCACGCACGAGGCCGGCGCAATGAGCTAAGAGCGTGTCTCGTTTGGATCTTCTGGCGAGTCTGCGATGATCTTGTGCTGTGATCGACTCGTTGTCGCAACGGTTGGTGCCCGATGAGTTGTGGGCGCTGGTGGAACCGCTGATCCCGCCGGCGAAGGAGCGTCCGCAGGGTGGTGGGCGTGCGCGGACGGATCCGCGGGCGGTGTTCACGGCAGTCGTGTTCGTGTTGACCAGCGGTTGTGCGTGGCGGCATCTGCCGCCGTCGTTCGGAGTGTCGGTGCCCACGGCGCACCGAACGTTCACCGAGTGGACCGACGCGGGACTGTGGCGGCAGTTGCACCGAGCGGTGCTGGACGAACTGGGCGGCCGGGGATTGATCGACTGGTCACGCGCGGTCCTGGACGGGGCATCCGTCAGGGCCAAAAAGGGGGCGGTCTGACCGGGCCGAGCCCGGTCGATCGCGGCAAACCCGGCTCGAAGATCCACGTGCTGTCCGACCGGGCCGGTCTGCCCCTCACCGTCGGAATCTCCGCGGCCAACACCCACGACAGTCACGCACTCAGGCCCCTGCTCAACGCGCTGCCGGCCATCCGCTCCCGCCGGGGACTCCGGCGCCGGAAACCGGCCAAGCTCCACGCCGACAAGGCCTACGACATCCCCGCCCTGCGCGACTGGCTCCACCAGCGCGGGATCCTCCCGCGCATCGCCCGCAAAGGCATCGAATCCACCAACAAACTCGGCAAACACCGCTGGGTCATCGAACGGGCCATCGCCTGGCTATTCGACTACCGCCGACTCACCATCCGCTACGAACGCAAACCCAGCCACTACCTCGCCTTCCTCACCCTCGCCGCCGCCATCACCTGCCACAAGAAACTCCCCAAATGAGACACCCTCTAATACTGCAACGACAGATCGTGATGGCCGTGTCGGCGGTAGTGGCTGGCTCGTGCTCGGGCTTGGCTGGTTCGTCGCCATCGGGACCAGTGCATCGCATGCTGGACTGTGTGCCGGACCGGTGTGGTGACGCGGTTGAGTAGTCTACGAATTTCGTTGGACGTGAGCGGTATCAGGCCGGGTGTGGATCCCCTTTTTTCGCGGCGTCTCGGGTGATGACGAGGAATGCCGCCGCTGCCATGGAGAGGGTGATATGCCGATACCATGCTTCGTATCGTCGGACCTGGTAGTGGTCGACCCTGTTTCATTCTTCGTGATTTGGAAGCTTTCTTCGATCGCCCAGCGGCTTCCGGCGACGCGCACCAGTTCTTGGGGGTCGGTTGCGGCGGGGCCGAAGCAAATGTAGTAGGCAATCTCGGTGGGGTCGCTGACTGAGCGGCGGGCCAGCAGCCAGTGGCCGACTTCTGGCCGGCGCAGGGGGCGGATGTCGACGACGGCCCAATCGTAGATCCGCTGCCCATGGGCGCCGTCGCCGCAGGACAGGCGCTGCCAGGCGGCCGGGTCGACGCCCGCGATGACGGCGTGGACGCGCCGCTGCCGCAGATCCATGGAAATCACCATCTGGGACTTGGGCACTGCGAGCACATGCGCGATGTCGCGTTCTTCCAGCCAGAGCCGCAGTCGTCCCACCTGCCCGTACGCTTCGTCGGCGGTGAACCACGCAAACGGGATGCTCGCGGCGAGCGCGCGTTCCAACATTAGTTGTGCCAACTCGGGCTTGGTCGCGAATCCGACGCTATCGGGAATGCCGGCCGCAGCGCAGCGGTCCCGATCGGCGATCCACTCTTTCGGTAGATATAGCTCCCGATCGATCAATGCCCGTCCCCGATCCGAGGCATACGCCAAGAACACGCCGATCTGCGAATTCTCGATCCGCCCGGCGGTACCGGAATACTGCCGGGCCACACCTGCCGATTTCGTGCCCTTCTTCAGGAAGCCAGTCTCATCGGCGATGAGCACACCCCGCTCGGCGTCGCCGAGCACCTCGACCACCGCAGCGCGCACATCGTCGCGCACCCCGCCGGTGTCCCACGCGTAGGCGTTCAGCAGGCGCTGCATCCCCTCCGGGCCGGCCTCGCCGGCCGCCTCGGCCAGCGTCCACCCGTTCTTCCGCTCCGTCTCACCGAGCAGTCCACGCAGGTAGGCCACCATCTGCCGCCGCGGCTCCACCCGCCCAAACCGTGCCGCGAACCGTCCCGTGAACGCCGCGAAACCAGCCGACCAGTCCGTCACCATCTCCAACACGCAAGATCAACTACACGACCGTCGAAACGGACCATAACCGACACGCCCAGTCGGCACATCACGATCTGTCGTTGCAGTACTAACCTAAGCCGTCGCCGGCCGCGCTCACGGCCGCGAGCTACTGGACGCACTGATCTCCGACCTCGAACTCGCCGTGTATGAGACATCGATCAACGCCGCCGAGCACGCCTATCCCGCCGACAGCAGCATCAGCCACGTCGGCATGCGCGTCGTCGTCACCGACCACGGACACTAGCGCCCCGCCCGCATCCGTTGGCGCGGCGCCGTGGTTGCCTTGCGCGGCGGCGGTTGGCTCGTGGCGGGGCAGAGCCGGAGCGTCAGGCCTCGCGCACGTGCTTCAGGGCTGCTGACAGCAGCGGCCAGTGCCCCTCGTACAGCTTCCCCCCGGCGCCCTCGATCGCAGTCGTGAGTCCATCCAGGCTGCCGAACGGATACCACGCGGCCGCCGCGGCGTCGTCGCCCGCAATGGCCGTGACGACTTCCTCCAGTCGGTAGAGCGCCACGGTGCTCGACGCCCACGCGTGGTCGGTGTTCCGCCAGTCGTCCACGTAGGTCCGCGTCAGAATCTTCGGATCCATACCGGCCAGGTCTACATCGGTTTCTTCGCGCAACTCGCGGACCAGCGCACGCGCGGCGGTCTCGCCCGGATCGACCATGCCGCCGGGGATGGCCCATTCCGCGCAGTCCTGGCGCAGGATGAGCAACACCCGTGGTTCCGCGCCGCCGGCGCCGGCCACGACGATCGGGTCCACGGCCTGGTTCTCGCCCCATCTTCCGAGGTGCCGCCCAGATCGTCCGGTACGGCCGGTGGGGTTCAGCGGCCGGCGCCGCTCATCGAGCCGGTACGGCACCAGGGCAGCAGCCTGCCGGCCGGCCCAGTCCGGGACATCGCTCGGCGTCGCGAAGCGATCAGCCCAACCTTCGCGCACGCTGCGTTCCAGTCCAGCGCCCACGAGTTCCGACGGGGTGATGTCCACCGGGATGTATCCCGGCCACGGCGTCGACCACGAGCGCATCGTGTCCGGCACCCGCGAGCCGAAGTTTCTCACCTCGCTGCGGCTTCCGGTCGCCCACAACTCGGCCGGCCCCGGCTCCCCGAGGTCGTCCCGACGACGCTGCGCGGTGGTCCGGGACACGCCCAGGGCCGCCCCCAGCTGACGGGATGAGCCGCCGTTGCGTATATGTCTCCGGACGCCGGCGGCACACACGCCGTCAAGGTGGGCCAGCAGTCCGCACACGTCTCGCAGCAACCGCTCGTCCCACTCCAGTCCGGCATCGCCCGGGCCGTCCGTGAGAAAGCCCTCGTCTCCCGAGGTCTCTGTGTCGCGCCCCTTTCGCAGCACCGCTAGTCCCACCAGGACCGTGTCCAGCGCCTCTGCCAGTTTCGCTGCGTCGGTTCCCAGCGCAGCGATCTGGTCCGTGGTCAGGGACAGCACCAAGTCCAGGCCGCCACGTCGCGCCTCGGTGCCCTCGCGGCGGGTCAACATCGCTTCACCTCCCGTACTGGTTCGCGTACCAGACCCGACGTACGCGGATGCGTGCAAGCCGACAGGGCCTGTCGGAGCCCTCCCCTACCGCCCGGGCGGCATCACGTTTGCGTCCAGTCGGCAAGCTTGGCCTTACCGCGGCTCCATGCCGCCGTGATCGCCGCCGCCCTGCTCTTCGGTCCTCCTGCCGGATGGCGCCGGAGATTGGTCGCGGAACGTCGGTTCAGTGTGTTCCTGACCGAAGTCTGCGTCTTCTTCCATGCTTTCCGCAGTGACCGGATCGATTTCGGGTGTGCTCATGGTTTCCTCCGCGGACGTCGACGGTTCGCCGGCCGGTGTGTGCCGGCCTCGGCCCGGATACCGCGACAGTGCCCGTCCAAACCAAGGAGAGTGTCCGAGTCGCCCGGAGTGCGCACCGCCAGGCGGTCCGCAGCGCCTCAGGCGGTTCAGGAACGTTCGATTGAAAAGACGTGGCACCCCATGCGGATGGCCACGGGTGCACTCGTGGCGTCCGTGAGCAGGAAACCGCCGATGCCCTCCGTCTGCAGCATTCAGGGCAGCTCCAGGGCCTGCGAAGGTGGCGAGTGATCGACTTGCGAACCCGCCCCGACCACCTATGCCTACGCTCAAACGCCACCGCCTGCCGGGCGGCTACCTCGATGGCATCGGGCAGCGATCATGGGCCTGATCGCCCGGCCCTACGATGAAGAACTCGCCCCTGTGCGTCCGCCCCGCTCCCGTTGCAGCCCCGGACCGCCTGAGCCGCAACAGGAGCGGCCCATGGATTACTCACGAGCACCCGTGCGGCCGATCCGCCGCGTCGGCGACCTCGCTTTCACCGCGCCGCCTTCAACTGCTCGGCCGCGACGCATCCGCCTCCGACCAGCTCACCCCTCAACGGCACACCCGATGTCTCATGGCCTGCCGGCCGACGCCCACAAACTCATACCCGACGCCGTGGGGCAAGCACACGTTCTTCTTCGCCTTACGTTAGCGCTCACGCATCGCGTCTTCCCACGCAACCCGCACGCGGGCGATGCGCTGATAACACTACTTAGCCCGGGGCTTTCGCGGGAGTGAGGTTCGGCGGCGTGCCATGGCGGAGAATGGTGTGCTGAGCTGCGATGATACGGTTTGTCGAGGGCTGTATCGGTTGCAGGTTCAGGAGCGCCATTCAGGTCGGTAAGTGTGTAGTTCGCCCTATCCGCGGCTGGCGGTAGGTGGGTCGGGTCCGGGTGTCGTGTCGCGGGCTGGTGGGGTGCTCTTGCCGCGCACGGCCGAAGCGGTCGAGCTGGCCGCGGCGTTGTCGGCAGCATTGTCGTCGTGGCGAAAACCCCTGGCATTGCAAACACGATCCGGGCAAGATCGTGCTGGATCTGGCGACCGCCCTCGCCCTGGGCGGTGACTGCCTGGCCGACATCGGCCTGGCGCGGGCCGAACCGGGCGTGTTCGGGCCTGTCGCGTCGAACCCGACCGTGTCCCGGCTGATCACCACAGCGGCCGGCGACGCGAGCAGGGCGGTAACGGCTATCCGGGCTGCGCGCGCCGCAGCCCGTGCCGAGGCGTGGGAACGAGTCGGTGACCGGGCACCCGATCACGGCACCGACGCCGACGATCCGCTGATCATCGTCGACGGCCACCGGCGGCACCGCGATCACAGTGGCCCGCCCGTATAGTGCGTCGTTCTCCGTCGTTCAGGCTGCCTCGGCCGGGGTGAAGGGTGAGCACGGCCCGCGTCAGCCGGAGGACGAGGGCCTCGACGAGGTTCGCACCGTTCGCCGTACGTCGCCTGGCTCAACCGCCGCCTCACCGGCCGGTAAGCGCCGGCGACCTCAGGCTGACTCGTGCTCCGCAACCGCTTATCGGGCGCCCGCCATTGTGGTCGCCGGGCTCGGTCAGCCGGGTGTCGTCTCGCCGCCGAGCGCTGCGATGACTTCGCCGCTGTAGTAGGACGAAAGCCGGTTCGACGCCAGGAACACGTAGGACGGCGCGAGGTCGTCGGGGTGCGCCGCACGTTCGAACGGCACCTGCAGCCCGAACTTCTCCACCTTCTCAGGCGGGAACGTGGACGGGATGAGCGGCGTCCACACCGGGCCCGGTGCCACACAGTTGATCCGGATGCCCCGGCCGGCCAGGGCCTGGGCCATCGCCATCGTCCACGCGTGGATTGCGCCCTTGGTCGCGGAATAGTCGATGAGCGATTTGTTGCCGCGCAAGCCGTTGACCGAGCCGGTGTTGATGATCACCGAACCTTCACGCAGGTGCGGCAACGCCGCCGAGGTGACCCGGAAATAGCTGTGCATGTTCACGTCGAACGTGTGCAGCCACTGCTCGTCACCGAGGTCCTCGGGCTTGTCCACCGGCCATTGGGTGGCGGCGTTGTTCACCAGGATGTCGAGACCATGCATGTGACTCACGGTCTGGTCGACGACGTCCCGGCACTGCCGGGCGCGAGCCAGGTCTCCCGGGAGCAGCAGGCACTCACGGCCTTCGGCCCGTACTCGCTCGGCGGTGTACTCGGCGTCAGCGTGCTCGCTCAGGTAGGCGATCGCGACGTCGGCACCCTCCTTGGCAAACGCGATCGCGACCGCGCGCCCGATGCCGGAATCCCCACCGGTGATCAGCGCCTTGAGCCCCGTCAACAACCCGCGTCCCTCGTAGTCCGCCATCGTGTCTCGAGGCCGGGGGTCCATGTCCTCGGTCAGCCCAGGTGGCTCTTGCTGCTGCGGCGGACGCAGTCGCTCTTCGGTCATCAGTCCTCCCGTGCGGATCGGTTCGTCCGGACCGGTTACCCCGCGCCCCGCGCACCGAACCGGGTCAGACCGTTCAGGAGGGCGCCTGCCGTTCCTCGGCGGTGTGCAGAGGGCGGACCGTGGCGTCCGGGTGCCGGATCAGCGGCAGAAGCGGCAGCGTCGGCATTTCCGCGACACGCTCCAGGTGCCGAAGCATGTTTCCCTCCCGCAGCGCCCACGGGCAGACCTCGACGCGCGTCACGTCCAGCGCGGACAAGGTCCCCTCGGCACCGAGGGCACCGGCGACCACCTGCCGAGCGCGCGAGCGCGAAATGCCGCGGAAGTGAGCGCGATCGGCCGCCGTCGCCTCGGTAAGTTGCGGGATGCGGTCGCGTAGGGCCGCGACCGTGAGCTCTCGGATCACGAACGGCCCCTTGCGCTGCGACACGGCGCCGGACAGCCGGGCCATCTGCTTGAACGTCTTGGACGTGGCGACAACCCGGCGCGGCGGGCCTTCCCACCGCAACCGATCGAGGACTTCGGACAGCGTGCCCCGGACGTGCCGACGCAGGCGCTTCACCTGTTTGCTCGTCGGCGGATCGGCGGTGAGGAATTCCCGCGTGAGCCTGCCCGCGCCCAACGGAAGCGAGATCGCCAGCTCGGGTTCCACGTCCCGGCCGAGCACCAGCTCCATCAATCCGCCGCCGATGTCGATCAGCAACAGCCGCCCGGCCGACCAGCCATACCAGCGGCGCACGGCGACCGGGTCGAGGCGGCATCCGGGATCCGGCCCAGTTCCTCTCCGGTGAGGAGGAAGCGCGGCTGACGTATTTCGCACCGCCGCCGTGACGAACGGGTAGAGGTGGTCGACGCCGAGCCGCACCGCCTGGTCCACGGCGCGGCTCACGGCGATCGTCGCGCGTTCGATCCCGGTCTCACTCAGCGCGCCGTCGTGCTGCAGTTCTTCGGCGAGCAGGGTCGGTTCCTTCACCGCAAACGCCGGCAGCGGCGGCGCCCCGGGAGATACGTCCACCACCTGCAACTGGGCCGAATTCGACCCGATGTCCAGCACAGCCAGTTTCACCCGGACGGCCAACCCCCGTCGCGGCACGCCCACACCAAGAGTTTCAGCGGCGCCGAGGCTCGATCA
Source organism: Amycolatopsis sp. NPDC051373 (assembly GCF_040689465.1). Taxonomy (NCBI): domain Bacteria; kingdom Bacillati; phylum Actinomycetota; class Actinomycetes; order Pseudonocardiales; family Pseudonocardiaceae; genus Amycolatopsis; species Amycolatopsis sp. NPDC051373. Next base: position 163,741 of record NZ_JBFBAE010000020.1, on the reverse strand, counting down.
CACCGACGGGTTTTCGTGTCGGATCACCGGGTAATCCCAGCGCGGGCGGCGGCGTCCGCATGAACGGCACACAGTCATCGGGGACGGCACGGACCACGGAAGGACCACGGCACTCCGCGAACCCACGCCGAGCATGACCGAGACTGCCGTGCGCTACCGGCTGTGAGCGAAACTCGCCACCTAACAGCCTGGATCCGATGGCTACTGGGCGAACGCAACGGCCTCCACCACACTCGAGGCCAACAACAGCCGCGCGCCGGCCGGATCACCTCAACATGTGCGCCCCGCAGCGACAGAGACCGAATGGCGAGCAGCAGCCCGACGACCGACAGCTCCACTGCAGGCGCCACCAGCGGTGCGACCCAGGCTGGCACTCCCAGCCGGAGTGCCAACGTGAGCACGTTCCCGAAACCGAACAGGAAGGTCAGCACCACGATGATCCCCACGATCAGCGTGACCGCTGACAGCACCGGATCGCGGCCCTCACCAGGCCTCAACACAGCACCCGACCTCCCCGGCAACCCCCACCCGGACCCGCGACCTCCGCGATTGACCTGCACGGATACCTCGACAGAATCCGGCACCACGTGCCCGAGAAGAGCCCGAGACGTCGCGCACACGACGACAGAACGCGGTACGCTCCGACATAAGTGATGGCCGGTGACCAGCCGAAAAGGTATTGTCCGGCATCACTCGACACCACCCGACACGTCGAAACGCGATCTCTTAACCAGCGGGTTCGACGACGAACGCATTACTGTCGACCGGGAGTAAAGGTGAAGGGGCGGCCAAAGAAGCACGACCGGAATCCTTCCAACGACGCAGCACCCGGCGCCCGTAGTTGTGGGTTCCCGCAATCCGGTCAAGCTCAGCACCCGAAGGCTCACGGCCGACGCCGATCTGCTCCGAGTAGTACCGCCACATGCGTTCTTCCGCTGTCGGGACCTCGGGGGTTTCGGGCATGTCGTCGTCATCAACCCGGCCACCGTCGCCGCTCGATGAACTCAAGTCCGAGGCCGGGATGTGCACCACCTCGCGGTGGTGGCTGATCTGGTGGCGCTTCAGCGCGCGGTTGAGCAGCTCCACAGCAAGCAAAAGGGCAAGCGGCGGGCAAGCCGCCACCGTGACCCCGAAGACGCTCAGGATCGGCGCCGAGCCCACGTTCGCGCACAGCGACAGCGAGATCCCGAACAGGAAGGCCGTCCAAGCTAGCCGGCGGCCGTTGGGCGATTTGCCGCTTTCCTCGCCCCGCCACAGCTCAATGGTCGCCAGAGTCAGGAGGCCATCCACGATCAGCGGCCAAATCGACGCAGTGGTCGCATCTGCACCGAAGCGCAGGGCGAACGCGCGGCCATGCTGGTAGGACGCGTACGCGGCGCCCAGCGCCACCAGTCCCGTGGCCCCGCATTGGATCCACAGCGGCCACGGTCGGCCTGCTGACCGCGCTGCTCCGATCGCGTGGTCGATCGCTTCCTTCTGCATCGTCCCGGCGGTCACGCCGCCTCACCTCGGCGAGGACGGCGGCAGCTCAAGATGCCCATAACCGAAGAAAACCGCAGCTCAGAGGCCATTTCCACTGATGTAGATGTCGTCCGAACCCGGCCGGGGGCACATATTCCGACCAGCACAAACTGGCCCCCTGACCAGGCGAAACCCGGTCAGGCGCCGATCTTGTGTCAACCGGTGGCGCGCGACGGCGACCGGCAAAGTACGGCTACGCGCGGTCTATTAGCGGTCTACATCTTCCTCGGCCGGTAGGCCCAGGAAGCGCGGTCCGCGGTCGTTGCCGGAACCCGCTGGCGGCGCTCTTGGGGCTACCTCACCGTCCCCGCGCTCGTCGGTATCGCCGCGCCGGCGCGAAGACCAACGACCCCGACCTACATTCACCTCTCTACACATGGGGACCGCCGGATGGCACGACTGGCGGGCCCCGGGCCGATAATGGCCAGGTGACCGGACACGTCGAACTGCGTGAGATCACCGACGACAACCGCGACGCGGTATGCGCCGTGCGTGTCCGGCCGGACCAGAAGAAGTTCGTCGCATCGGTGAAGAAATCGCTGAAGGAAGCGCGCAAGAAACCACAGTTGTCGCCCTGGTATCGCGCTGTGTACGCGGACGACGTGCCTGTCGGTTTCGTCATGCTGAACTGGGCGGTGCCGCCAGGTACGCGCGGCGTGCTCGGCTCATACGTCCTGTGGCGGCTGCTTGTCGGAGCGGAGTTCCAGCGCCGCGGCTATGGGCGCGCCACGCTTGCCAAGGTCATCAAACTGGTCAGGGCGGACGGCGGCACCGAACTGTTCACCAGTTACCAACCGGGAAAGGGCGAACCGTGGCCGTTCTACCGGGGCTTCGGCTTCCAGCCGACCGGCGAGATCGACGACGGCGAGATCGTCCTGCGGTGCGCGCTGACCTGATCCGCCAACCGCGACACCGAAGGGGTGCTGGACAACCTCGGGATGACTGGCGATGACGCAGTAACTAGCCTGACCAGGCGCAACCCGGCCAGGGGCCGATCTTGTGTCGTCCGGCAGCGCCTTGAGCCGACCGGCAAAGTATGACTACACGCGTGGTCTCTTCGCGGTCCACTTTCGTCGCGGTGGAAAGGGCCGGCGCCTACTCGTCCTCGACCAGGCTAAAAATTGTGGCGATCTTCGCCAGCGATACCTCTTCCAGCCCTGCGGGCGCCTTGGCGTACACCTCGTGCAGCACAGCAACTGAGTGCCCTGCCCAGGCAGCCACCTGCGCGGACCGTGCGCCGGCCGCCAGCCATGTCGACACACACGCGTGCCGCAGGTCGTACGGCCGGCGCGCCAGCGGCGATCGATACTTCTCCTCGGACAGCGCCGTTTGCAGGCCTTGTCCCCAGACCCGCGCCAGCGTCGACTCCGCGACGTCTCCACCCTCGAGGCCCCGGAACAGCCGACCGTCCTCTGCGACGCCGTACTGCTCGGCGTGGCGGTGCAGCATCGCGGTCAGCGGCGGAGGGCGTGGCACCGGCCGCACCTCGCCCTTGGTGCGCTGGTTGAGCTGACGGTGGTCGCGGCGCTCGCCGCTGCCCGGCCACGCGGCACCTGCGATCGGCGCACTCGAACGTCCCGGCGAGCACCGCGGCGGGCGTGCGGCGCAACGCCTCCAGGGCCACGCCTTCGGGCGCGTCCTTCGGCACGGCCACAGTGGTGACGTGGGCGGTGGTGCCCTGCCGGCCCCGGGTCAACCCGACGTAGAGGGCTGCAATCGTACTTCGAGCCGGAGTGCCTCGAAGAATGTCCGCAGCAGATCCGGCGGCGGCCCGGTTCAGCGCAAGCTTCGGCAACGCGTCGAGCAAAACTGCTTCGTCGAGCCCAGGTGCTTTGGGTTGGTTGTCGCCTTCATCTTCGACGGCTTGCCCTGAGCCAGCAGCATCTGATCTCCGGGGCGCCGGCGACGACCTGTGGGGTGCGCTACGAGCTGATCACCGCGGACGGCGAGCCGACTATGTGGGTGACCCTGGATCCGCAGTGGCCGGCCGACCCGGCACGAGCGTTCCCGGTCACCGGGGACCCGACCTTCAACGACACTCGGCCGGGTGCGGGGCCAACATCACGCCGGGACGGCCGACAACGGCCCGATACGCTACCGGGAGATCCACAAAGGACTTTGAGGCCGCGACGAGACCACCGCTCACCGCAAGAATGACGTCTCGCGGCCACAAGTTTTCTCGGGAGGGACATCGCCGACCCCCGGTGGTCGCCACATCCAGCCGCCCGGGCAATTTTACGGTAGGGCGGATGATCCTACGCTGGAGAAGCGGGGAGCAGCAGAGTAGGGATCCCGCGGGATTCACCCGCACTCGTCGCGCATCGGGCGCGTCCTTGACGACTCTAGTGCCGCGCGTCGGCCTCCGCGCAGATCGAGCACACCTGGTGTCTATCAGGCACCCGCGGGCGCGCGGAGCGCAAGGCGAGCGGAGCTCTCCGAGGGCGTGCGGCGGAAGGGTTCTGCCGCTTAGCCTCGAATTCATGCTCAGGCTGGGTTTTCCGGTTATCGGTGTTTCCGACCTGCCGCGCGCGGTCACGTTCTGGACGGCGGCCCTGAACCTTACGGAGACCCAAGAATGGGCGACTACTCGCTGGCGCACCCTCGACCACGCAGACGGCTCCGTCCATGCGCTCGGCCTCATGTACAGCGAATCGCCCGTGGAAGAATACCCTCGGCTGCATCTCGACCTCCTGGTCGACACCTCAGAGGAGCAGATGGCCGAGATCGCGCGGCTGGTCGAGCTGGGCGCATACCAGGTCGACTGGAACAACTATCCATCCGAAGCGGACTCGTCGTCCTCGCCGACCCGGACGGCAACCGCTTCTGCGTCGTCGACCTGAGCAAAGCCCCCTCGGGCAGCTGACAGCCTTCGCGGCACCCGAAAGAAATACGCTGTCACAGTCATCCCCGGAATCGCCGCATCCACGGCCAGGGATGGCACATTGGCCGCCACAGGCCGTCTCCCGTGCACACGGCTCCGGCTCCACACCGGGCGGAACGTGTCCGCGCTGCGGCTGTCCCCTGGACGCGGGACGGCGAAGGACGACGTCGACCTTGGCGCCGAGTGCCTTACCGCTCGCCAGGTCAACGGAACTCCGGCAGCACGTGCTCCTCCCAGCCCCGGAAGAACCCGTCGTGATCGGGACCGATCTGCTGGACGTAGATCTCGTCCGCCCCGGCCTCGACATACTGGCGTACCCGATCGAGGTGCGCCTTCGGATCGTCCCCACACACGATCGCTTCACGGACGTCGCCGCGCGGCACCAGCTTCGTGGCAGCCTCGAAGTCCTGTGGCCGCGGCAAAACCTGGCCCAGCTGGCCGGGCAGGGCGTCGTTGGCCCACAGGCGATGCGCTTCGTCCAGCGCCACGTCGGCGTCCGGACCCCACGCGACCTTCATGCCCGCCTGCACCGGCTTGTCGCGACCGCCGGCCTCTCGGAAGGTGCGGATCAGGTCCGCATCCGGGAGCACCGTGCAATAGCCGTCCCCGATCCGCCCAGCGAGCTGCGTGGCCTGTGGCCCGAACCCGGACACGTAGATGGGCACTGGCTCGTCCGGCACCGTGTAGATCCTCGCCTCCTGCACCTGGTAATAGGTCCCCTGATAACTCACCTGCTCACCGCGCGCGCCCGCCGAGTGCAACAGCCTGATGACCTCGACCGCCTCTTCGAGCATCGCCAGCCGCTCTCCCGCCGACGGCCACGGGTCGCCGAGGATGTGTTCGTTCAGGGCCTCCCCGGACCCGACGCCGAGCACGAAGCCGCCGTCCAGCTGAACTGCGGCGGTCGCTGCGGCCTGCGCGATCACCGCTGGATGGATTCGCACGGTCGGACACGTCACGGCGGTCGTCACCGGCAGTGACACCGTTTCCGACAAGGCGCCGATCACCGACCACACGAACGGACTCTGGCCCTGCTGGTCGTGCCACGGGTGAAAGTGATCCGAAATCCACAACCGCTCGAATCCCGCACGCTCGGCGGCGCGCGCCTGGGCCACGAGTTCACGCGGGCCGTACTGCTCGCAGGAAAGGAAGTAGCCGATCGATGTCATGACGGACGGGTACCCCTTCCTCGCCCCAGCACACACTGTGCGAGCAGCCTGAACGGTCAGTGGTGCGAGAGGGCCCTACCAGCGCACCCGCATCCGGATTCGGCATCGCTCGAGCGACATCGGCCTGCGCGACCACGCAGATCGGCAGCGCACCCACGCGCTTGCCCGCCATGGTGACAGCCGTGTCGAAGACGGTGCCGGAAGGACGCGTGCAGCTCGCGTCCGGGGTCACGATGTCACGGCAGCGTAGCCAGGGTGGAGCACCTGCCATCTGGGCTGCAGGCCTGAAGTCGCCGCAGCGTCTGGGTCACGTCGCCACCTTCCCGAAATCCGGACCGCAGGATTACAGAATGGCGAGCGGGTTCACGGGGGAACCGGTGGCGCCGGTGAACCGCAGGGGCGCGATCACGCACAGAAACGACCAGCGTCCTTCCCCTGCACAGAGGCGCGCGAGGTCCTCGAGCTGCAGGTAGTCGAGCAGATGCACGCCCGCGGCGTGGATGGCGAGCACGTGTACGGGGAAGGCGACGTCTCGCGACACGCTGGGGGCCGCGTCGTTGTTGCCGTCGCTGCCGAGCACGGCGACCTGCCGGTCCGCCAGAAAGCGCACGGCGGTCGGATGCAGTCCGGCCCTCGCGTCGGCCACGTCCCAGGGGCCGAGCTCGTCGCGGCGCCGTCGATGCCCGACCCGCACGAGGAGGATGTCGCCACGGTCGACGTGCACCCCTTGGCGAACCTCGGCGGCGGCGAGATCCTCGAGGCTCACGTGGGTTCCCGGCTCGAGCCATGACACATCGTGCAGCCGGGCAATGTCCAGCAGCACTCCGCGGCCGACGATTCCATCACGCGCCAGTTCGATGGACTGCTCGATCGCTGCGTCCGGCGAGAGAGCCTCCGTAGCGGGCACGCCGCGGTGCAGAGTGCCGTCGTAGATGACGTGGCAGAGTGCGTCGATGTGGCTGTTGACGTCACCATGGACGTTCATGGCGATGCGGTCCCGGGCGAACTGCAAGCCGCGCTCCTCCTGGACGCCGGCGGCCGGGGCGGTGAGCCGGTGCTCGGCCGGCTCGGCGTCGTCCGGTGCGGTTCGGGTGTTCACCGGGGCGGCGAGCGAGACCGTGTAGCCGGAACGAACCTCACGGATGGCTGCGAGCACCTGTTCGTGCGTGACGGTGTCCAAGGCGCCCCGAGGAGTGTCGGCCCCGGGTGCCGTGCTGCGCAGCTGCGAGTAGAGCGCCTGAAAGTCGGCCCCGCTCATCTCGTCGGGTGTCGGCATCTGTTCACCCTACGGCAGAAAGGCGCTTCCCCGAGCCGAAGCAGACCTGCGTGATCCGGCTTGCCGAGCTTTTGCAACCGGCGCGTCAAGGGATGAACGGCGGGCGGCGAAGGCTCGAGCCGACGAACTCGGTGACCGGGCGCGGGCTCGGTGTGGGAGCAGGTCGAGGCTCGGATCCGAGCCGAGGGGAGGTATCCTCGGCATCGCGCTCGGGATCGACCGTCGTTCCGGACCGAGAATCCAGCGGGGTCCGACGGCGCTGCTCGTGGGTTTCGCGCTGGCCGGTATCGTCGGCATAGCGTCTCTGACCGAGGACAGGACGAGCGCACTGCTCGGCGTGTTCATTTCGGTCACCACCATTCCGGCGGCCGCCGATATCGGTGTTTCGCCCGCGTTGGGAGCATGGGACGAGGCGCGGGGTTCTCCGCTCCGGCTGCTGCTCAACATCGTCGTCCGGATCGGACGTTGTCAACGGATTCGCTCGAGGATGTGGTCACCGACGCGGATGGCGTTCGCCATCGTGGTGAGCGCCGGGTTCACCGCGCTGATGCTGGGGAAGAAGCTGGTGTCCACCACGTAGGTGTTGTCGAGCTCGTGTGCTCGGCAATCCGAGTCGAGCACCGATGTCGCGGGATCGGCGCCGAACCGTACAGTGCCGGCCTGGTGGGCACACCCTGCGATCGGAATGTCGGTCTTCATGTAGGCGAATCGGTTGATGAGGTGCTCCGGGTGCATTCCGAGCCCGCAGAGCATGGATTTGAGCTGGTGGTACAGACGTTTTGCGGCGGTGGGGTTGCTCGGGGTGTAGGCGAGGGTGACGCTGCCGTCCTTCCCGAGTGTCACGCGGTTTTCAGGCTGCGGAAGGTCCTCAGTGGACAGCCGGAAGTCGACGGCGTGTGTCGCGACGTCGCGCAGCGCCCAGTTCGGCGCCAGTTTCGTCTCGATGGGCTTCTCACCGCGGAACATCTCCGCCTGCGACTTGCCGATCATCTGGATGTTGCCCATCGGATAGTCGAAGTCGGGCCCGCCGAAGTAGAAGTCGTTGACACCCAAGGTTTTTTGGAAGACGGTGGGATTCGGTTCCTTGGACAGCGCCAGCACGGCCTGGCTGTCGTGATACATGAAGTTGCGGCCGACCTGGTCCGAACCATTCGCCAGCCCGTGGGGGTGCTTGTCGTTGGCCGAGGCCAGCAGCAGTTTCGCCGAGTTGACAGCACCGCAGGCGACGGCGACGACGTCGCCCCGATAGGCCACCGTCTCGCCTTCGTGCTCGGCGAGTACGCGAATGACGGCGGTTCCCGCCGCATCGGTTTCGAGCTTGACGACGCGCGCGTTCCTGATCAGTGTGACGTTGGGGTACTCGAGGGCGGGCCGGAGGGCGATCACCTCCGCGTCGGACTTGGCGTGCAGCGGGCACGGGAACCCGTCGCAGTCCGCGCAGCGCACGCACGTGCTGAAGGGGATGTTCTCCTCGTTCAGCAGAACACCGCACGGTGCGTGGAACGGGTGGTAGCCCTTGGCAGCGAGGTCATCCGACAGTTGCTGGATCCGCGGCTCGTGCGACAGGGCCGGATACGGGTAGGGCCGGCTCGCGGGCGGCTCTGTCGGGTCTTCGCCGCGCACGCCGTGTACTTGGTAGAGCTTTTCGGCGGCACTGTAATAGGGCTCCATGTCCTGGTAGGAAATGGGCCACGCCGGCGAAACACCGTCGTGGTGGTTCAGCTGGTCGAAGTCTTCCTGGCGCATCCGGTAGAGCGCCGCACCGTACAGTTTGGTGGCGCCGCCGACGAAGTAGTGGACCTGCGGCTGGAAGGATCGGCCGCGGCCGTCGTGCCAAGTGTCAGGTGAGATGTAGCGGCCGTCGACGAACACATCCGCGGTGGACCAGTTCGCGGGCTCCCTGGGCAGCCAGTCACCGCGCTCCAACAGGAGAATCTGCTTGCCGGAGGGGGCGAGGTGGCGGACGAATGTGCCGCCGCCGGCGCCGCTCCCAATCACGATGACGTCGTAGTGCTCGGTCATCCCGGACTCCTTAGTGGCCGGATCGGGGCAGCACCCCGGTTTGATTCGTTCGCGAATCCGAGGTGTGCGCAGGGGTGGTTCGTCCCGGCCCGACACACCGCCGACCGTGCGTGAGTACACGGAGCCCCTCAATCGAATCTGGAACTCCTGCACGGGACCGTCGGCTGTTCCGACGGCGACAGGGGTGAGCATCAGCGTGACGAAGAACCTGGAGAGCTGCAGGTGTTCGACCCGACCGCTGCGGCCACAATGTGTGCAGGAGAGCGGTAAGGAACGCCGGCCCGATGGTCACCGGGGCAAATGGGAGGTGGTAGATCTGTGTCATTACGTACTGCCACCGGGACAGATCGAGCACCATCGTGCCCCTTCCGGTCGGCGTGGCGCACTCGACGAATTGCAGTCGTCCACCACGGTCGCCAGCGCTCAGGGTGCGGTGCATCGCCCGGAGCGGGTGATTACCGGGTGCCGCACCCGGCGGCGTCCGACATCATCCATGCGGGCAACGAGAGGTTGCCGGTCGCGCATGGGCACAGCGGGCGGTGGAATAGGTGATGACCGGGCGATGTCGCCGAACTCCTCAACTGCTGAACTGTTCGAGGCGAGACTGTGCGGAACCCTCATCAGCCTGGCGTGAGGTCCGAGCACGCGACGTCTGTGACGGTGCTGCTAATCGCCATGCTCCCTAAGGGATGTCTCGTAACTGGTCTTGTGGTTGGTGGGACTGGTGTTGCGGATCAGTCTGCGAGGAGGATGTTGTGCAGATGCGCGATGCCGGAGACCGTGTCGTTCAGCGTGCTGGCGGCGCGGCGATAGTCGCGCAGGATCTTCCAGCACTTCATCCGCGCCAGCGCGTGCTCGACACGGGCCCGGATCTTGCGATGGCCGGCATTGAGGTCTTCCTGCCAGCCGGGCAGATCGCTGCGGTCACGAGGTTTGCGGTAGGGCATGATCACCTCGGTATTGCCTTGGTAGCCGCCGTCGGCCATCACCGAACGCCCCGCCAACTTCTGCTCGATGCCGCAGGCGCGGTAGACGGTGCAGTCGCCTGCGTTGCCCGGATGCGCGTCGCCGGTGGCGATCACCAACCGGGTGTCGGCATCGATCGCGACCTGCACGAACGCCGAATACCGGTAGTTCTTCGACGGCGCCGCCAGCCGGTGATCCCGCGTCGGCACCAGGGTGCCGTCCACGATCGCGATCGCGTCGATCCGCCGTGTGCGGACCGGGGCCAGCGCCAGCAGCGGCCCGATCGTGTCGATCACCCGATGCGCCGCGGAATGCGACACCCCGAACAGCGGCCCGATCTGGCGCATCGTCAGGTTCGTCCGCCAGTACGTCGCGACCAGCAGCACACGATCGGCCAGGTCAAGGCGCCACTGACGACCAGGTCGGCCATCGGCGATCTCGTCACCGCCACGTTTCGCCACGATCCGTACCAACCTGCGGAACTGACCCGGTTCCAACCCCGTGAACGGGGCAATCCACTCCGACCGCGACGCCGAGATCACCTGCACCACAACATGATCAACTATCTAGGCAACCAGACCCACACCGGGTTACGAGACATCCCTTAGGAGGGTTGCGATGAGCGCATCGGGAGGCACACAGGACCACAACCAGCGCAACGCCGGCTCGGATGCTGAGTCAGCGCTACCTGCCGGTCCGACGCCTAATACGGCTCACCGTGGAAAGCACGAAACGGGCGCGCATCCGCCGGCGGATGCCGGGACCGAGACGCGCGCGCCGAAGTGGGGGAAGACGATCGTCGGCCTGCTGATCGCCCTGGTGATGGGAGCGATCATGGTGACCACCTACGTCTGGGCCGAGCACGGTGTGGTCGCCCGCAACCTGCCCTGGGGCGTGACGGGATCATCGCCGCTGACCAGCGCGGTGCAGGAGAACGTCAGCATGACGATCCACACCTATGCCAGCGAAGCCGACCTGGTGAACGCCGCGAACCAGACCACCATCTACGGAGGCTTCGTCTCCCAAACCAACACGGTGGTGATCTCGGAGGCCGCGAGCCTGTGGGCGCCCGGGGTCATGCCGCCGAATACCTCAAGGCGAGCAAGGAACTGGGCCAACCGGTCCACGTCAGTGTGATCAACACCCTGCCGAAAGAAGACCCCGAAGGTGTCGTTCCCGGCCTCGTGGTGTTCGTGCTGATGGTGGCCGGATACCTCGGCTCGACACTTGCCATGCAACGAACCGGAACCGCTGCCGCCCACCGACGCGTCGCCATCCTGACCGGGTACGCGGTCGTCGCCAGCCTGTTTTCAACCTCATCGTCGGCCCAGGGCTCCATGCCTATCCCAATGTGGGGAGCAACTTCTGGCCGTTGTGGGGCGAATTCGCATTGGTCCTGCTCGCCGTTGCTCTCCTGACGGGAACGCTCCAAAGCCTGATCGGGCCATTCGGCACCCTGGTGACGGTGATCGTGGTGGTCTTCTTCGGGAACCCTTCCACCGGCGGGGTGAACGGGACCGCCTACCTGCCGGCGTTCTGGCAATTCATCGGCCCGGGTCTGCCGCTGTGGAACGGAGTCACCCTCATCCGCAACACCCTGTACTTCGGTGGAAACTCGATCACTCAGCCGGCCATCGTGTTGAGCATCTACGTGGTCGCCGGCGCGATCTTGATGACCGTCTTCGGCTGGGGCCGGCTGCGGTGGTGGCGCAACCAGAAGCAACCGATCGACCAAGCCGAGGAAACCGGAATCGCCGCCACACCACCAGGCTGAGCTCCCCGGCGCACGTGTCGTCACACCGGCGCCGAGGTGAGAGATGCGATCCGGTGAAAATACCGTGCACAGTCACAGTCGACGGTGCGTGAAAATCCTCAGCGTCTCGACTTTCAGGCGACCGCGCCGGGTCGGGGAGTACAGCGCGGTCGGGTGCTGCCGTGTGTACCGCATGCTCCCGGCCGCGATGCGGTCGAGGTTCGGCGGGGTGATGGCGCCGCGGCCGACGTCATCCCCGTGAGGTGATGCTCGCCGGGTGCGGACCCGACAGGGTCGGGGGCATCGTCACAACCGGCGGACCGTCCGGGCGGCGTCGGCCGTTTATGGGGAGGCAGGGGTGATGGTGGGCGAAACGTTGACGGGCTTGGCGAACGCGGCTGCGGGCGTGAATCCTGTGCCGTGGGCGCGTTCGCAGATGGCGTTCACGCTCGGGTTCCACATCATCCTGGTGCCGCTTGGGGTGTCGTGGGCGTTTATGGTCCTGATCGCGAATTACCGGGCGGTGCGCCACCATGACCGGGCGGCGTTGGTGCTCGCGCAGCGCTGGTCGAAGTACATGGCCGTGACATTCGCGGTGGCCGCGGTGACGGGGACGGTGTTGAGTTTCGAGTTCGGTTTGCTCTGGCCGAATTTCATGGGGAGGTGGGGTGAGGCCTTCGGCATCCCGTTCGCGTTCGAGGGGCTGTTCTTTTTCACCGAGGCGATTTTCGTCGCCATCTACATTTTCGGCTGGCGCCGGCTGAAACCGTGGACGCACTTTTGGACGGGTGTGCCGATCGTCCTGGCCGGGGTGTTCGGCTCGGTCTCCGTGGTGGCGGCGAACGCCTGGATGAACGCCCCGTCGGGGTTCACCGCGAACGCGCAGGGCGAGATCGTCGAGGTCGACCCGCTCGGGGTGATTTTCAACGACGCGATGCCGCTGCAGGCCGCGCACATGGTCGTCGCCGCCTACCTGGTCGGCGGATTCCTGGTCGCGTCGGTGTACGCGGCCGGGATGCTGCGCGGCCGGACCGATCGCTACCACAAGCTCGGGTTCACCATCGCCTTCAGCGTCGCCGCGGTGGCGACACCGATCCAGATCGGTGTGGGCGACACCCTGGCGCGCTGGGTCTACGACAACCAGCCGGTCAAGTTCGCCGCGATCGAACTGGTCCCGACGACCAGTTCGGACGTCCCCGAGACCCTGCTGGGCCGCCTCAACGCGGACGGCACGGTCACCGGCGGCATCCCGATCCCGGGCATGGCGTCGTGGCTGTCGGACCCGAGCACCGGCCGGGCGACCGTCATCCAGGGACTCGACACCGTGCCGCCCGACGCCCGGCCGACGATTCTCGAGGCCAACATCGTCCACCTCGCCTGGGACGTGATGGTCGGTCTCGGGACGTTGCTGCTCCTGCTGTCGCTGTGGTATGGCGCGGTCTGGTTGTTCCGGCGGCGCCTGCCGGCGGGCAAGTGGTTCCTGCGCGCCGCGGCGTGCTCGGGCGTGCTCGCCGTGGTCACGATGGAGGCCGGGTGGGTGGTCACCGAGGTCGGCCGCCAGCCGTGGATCGTCTACAACCTGATGAAGGTCGAGGCCGCGGCGACGGGCAACACCGGCGTCTGGATCACCTTCATCACCGTAATCGTCCTCTACGTCGCGCTCGGCGCCACCACGATCATGGTGCTCCGCTCGATGAGCCGGCGCTTCCGCCGTGCCGGCGGGTTCGCCGACCTCGACACCCCGTACGCACCGGCGAAGGAACCCGACCCGGTGAAAACCGGGGAGCCTGAGCCGTGAGCACCGCGGTCGCGGCCGTGCTGCTGGTCGCCATCGCGACGTACGCGGTGTTCGGCGGAGCCGACTTCGGCGCCGGCTTCTGGGACCTGACCGCCGGCGGACCCGAGCGCGGTGCTGCGCCGCGCCGCCTGGTGGAGCAATCGATCGGCCCAGTGTGGGAGGCCAACCACGTCTGGTTGATCTTCATCTTCGTCGTCACCTGGTCGGCCTTCCCGGCCGCGTTCCAGTCCATCACCCTCACGATGTTCGTCCCATTGGCCATCGCGGCCTTCGGGATCGTGTTGCGCGGCGCCAGTTTCGCGTTCCGCAAGACCGTGGTCACCGTGCGCGTCCGGCGGATCTTCGGTGGCTTGTTCGCCCTCTCCTCGGTGCTCGTGCCCTTCTGCTTCGGCGCGATCGCGGGCGGTATCGCGTCCGGCCGCGTGCCCGCCGGCGGCAAAACCGGTGACCCCGTCGGCAGCTGGTTGAACCCGACCTCGCTCGTCACGGGTGGGCTGGCGGTCGTGCTGGCGGCCTACCTGGCGGCGGTGTACCTCGTCTGGGACGCCCGGCGAGCCGGCGACAGCGGCCTGGCGGGCTACTTCCGCCGCCGCGCCGTGGTCAGCGCCCTGGTCGCCGCCGTGGTCGCCATGATCGGCTTCATCGTCCTGAGCGCCTCGGCGCCGCACGTTTTCGGCCGGTTGATCTCGTGGGCGCTGCCCCCGGTCGTGCTCAGCGTCCTGTGCGGGTTCGGCGCCCTGGTGCTGCTGGTCCGCGACGCCGCCCGCGGCGCGCGGGTGCTCGCCGTGGTCGCGGTCGCCTGCATCATCCTCAGCTGGGGCATCGCCCAATGGCCCTACCTGCTGCCCGAGACCCTCACCATCGCCGCCGCCGCCGCACCAACCGGAACCCAGACCGCGATGCTCGTGGCCGTGGGACTCGCCGTGCTGATCGTGCTACCCGGCTTCGTGCTGCTCTACGTGCTCGACCAGCGCCGACTGCTCCCCGAGGAAGGCCTCGAGGACGCCGCCGACCCCGCCGTCGACACCGAGGCCGGCTGAGCCGTGACCGACAGCCACGACCCAGCCGCCGACGAACCCGCTGCTGGCTGCAGATCGAATGGGGTTACGTCAGCCTCAGATGTTGCGGGGGTCGTGGCCGTAGGTATTGCGCTCCCCGATCCGGCCGTCCCTGTTGCAGATGAAGTGCTCGACCTTGCGCTGCCAGGCCATGTCGCGACCCTTGCCGGCGGCGGCGGCGTCGTCGTTCGTGTCGTGGATGTTCGCGGCTCGGCTGCTGCCCTCGACCTTGTTCTTCCACTGGCCGCCCTCGAAGTAGGTCTCGATGTCGCCCTTCATCGCTGCCTCTCCTTCCGTGCCGCGCGCACCACTGCGCCCGCTGCGAGGCCGACCAGCCGTCGCCCCGCGCTGGATCCACAACGACCACGCGACCAGGCAAAACAGGTGCGGGGCCCTTCTCGTTCTGTCCGGCTGTGTCCGAGCAGAAAACCGTTCCGTGCGTTCGTCCTCGACTCGGTCCTCCCCGAACTCGTGGTGGCCGGCGGCGTGCCCATCGCTGTGTTCGTCACCGATTCGTCCGCCAACAACTTCCCGGCGCTGCCCCTGCGCGACGAGAACCCTTGCGAAGCCCCGGCACAAAGAGCCGGAGAACGGAACCGCCTGAGTCAGCGGATGCGTTCGCCGGTCTGGGCGCAGGAGTAGCCGCCGAGCTTCTCGACGCGTGTTCGGAAGCCCGGGTCCGCGAGCAGTGTCCACAGGGGAGCCAGCAGGTCGTGCGACACGTCCGCGGCGCGCATCACGAGGTCGTAGGGTTCCTGCGCGACAGGCACGAAGTCGAGGCCGAAGGCGCGGGCCGCGGCGAGGATGCCCAGCCCGGTGTCGGCGCGGCCGGCGGAGACCGCGGCGGCGACGGCGAGGTGCGTGTGTTCCTCCCGGGCATAACCGGGGATGACGGCGGGATCGATGCCGCGGCGGCCCAGTTCGTGGTCGAGCAGGGCGCGGGTGCCGGCGCCGCGCTGGCGGTTGACGTAGCGCACGCCGGGACGCGTGAGGTCGTCGATGTCCTTGAGGCCCAGCGGGTTTCCGCGCGCCACGAGAAGGCCTTGGTCGCGGTGGACGAGCCGGATCACCGCGGCGTCCTCGCCGAGCAACCGCTCCACGTAGGGCAGGGTGTACTCGCCGGTGGCCGGGTCGAGCAGGTGTGAACCGGCGAGGTGGCAGAGCCCGTCGCGCAGGGCGACCAGGCCGCCGAGCGAGCCGACGTTGGAGGAAGCGAGCGTCACCAGCGGGTCGTTGGCGCGCAACGCCGAGGCCGCGAGGTCGAGGACGAGGTCGTGCGAGCCGATCGCGACGATGGTGCGGTCGATCTCGGCGAGCCCGCGCAGCAGTTCCACCCGGACCTCGGTGCCGGCGTGGTGTCCTTCGATACCGGCCGGGACGACGAGCAGCCCGTCCGCGCGGACGAGCGAGGTGAGCACACCGGCGCCGCGCGGGAGCGGGGTTGCGACGACGTGGTCGCGCACGCGGCCCAGGCGCACGCGCACCCAGTCGTCCATCCCGACCACCGATGGCAGTTTCCGGGCGAGCCGCGCGGTCGTCGAGGGCCGCTCGCGCGGTGCGGCGCCTTCGAGCTCGGCCAGCAGGGGCGCAGCGAAGATTTCGAAGGTGAGAGCCGCGGAGACGGGATAGCCGGGAACACCGAGAATCGGCGTGCCCTTCTCGCCCGTCACCGTCCCGAGCACCACGGGATGCCCGGGCCGCACCGCGACTCCGTGCACGGCAACGGTTCCGGCCTCGGCGACCACGCGGGCGGTGTAGTCGTCGCGGCCCGCGCTGGATCCCGCGATGAGCATGACCAGGTCGGCTTCGCGCGCGGCCGTGCGCACGGCGGCGGTGATGGCGGCCGGGTCGTCGGCGACGATGGCGGTGACCCGCGCGTCGCAGCCGGCCTCGCGGGCCTGCGCGGCCAGCATGACCGAGTTGGTGTCGGCGATCTCACCCGGCCGCAGCTCGGTCCCGATCGGCCGGATCTCGTCGCCGGTCGGGATGACCACCACGATCGGCGCCCGCCGCACCGACAGCACCGTCACGCCCGCGGCGGCACTGGCGGCGACGTCGACCGGGCGCAGCCGGTGACCCTCCGGCAACAGCAGCTCGGCGGCGCTGATGTCCTCGCCGATGGAGCGCACGTGCTGGTACGGCGGGACCGCCGTGCGCAGTTCGGCACCGTCGCGCGTGTGGTGGACGTGCTCGCGCATGACCACCGCGTCGTACCCGGGCGGCAGCGGGTCGCCGGTGTCGACGACCTCGAAGTCCGTCACGACCACCGGCGTCGTCTCCGACGCCCCGACGGTGTCGGCCGCCCGCACGGCGATGCCGTCCATCCCGGCCGAGTCGAACGCCGGCGAGGACCGTTGCGCCCACACCGGTTCCGCGGTGACCCGGCCGACCGCGGCACCGACGGGGACCCGGATCGCCTCGACCCGGGCCGGGCACCCCGCGGCGGCCCGCGCCTCCCGCCAGGCGTCGTGGGCCTGGGCGGCGGGGACGTCGGAGATGAACGGGCTGTTCATGCGTACAGCGTGACATCGACGTCCAGGCCGCCGTCCAGCCCGGTCGCCGGCTCCGGAATGACCACGTACCCGTCCGCCCGGGTCAGCACCGACAGCAGGGCCGACGGCCCGAACAGCGGCTCGGCGACGCCGTCACGCACGCGCACCTGCACCACGTCGAGCCGCCCGGCGGCCGAGGCCAGATCTCGCGACAGCCGCGCCCGCGTCGACGGCCGGGCGGGCGGGGTCTCGCAGCCGCTGAGCCGCCACAGCAGGGGAATCCCGATCTGCCCGAACACCACCAGCGCGGACAGCGGGTTGCCCGGCAGGCCGATCACCGGAACCCCGGCGCACTCGGCCAGCAGCGTGGGCTTCCCCGGCTTGATCGCCAGCCCGTGACACCACACCTCGCCGACCGCGGCGACGGCGCCCGCCGTCTCGTCCCGGGCCCCGACCGACGACCCGGCCGACACGACCACCAGGTCCGCCCCGGGCAGGACCGAGGTCAGCTTGTCCTTCAACGCTCCGGGTTCGTCCGACACGATGCCGCCGAGCACGGGTTCACCACCGGCGTCGAGCACCAAGCCGGCCAACGCGGACGCCGTGGCATCACGCACCTGGCCCGCGCTCAGCGACGAGGTCTCCGGCGGAACCACTTCGTCACCCGTGGAGATGATCACGACCCGCGGCCGTGCGTGCACCGACACGGCCACCACGCCGGCGGCGGCCAGCAGGCCCAGATCCGGGGCACGCAACGGCCGGCCACCCGGGACGAGCGACCCGCCGGCGGCCACGTCGTCGTCGGCACGCACGAGCCCGCCGCCCGGCGCGACCGGCCGCGTGACCTCGATCGTGCCCGGCATGGTTTCGGCGGTGAACTCGACCATCACCACCGCGTCCGCCCCCTCGGGCAGCACCCCGCCGGTCGGCATCGCCACGCAGCCGCCCGGGCGCACGGACACCGTGGGCGCCGCACCCATCCGCACCGCGCCGAGCAGGTCGAGGTAGGACGGCAGGCCGTCGGAGGCGCCATAGGTGTCCGCCGCCCGGACCGCAAATCCGTCCACTGTGGACTTGACGAAGCCGGGCAAGGCGTGCGGCGACGGGATGTTCCCGGCCGGCACCCGGTGCAGTGCCGCCGGCAACGCGACCGTCTCGACCGCGGTGCGATGCGAAGGGCGGAACCCCGCGAGGGCCTCGGCGACGGTGCGGGTGGTGAAGAACTCGCGTCCGCTCACCGATCCGGCTGGTTCTTCGCGCCCTCAGGCTTCGGGTGTGGACGGGCCGCGGCGGCGCCCTTGGCCAAGCCCAGCACGGAGACCACGGGCCCGAGCGCGACCTGGCCGAGCCCGCAGATCGAGGTCTTGCGCATGGCCTCTTCCAGCTGCAGGACCTTCCCTCGCCCGGCGTCGTCCAGCTCGGCGCCCGAATCGAGCACGCCGCGCAGCAGCGTGTGCGCCTTGGTGGACCCGACTCGGCAGGGCACGCACTTGCCGCACGACTCGTTGCGGAAGAACCGCAGCACGTTCGTCGACGCGGCCAGCAGGTCGGTGCCCTCCGCCAGCACCACCAGCGCGCCGGAGCCGAGCATCGTCCCGGCTTCGGCCAGCGACGCGAAGTCCAGCCGCAGGTCGAGCCGGTCGGGACCGATGAAGTTGGACGACGCCCCACCCGGTTGCACCGCGCCCACGGCCGCGCCGTCGAGCACACCACCGGCGGTGTCGATCAGCTCCCGAACTGTGGTGCCCATCGGCACGCAGTAGACGCCCGGGGTGGTCACGTGCCCGGAAACGGCGAAGAACTTCCAGCCCGTCGACTCGCCGATGCCCTGCGCCTGCCACCAGTCCGCGCCCCGCTGCAGAATCACCGGCACGTCGGCGAAGGTCTCCACCGAGTTGATCAGCGTCGGGCGGCCGTGCAGGCCGTAGTTGCCCGGGAACGGGGGCTTGTTGCGGGGCTCGCCGCGGTGGCCCTCCATGCACTCGAGCAGCGCCGTCTCCTCGCCGAGGATGTAGCCGCCCGGGGAAACGAAGATGTCGAGGTCCAGCCGGCGCCCGCTGCCGCAGGCGTCCGGCCCGATCACTCCGGCCTCGCGCAGCGCATCGATCTCCTCGCGCAGCACGTGTTCCTCGGGGCCGTACTCGTGCCGGATGAACACCCAGCCCTGCTCGGCGCCGACCACCGCCATGCCCAGCAGCAGCCCTTCCAGCACCAGGTGCGGCTGCTCGGCGAGGATCTGCCGGTCTTTGAAGGTGCCCGGCTCGGACTCGTCGGCGTTGCAGATCGCGTACTTCACGGTGCCCGGCTGCGCGCCCGCGACCAGGCTCCACTTCTGCCCGGTCGGGAACCCGGCACCGCCCATGCCGCGCAGCCCGGAGTCTTTCAGCGTCGCCACCACGGACTCGGCACTGATCTCACCGGCCAGCAACGCGCGCAACGAGCGATAGCGGTCGCCCACACCGGAGCCGCCCGGGTACGGGTCGTTCGGCCACGGTTCCTCGCGCCGCGCCGCCGACGCGTGCCCGACGCCCCCAACCCGCGCGGCGGTGACCAAAGTGTCCACTTCGGACACCGGTGCCGGGTGCTCGTTCACCGCGACCGCGGGCGCGGCGTCGCAGCGGCCCAGGCACGAGACCTCGACCAGCTCGACGTCGGTGTCTTCGCCGTACTGCCGCTTGATCTCCGCGATCCGGTCCTCGCCCGAGCGCAGCCAGCACGACAGGTCGTGACAGACGCTGATCTGCACCTTTTTCGGCGGCGTGGTGCGGAAGTGCGGGTAGAACGAGATCAAGCCCTCGATCTCGTAAAGGGGCCGGCGCACATCGCGCGCCAGCTCCTCCAGCTCCTCGCGCGGCAGCCAGCCCAGCCGGGCCTGGATCGCGTTCAGCGCCGGGATCAGCGACGGGCCGGGGAACTTGCCCGCCCGCGCCTCGACACCGGGTACCCGCTCGGGAATCAAGGTCATTCCGCGACTCCCGCCGCCGTGACGGATTCCGTGTGCGCCGCGCCCAGTGCCTCGACCTGGATCGCGCAGAACTTGAACTCGGGGATCTTGCCGTACGGGTCGATCTCGTCGATGGTCAGCAGGTTCGCCGCCGCCTCCCGGAAGTGGAACGGGATGAAGCAGTTCCCGAGCTGTTCGCGGTGCGAGATCCGCACCTGCAGCTCGATCACCCCGCGCCGCGACCGCACACGGGCCCGTTCGCCGTGGGCCAGGCCGCGGTCGGCGGCGTCCTTCGGGTGCATGTACACCTCCGGAATCGGGGCGATCGAGTCCAGCGCGAACGAGCGCCGGGTCATCGACCCGGTGTGCCAGTGCTCCAGCAGCCGGCCGGTGTTGAGCACCAGCGGGTACTCCGCGTCCGGGAGTTCCTTGGCGGGCAGCCAGTGCGCGGCGACGAGGTGGGCCAGGCCGTCGTCGGTGTTGAACCGCTCGTCGAACAGCACCACGGTGCCGTCGGTGTGCTCCGGGTCGGCGTTGGGGTAGAGCTTGCCGGACAGGCCGAGGTTTTCGTGGCGCAGGTTCTTGTACGACGGCATCAGCGCGACCATCTCGTCGAAGATTTCGCTGGGCGCCGAATAGTTCCAGTCCAGGCCGATCCGCCGGGCGATGTCCTGCACGATCTCCCAGTCGACCCTCGCCTGCCCGGGCGGGTCCATGACCTTGCGGCCCAGCTGCACCCGCCGGTCGGTGTTGGTGTAGCTGCCGTCCTTCTCCAGGTAGGACGACGCGGGCAGGATCACGTCGGCGAACTCGGCGGTCTCGGTGAGGAAGATGTCCTGCACGACCAGGAAGTCCAGCGCGGCCAAGGCTTTGCGGACCTTGTTGATGTTCGGGTCGGACAGGAACGGGTTCTCCCCGAGCATGTACATCCCGCGCACGCCACCGGGTTTGAGCACGGAACCGATGATCTCGGTGACGGTCAGCCCGCGCTTCGGATCCAGCGCCGTGCCCCACGCCTGCTCGAACCGCTTCCGGGTGCCGTCGAGGTCCACGCCCTGGTAGTCCGGGTAGAACATCGGGATCAGGCCCGCGTCGGAGGCGCCCTGAACGTTGTTCTGGCCGCGCAACGGGTGCAGCCCGGCGCCGGGCCGCCCGACGTTGCCGGTGATCGAGCACAGCGCGATCAGGCAACGGGCGTTGTCGGTGCCGGTGGTGTGCTGGGAAATGCCCATGCCCCAGTAGATGACGCCCGCGCCCGCCTCGCCCCACTCGCGGGCGACCTCGCGGATCAGGTCCGCGTCCACGCCGGTGATCTGCGCGGCGCGCTCCGGCGGGTACTCGGCGACCGTGCGCGCGAGCTCGTCGTAGCCGGACACCCGCTCGGCGATGAACTCGCGGTCGATCAGGCCGAGGCGGATCACCTCGTACATGATCGAGTTGTAGAACGCGACGTCGGTGCCGGGCTTGACCTGGCAGTAGTAGTCGGCGTGCTCGGCCACCGTGCTGGCGCGCGGGTCCACGTACACGATCTTGGTGCCGCGGCGGCGGGCCTGCTTGAAGAACGAGCTGGCGACCGGGTGGTTCGCCGTCGGGTTGGACCCGGTGATGATCACGATGTCCGCGTTGGCCACGTCGCCGTAGGTTGTGGACACCGCGCCCGAGCCGACGCCCTCGAACAGCGCCGCGACCGACGACGCGTGACACAGCCGCGTGCAGTGGTCGACGTTGTTCGTGCCGAACCCGGCCCGGATCAGCTTCTGGAAGAGGTAGGCCTCCTCGTTGGAGCACTTCGCCGAGCCGAACCCGGCGATCGCGCCCGGCCCGCCGGTCGCGTGGATCTCCTTCAGCCGCCGCGCGATCAGGTCGAGCGCCTCGTCCCAGGTCGCCTCGCGGAAGTGCGGCATGACCTCGTCGTAGTCGACGAGCCCGCCCGGCTTGCGCCGGCCGTCGCGACCGCGCTTCTGGCTCCGGCCGCCACCACTGCGGTTTCCACCGCCGCCGCCGCGCCCGCGGTCGTTCTCGGCGTCGCCCCGCACGTCCGCGGACAGCGGGCCCTTCGGGTACGACGAGTCGATGCGGATGAGCGGTGTGGTGAGCCGCTGTGGTGAGGCGGCGTAGTCCCAGCCGTAGCGGCCCTTCACGCACAGCCGGCTCTTCGATCCTGGCTGGTCCCGGCCTTCGGCGAAAGAGATCGCCTCACGGTCGCGGTCGACGTAGTAGGTCAGCGCGCAGCCGACCCCGCAGTAGGGGCAGACGCTGTCGACGGCGTCGAGCTGCTCGCGGGGCTGGATCGGGATGAGGTTGATCGCCTTGTTGGTCAGCGCACCGGTCGGGCAGGCCTGGACGCACTCACCGCAGGTGACGCACGAGCTGGAGCCCATGGGGTCGTCGAGGTCGAAGGCGATCTTCGTCGAGTAGCCCTTGCCGGAGCGGCCGATCACGTCGTTGCCCTGGATGTCGTCGCAGGCCCGCACGCACCGGTCGCAGAGGATGCAGGCGTCGTGGTCGACGCTGATGACCGGGTTGGACAGGTCCGTGCCGCGCCCGGATCCGCAGGGCAGGTCGGTGGTTTCCTTGGCGACGTCGAAGCGGTCGGCCAGCTCCAGCAACAGGTTGTCCCCGGTCGTGGTCTGTTTGGGGTCCTCGGCGCGATCCGGCTGGTCCGACAGCAGCAGCTCGGTCAGCGTCGCGCGGTTGCGTTCGAGCTCGGGCGTGCTGGTCTTGACTTCCATGCCGTCCTCGCACGGGCGCACGCACGCGGCGGCGAAGACGCGGCCACCGGTGTCGACCACACACATCCGGCAGACGCCGACGGGGTCGTAGCGTTCGTTGTGGCACAGCACGGGAATGTCCACGCCGGCCTGCTGCGCCGCGTTGTAGATGGTGGTTCCTTCGGGCACCGTCACGGAGTGGCCGTCGATCGTCGTGGTCACCGTGCGCACCGCCGTGGCGGGCTCGTCGACTGTCGTCATCACTGACCTCCGTCGCAGGCGAGCGGATGCTGCATACAACATACCCTCGTTAGTCAGGCGTCGAGGAGAAGATCGGGAAAGTCGCTCGCGCGCACCCGTCCTTCCTCATCGAGCCCACGGGCAACGTAATAACTGTCGACCATGGCCTGCAACCGCTGAGCGGTCAACGTCGCGGAGCGGCCGGAAGGCAGTTCCAGCGGCGTTTCCAGCAGGCGGGGCGGCAGGGTGTCGTCCTTCGCGGTTGCCCCTTCGCGCTGGTTGAACGCCCGTTTCGCGCGCACGATCCGCGCGGCCGTGGTACGCAACTCGGCTGAGTCCACCGGCCACCCCGTGACCAGGGACAACAGCGTGGCCCACTCGCTGAACGGGTCCTCGAACACCCCGCGCAGGAACTTGCACAGGATCATCGAGTCCATCACCGCGGCCCGGTCCTCCGTGCCGATCGCCGCGCCGACGTGGGCCGCGCCGCCGCGGAACCGGTTCACCTCGCCCGAAAGGTCGGCTTCGTAGGCGCCGGACCGGTTGTGGTCGGCGCCGCGCGCGTTCACCGCCAGGCCCAGCGCCATCGACTGCAGGCTGCGGGGCTCGTAACCCGGCAGCTCCAGGCCCTTCACCTGCGGTGCGAAGCCGATCGAGTCGTGCCCGACGATCCCGGACGCGCGCCGGGATCCCTGGGCCAGAAGCTCGCCCAGCCCTTCCTCACGGGTACCGATCGCGTCGAGTGCCCGCAGCAGGGCGGCGCCGTCGCCGAACTTCAGCCACGGTTCGTCGATCAGGCCGCGCTCGACGCATTCCATGGCCCACGCGATGGTGCCGCCGGCCGAGATCGTGTCCAGGCCCAGCTCGTCGCACTTCGCGCTGGCGGCGAACACGTCGTCGGGATCGGAGACCCCGCACAGCGGGCCGAGGGCGAACACGTTCTCGTACTCCATCCGCTGGCTGCCGCCGCCCTTGCGGGAGTAGATGTGCTCGCACCCGATCGAGCAGGACGCGCAGCTGTTGCGGGCCACCCCGCGCAGCTCGTGCAGCTCCTCGGCGGCCAGCCTCGGCGCACCGTCGAACGTGGCCGAGGTGAAGTTGCGGGTCGGCAGCGTGCTGACCGCGTTGAACGCCAGCAGGTTCGCCAGCGTGCCCAGTTCCCGGTACTTCGCCGTCGCGGGGCCGAAACTGCGCCGCCGCAGATCCTTCGCCGCGGCCAGCACCCCGGCCTGGTCCGCCACCGCCACCTTGGTCGCCGACCGCACGAGGACCGCCTTGATGTTCTTGGCCCCCAGCACCGCGCCGAGCCCTCCTCGTCCGGCATGGCGGCCGTCGTGGCTGATCGTCGCGTAGCGGACCTGACGCTCCCCGGCCGGCCCGATCGCCGCCGTGCGCCAGCCGCGCCCGAACCGCTGCCGGGCCCGCGTTTCGGCGTCGGCCGCGGACAACCCGGCCAGCTCCGGCGCCGGTTCGAGCCGCGCACCGGCACCGTCGACGAGCAGCACCGACAACCGCGCCGCGCGGCCCCGGATGACAATTGCGTCGTGCCCGGTCAGCTTCCCGGCGATCGCGAACTGGCTCGACGCCAGCGCGTCGGTCAACAAGCCGGTCAAGGGGGACTTGGCGACCACGGCGAACTTCGCGCTGGTGGTGAGCGGCGTGCCCACGAGAGACGAGAACACGAACGCCAACGGCGCTTCCGGCGCCAGCGGATCCACCCGCGGCGGCGCGAACCGGTGCAGCAGCCACGTACCCAGCCCGACACCGCCGAGGTACGCGCGCAGCACCCGCTCGTCCAGCTCGCACGTCTCGCCGGTCGCCGTGTCGTCGCCGACGTTGACGACCAGTGCCCGTCCGAAAAAGCCTCCCGGCGCCATGCTTTGACTGTAGGCCCGTTCGAGCGGTTGTGGCGCGGTCAGCCGCCGGCGTCCGCCGACAGGAACGCCACCGAATCGCCCGTCACGAGTGGCATCCACGGATCCCGCGTGACCTGCTCCCCGTTCACCGCGGCGACCACGTGCCGGTCCAGCGCCAGCCCGGCCAGCTCGGCCGCCGCACCCAGCGTCGCCGCCCGGCCCGTGCGCGGCCGATGCCCGTCCCTGCCCGCCAGCGCCCCGAACCGCTCGACCGTCACCTCCGGCGCCGGGCGACCGCGCACCTCGGCGTAGTCCTCCGGCGTGTTCACGTTGACCGCCGACTCCAGCTCCGGATCGAGCCGCGCCAAGTTGCGGTCGTCGAGCAGCTGCGTGTCGTCGAGCTGGATGACGTCGCAGTGCTTGAGCAACATCCCCGGCCGCAGGTTCCCCTCTCCGATCAGCCCGGTGATCAGCCCGGCCAGCGACGTCCGGTACCCGGCAGCCAGCGGCTGCCGGAATCCCCGAGCGAACGGCATGACCATGTCCGCGCCCGTCTCCGCCAGCCCGCGCAGCACCCGCCGCACCCACGCGGGATGCAGCAACGGCAGGTCCGTCGAGCACACGAACGCGACCTCGGCCCGCTCCGCCACCGCTGCCAGCCCCGCCGCCACACCCTGCATCGGCCCGAGGCCCTCGACCGGATCCTCGACCACCGCGACCCCGGCCGGCAGACCGGGCAGCTCCTGCCCGGCCGCCGCGACGACCACCACCGGGCCGTCGATCGCCCGGCCCAGCACCGCGCACGTCCGGTACAGCAATGTCGAGCCGTGCCACTCCAAGCCCGCCTTGGGCCGACCCATCCGGGATGAACGCCCTCCCGCCAGGACCACACCCGCCTCGCTCTGCATCTGACGGAGGATAGCCGCGAGTCACGGACAGTGGCGAGTAAACAACGGCCCGGCTGCGAACGCGGCTCACGCCGGCTGTCGAGTCACGAGTCGCCCAGGCGGGCCGACCTCGGCTGCCGCACACGGTGAGCATCACGGCGGTCCAGCGCTCCCGCCGCCACCGGCCGTCGCGAGCGGGTGCCGGTTTCCACGATCCGCCGCCGGCGCACCACGGCGACGTCATGGGCGATCTGGCCGACGACGGCGCGGCCGTGGGAGATGAAACCGGACGCGACACCGGTGCCGGTTTGGAGTCGAGCGCCACCTTCGTGAGCAGCGCTTCGGGCGTCACCGGTTCCTCCACTGTGGATAGTGGGGGCGGTGTCCTCGTCAAGGCCCCGGCATGACCGGCCATGTTAGATCCCTCCCGGCCGACGCGCCCGAGTAAGCCGTCGGCACTCGGCAGGCGGGTCACCAGGTATTCGCCACCGCTTCCGCAGTGTATGGGTGCCGATCGGAAACTCACCCGAGCAGGTGCCCATCCGGAAGCCGCGCGGGGCCGAATGACCGGTATGGCCACCACCGAAGCCCCCGCCGCGCCGAGCACCGCGCCCCCACGGCTACGCATCCCCTCCGCGGCGCTCTGCGGCGTGCTGGCGCTGTTCGCGGCGCTGGCGGCCGGGCACCTCGTCGCCGGGTTCATCAGCGTCAACGCCTCGCCCTACCTGGCCGTCGGCAACGGCGCGATCGACCTAACGCCGGTGGGGCTGAAGGACTTCGCGGTGCGGACGTTCGGCACCTACGACAAGGTCGTGCTGCTCGGCGGCATGGCCGCGGTGATGGTGGCCGCCGCCGCGGTCGCCGGGGTGCTGTCGCTGCGTTCGCCCCGGCCGGGTGTCGTCATCGTCGCCCTGTTCGGGCTGCTCGGCGGGTTCGCGGTGTACCAGCGGCCGGACCTGACCGCCGTCGCCCTGCTGGCGCCGGCGGCGAGCCTGGTGGTGGGCGTGGCCGTTTTCCTGCTGCTGCACCGGATCGCGCCCCGCAAGAGCCCGCCGGCCGAGGGGTCCGGGGGTACGTCGCGGCGGTCCTTTCTCCTCGGCGGGGCCGGTGCTCTCGTCGGGGCCGGGGTACTCGGCGGGGCCGGCCGGCTGGTCAGCGGCACGCGGGACGCGACGGCGTCCCGGGCGGCGATCGGTACCCTCGTGCCCGCGAAATCCGCGCCCGCGATCCCGGCCGACGCCGACTTCGCCAAGCTGGGGACACCGACGTTCCTGACGCCCAACCCCGAGTTCTACCGGGTGGACACGGCGTTGTCGGTACCGCAGCTGCGCGCGGAGGACTGGAGCCTGCGCATCCACGGCATGGTGGAGCGTGAACTGCGCTACGGCTACTCCGACATCCGAAACCGCCCGCTGGTCGAACGCACGATCACCATGACCTGTGTGTCCAACGAGGTCGGTGGTGACTACGTGTCGACGTCCGACTTCATCGGGGTCGATCTGGCCGGCCTGCTGGCCGAAGCCGGGGTGCGGCCGGGAGCGGAGCAGCTGTTCTGCACGAGTGTCGACGGCTGGACCTCCGGCACCCCTGTGGCAGCGGCCCAGGATCGCGGCCGCGGCGCGATGCTCGCGATCGGGATGAATCGCGAACCGCTTCCGCTGGAACACGGATTTCCCGCACGGCTGGTCACGCCGGGACTCTACGGCTACGTGTCGGCGACCAAGTGGGTCGTGGACATCGAGGTGACCACCTGGAAGGCCCGGCAGGCGTACTGGCTCAAACGCGGCTGGGGCGAGCAGGCACCGATCAAGACCGAATCACGCATCGACACCCCGAAGGGCTTCGACACCGTGCCGGCGGGCGCGGTGCGGCTGGCCGGTGTCGCGTGGTCGCAGCACAACGGCATCGCCAACGTCGAGATCAAAGTGGACAACAACCCGTGGCAACGGACCACCCTCTCGACCGAGGTCAACGTGAACACCTGGCGCATGTGGTGGACCCAGATCGCCGTGAAACCCGGTACCCACCAGGTGTTCGTCCGCGCCACCGACAAAACCGGCTACACCCAGACCGACGAACGCGCCGGCACCGTCCCCGACGGCGCCACCGGCTGGCACTCCACCACGTTCATCGCGACCTGACCGGCTCACTCGAAAGAGTTGCCAACCGCACCAATCCTTTCCCCGGCCGGCACCGAATCCCTCATGAGAAACACCCGCCGACCCCACTGCGGCCGGTCCTGACTCATCTGTCCACTGTGAACGGAGTTATACCGTGAAATCCCTTCGTATCGCCGCAATCGGCGTCACCGCTTCCGCCGCCCTCGCGCTCGCCGCCTGTGGCAGCAGCACCGACGGCGGCTCGTCCGGTGGCAGCACCCCGGCCCCGTCGTCGTCGGCCCCGATGTCGTCGAGCAACGACTCCGGCGCCGCCAACGGCATGACCACCAACGCCGACGTCTTCGGCCCGGCGTGTTCCCAGCTGCCGCAGGGCAACTCCCCCGGCTCGCTCGACTCCATGGGCCCGCAGCCGGTCGCGTCGGCCGCGTCGACCAACCCGCTGCTGACCAAGCTGGTCGCCGCGGTCAAGGCCACCAACCTCGTCGACACCCTCAACAGCCAGCAGGCCATCACCGTCTTCGCCCCCGCCGACCCGGCGTTCAACGCCCTCGGCGACGCGAAGTTCACCGAACTGGCCCAGAACCCCGGCCAGCTCGCGCCCATCCTGCAATACCACGTCGTCGGCAAGCGCTACGACGCCAAGGGTCTCGAGGCCGCGGGTTCCGTCACCTCGCTCAACACCGCGGGCGGCCCGCTCAAGATCGAAGGCACCGGCGATACCATGACCGTCAACGGCGCCAAGGTCCTCTGCGGCAACATCCCGACGAAGAACGCCACCGTCTTCGTCATCGACAAGGTCCTCACCCCGGGCACCAACAAGAACTGACCCCGAGGTTCCACGCGGACCCTCCGGACGACGAGCCCGGCGTGCTTGCCCACAGGCCACGCCGGGCTCGTTGCGGTCTCCACGCCCTTGCCTCGCTTGGCCGGCCACAGTGGACCGCGTCAGCGGCGCACCTTGAATCCGAGGTGCAGCACCCCTTCGCCCTGGATGACGATGTGGGGATCCTCCAGCAGGTACTGGCCGTCGATGCCGCCGAAGTAGCGTTTGCCCGACCCGAAGACCACCGGCACCACGTCCATCGCCACTTCGTCGACGAGGCCGGCCGCGAGGATCTGGCCGCCCACGTCGCCGGCGTTCACCGCGACGGTCCGCTCGCCGGCGAGCTCCTGGGCCTTGTCGATCGCGGCCGCCACATCGCCGACGAAGTGGTACGACGCCTCGGGGTGCCAGCCCTCGGGCTTGGGCCGGTGCGACACGACGACCACGTGATCGCCCGCGGGCGGCTTGCCCTCCCAGCCGTTCACGAGGTCGAACAGGTGGCGGCCCATCACGATCACGCCGATCGTCTCCCACATCGAACGGACGTAGTCCGCTGAAGCGCTGGAGACCTTGAAGGCGTTTCCCGCTCCGGAATGGTCGAAGTCCTGCTCGCCCTGCCGGCCGCCGCGTTCGATGATCGGGTTGTCCCCGTTGAAGTACCACTCGTGGAGTGGGCCGACGTCGTCCTTGTCGTCGGCGATGAAGCCGTCCAGCGACGCCACGTTGTGCATGATCACCGTGCCCACCAGTCACTCCTCGGATCTCCTCGCGCGGATGCCCCGATCCTGCCGTCCGCGGTGGGCGACGGGCTTGTATAAATTCACTCGGCGGGCATCGGACCGCTGTCCGGCGGGAACCCTTCCTCGGCCGGCAATCGGCGCCGCAGGGTCAGGTATCCGGTCGGCGTGTGGCCGGTGAAGTCCTTGAACTCCTTGCTGAAGTGTGCCTGGTCGAAGTAGCCCGCCCGGTGCGCGAGGTCCGGCCAGTCGACCGGGCCCCGCGCGTCGACAGACAGGATCAGCCGCGCGAAGCGGTAGATCCGCGCCACCCGCTTGGGGGTGAGCCCGACGTGGGACTTGAACTGCGCGGCCAGGTGATTGCCGCTGACGCCGGCCGCATCGCTGAGCGCACCGACCGGGATCGTGCCGTGGGCGGTCTCCAGCCACCTGCCGGTGTGCTGGACCAGGTCGAGACCGCGCGGGGCGGTCTCGGCCAGCCGTGCACGCAGCTCCTCCTCCACGACCCGCAGCGCCTCCGTGGCCGAAGTGAGGTCGCCGAGCCGGTCGCGCAGCCGATCCGCGGACCGCGGCCACACGGCGTCGGCCGGCACCCAGCGGTCCCGCAACTCGGTCGCCGCCACGTCGACGAACGGCGAAATCCCCCACGGCTTGAAGTGCACCCCGACCAGCCGCACCCAGCCGGGGTACTCGACGACGAACCGCCTCGTCCGCACTCCCGCGAACAACCCACCGGCCACCAGCACCGGCGGCGCGTCGGAATCGCGCACCACGAACGGTCCGCCCAGGTTGACGAACAAATGCGCCGAGGGCATCGGGGGCACGGTCATCCGGCGATGGCGCGGCACCCCGGTCAGGCAGTAGATGTCGTCGATGAACCGGTCCAGCGGCGACGCGGGCACCCGGCCGACGTAGTCCATCGGCTCAGTGTGGCCGACGAGGGTTCAGATGGCGAGGAGTTCGCCGCACCCGCCGGCGGTCCCGGCGGCGTGCGCCGCGCCCGGCCGCGGCTACGTGTGCTCGGTCCGGGGAAGCCACGTGCCGTCGAGCGGGACGGCCTTCGGCGGACAGGCCTGCTTCGAGTATCCGGTCGACCTGGCCGCCTCTTGACGCCGACGCGCTGACCGGCCGGTCGTCAGTGGTCCTGGCCGGCGCGGAGTACGCCGAGAAGGGCGAGGCGGTCGGCGGTGTTCGTGCCGGGTACGGGCACGAAGACCGCCAGGATCTGGGACCGGTTTTCTTCCAGCAGCGCTTGGCAGTCGAGCTCGAGGAGACCTGTTTCGGGGTGCAGGACGCGTTTGCGGCGGCTCCGCAGGACGGCGACGTCGTGTGCGGACCACAGCTCGGCGAATTCCGCGCTGTCCCGCAGCAGCTTGTCGACCAGTGCCCGCGCTCGGGCGTCGCCTCGCCGCACCAGCGCCGAGCGCAGGTCGGCGGCCAGTACCCGTGACTCCTGTGCCCTGTCTTCGGGCGGGTAGGCGGCTCGGCCGTCGGCTGAGGTGAACCATCGGTACACGACGCTGCGTTCCGGCCCGTCGAGCTGAAGGTGGTCGCCGAAGACGGCGGTCGCGAGCTCGTTCTGCGCCAGGACCTCGCCGAGGTCGGTCATGACCTGCGCCGGCATGTCGTGCAGGCGGTCCAGGAGGCCGAGGAGCACGGGGGAAACGTGGTCGTCGGTCGAAAGCCGGTCGGGCGCGGTGTGTCCGGCGAGCCGGAACAGGTGGTCGCGCTCGTCCAGCGTCAGGCGCAGCGCGCGGGTCAGGCCGCGCAGTACCGACGACGTCGGTTTCGGGGCGCGGGCCTGTTCCAGGCGGGTGTAGTAGTCGGTGGAGATGCCCGCGCGGGCGGCCACCTCCTCCCGGCGCAGGCCAGGGGTGCGGCGCCGCGTCGAGGACGTGACCCCCACCTCGCCGGGGGTGAGCGCCTCGCGTCGCACCCGCAGGAAGTGGGAGAGCTGTCCGGAGTCCATGGGCCCAGTGTCGCTCCGGAAGCCCCGGTCAGCCAGGGACTCTGCCGGTCCCTGGGAAGAGCTCGCTCTGCCTGCGTGGCCGCCCGCGCCGGAATGTGGTGGACGAGGGGCCGGAACCACCGGCTTCCCACGGCAGAGGAGCACGTGATGACCGAACAAGGCCCGAAGACCTGGTTTCTGACCGGGGCGTCGCGGGGGCTGGGCGCTTCGTGGGCGCGGGCCGTGCTGGAGCGCGGCGACCGGCTCTCGGCGACGGCCCGGGATGCCGCGTCGCTGAAGCCGCTCGTCGACGCCTACGGCGACCAGGTGCTGCCGCTGGGGTTCGATGTCGCGGACGCGACGGCCGTCCGTGAGGCCGTGGCCGCGGCCGAGGCGCATTTCGGTGGCATCGACGTGCTGGTCAACAATGCCGGGCACATGCTCGTCGGCGCCGTGGAGGAAGCCACGGACGAGCAGGTCCGCGAGCAGATGGAGACGAACTACTTCGGTGCGATGTGGACCACCCGTGCCGTCCTGCCGGGCATGCGTGCCCGCGGCGGCGGCCGCATTCTGCAGGTTTCCTCGCTCGGCGGGGTCGTCGCCTACCCGGCGCTCGGCCTGTACCACGCGTCGAAGTGGGCGCTGGAGGCGGTGAGCCAGTCACTCGCGGCGGAGGTCGCCCCCTACAACATCAAGGTGACGCTCATCGAGCCGATCGTCTTCCAGACGGGCTTGGCCGCCAACTCCCCGCAGACCCAGCCCGACGACGCCTACGCCCACATTCGCGAAGCGCACGACGACAGGGCCACGAACTTCGTCCCCGGCGACATCGAAGCCACCGGCCAAGCCGTGCTCGAACTCGCCGACGCCGAGGAACCGCCCCTGCGGGTGCTGTTCGGCACCGGCGGCCTGGACCTGGTCCGCGCGGAGTACGCGCGCCGCCTCGAGGGCTGGGAGAAGTCGGACTGTCTCCCGCGTGCCGCTCACGGCTCGGCGGCCGACGCCGCAGGCGGCTTGTGACGGGTACTGCGGCACCAGGTTTTCCCACGGGGATCTGGGATCCGCAACGCTCCGGTACCACGGGATCCCCGGCCTCGCTCGGCCCAGGTGTGTCGCTTGTGGACCTGCCCTGCCGAACACCGGCCGGCCGGCTACGCCAGGGCCATGCCGGGCACGCGGGCGCGGATGGCGTCGAGCTCGGCCTCGTCGGAGATGCCCTGCCAGTCGTGGCGCGGGGTGTACGGGGTGATGAGCGCGCGGACCTCGTCGTCGGTGAGGACGACGTCCAGGGAGGCCACGGCGTCGTCGATCTGCTGCACGGATCCGGCACCGACGAGCGGGGCGGTCACCACCGGCTGGCGGTGCAGCCAGGCCAGGGCGATCTGCGCGCGGCTCACACCGTGGGCGGCGGCCACCTGGCCGACGGCGTCCGCGATCGCGCGGTTCGACGCCTCTTCCGCGGGCGAGTAGAGCAGGTCGGCGTAGTCGCCGTCGGTCGTGGCTCGGACGGTGGCCTTGGCGTCGTCCCAGGCGCGGGCCAGGCGGCCGCGCGCGAGCGGGCTCCAGATGATCGTGCCAACGCCCTCGTCGAGGCACAGCGGGATCATCTCGCGCTCCTCCTCGCGCTGCAGCAGGTTGTAGTGGTCCTGCATCGACACGAACCGCGCCCACCCGTGCTCGCGCTGCACGTGCAGGGCCTTCGCGAATTCCCAGGCGTGCATGGAGGACGCGCCCAGGTAGCGCACCTTGCCCAGCTTCACGAGGTCGCCGAGGGCCTCGAGGGTCTCCTCCAGCGGCGTCGCGTGGTCGTTGCGGTGCACCTGGTACAGGTCGATGTAGTCGGTGCCGAGCCGCCGCAGCGAGTGGTCGACCTCGGACATGATCGCCTTGCGCGAGAGCCCCCTACCGTTGGGACCGGGACGCATCGGGTGGCGCAGCTTGGTGGCGATGACGACGTCGTCGCGATCCGCGAAGTCCTTCAGCGCGCGGCCGAGGATCTCTTCGCTGGACCCGTTCGAGTACATGTTGGCGGTGTCGAAGAAGTTGATGCCGGCCTCGAGAGCGTGCTTGATCAGCGGGCGGGCGTCCTGCTCGCCCAGGGACCAGACGGGGTGGCCTCGGTCCGGCTCGCCGTAGGTCATCGCGCCGATCGCGATGGGCGAGACATCGAGGCCGGTGGTACCGAGCTTCACATAACGCATGGGGAGTGTCTCCTGTCGAGGCAAACTCGCGGAGGATCCTCCACAAGTACCTTCGAAACTAGCGGAGGATTCTCCGCGAGTCAAAGGTGAGGCATGATCGGAGGCATGACCGACGGGACGCCGAGCACCTACGGCACACAGCGCAAAGCGGCCGCGCGCAACCGGGTCGCGATCATCGAAGCCGCGCACGAACTGTTCGGGCAGAACCCCCTCGTGCCGCTGAGCGAGGTCGCCAAGCGCGCCGGCGTCGGCGCCGGGACGCTCTACCGCCACTTCCCCACCCGCGAGGACCTGATCCTGGCGGCCTACCAGCACGACATCGACCGCCTCACCACCACCGCCGACGAGGTCCTGGCCCGTCAGCCGTCGGCGAAGGCCGCCTTCATCGAGTGGTTCGAGACGCTCGCCGCGTACATCCGCATCAAGCACGGCCTCGGCGACGCGCTGCACAGCGCCGCCGCCCAGGACGTGATCACTGCCTCCTGGGCCCCGACCACCGCGGCGGTGACGAAGCTCGTCGACGCCTGCGTCGCGGAGGGCACCATCGCACCGGGTCACGACCCGGCGGACATCATCCTGCTGATGAGCTTCCTCTGGCGAGTCCCGAACAACGACGCCGGTGCGGCACAGGGGCGGCGTCTTGTGGCGGCGGTTTTCTCGGGGTTGCAGGCGCCGCCGCGGCCGGTCTGAGGTGGAGCGAGCCTGGCGGGCGGGCTTTCCGGTCGGCGGGTGCAGTTCCGTCGTCAGACTGAAGCGTCGAAGAGCGATTTGCCGAGGGTATTCGCCACGGGACCGGTCGGCGCCGGGAAATACGAAGTAGTAGGGGCCTCGAAGGGTGTTCCAGGTCTGCGCCGCCGACGCTCGACGAGCCTGAGTCGCGTTGCAGGAAATGGTCAAGACTGCGCCGCGAGCAAGCGCTTTCTCCAGGGGTTCGAGCACGCCGCTCGCCTCCGAGGCGCCGGTTCCGTCTCTGTCCACATCGAACGGACGGGAGAAGCCGGCGGGCGTCAGCGCACGCATGTTGGTGTACCCCGCGGTCAACGTCGGCGTGATGCTGGAATCACGCAACCGGCGAGGACGACGTCGGCGGCACACGAGGCGACGAGCCTGGCCCCGCGGCGATGGCGTCGGTGGCGGCCGCGCAGGCGGTGGTGATGGTGCTCGCGCTGTAGCGCACGCTCGGCGCCGCGGCACCCGCGTGGGGGATCACCATCGGCACGAGGTGAGGGGAAATCTTGCGGTCGCCCAGCCGGGCCAGGACCTCGGCCGGCGTCTCCAGCGTGGTCAACCCGGCGGTGGCCGTGCCGAGGACGACGGCCGCGTGGTCGGGATCGGCGCCGGCCGGGCCCGGCACGGAATCCTCGAGCAGCCCTGCGGCGGCCAGGGCTTCGTCGGCGGCCGCGACGGCCATCTGCGTCGTGATGTCGGTCGTGCGCGCCACTGTGGACAGCCACGACCGCGGGTCGAACCCCGTCAGGCGCCGGATGGCCTGCTGGGCCTCGGCGCCGAGGGGGCGTTTCCCCAGGCGTGGTCACGACAGCGATGGCAACCGGGCGCTCCGAATGCCCTTCACGCCACGTTTTCCCGCGGGGCAACCGGAGGTCATCGCCGAACCCGTCGAAGCCGTTTCAGGGCACCGGCGTGACAGTCACCTCAAGGCCGGGATGATCTCCTTCGCGATCACGTCCGCGTGCCGGGCCTGGTCGTACAGCGGGGTGAACAGGATGAGCTCGGCGCCGGCGTCGATGACCTCGCGGACGGCGCGGACGCAGTCGTCCGGGGTGCCGGCGATCGCGGCGGCTTCGATGGCGGGCGGGAGGCCGCCGTAGAGCCCGGTGAGCTCGGCGTTGACGCGTTCCCGGGCGCGTGCGGCGTCGGCGTCGACCGCGAGGTAGACGCGTTTGGCGATCTCGAAGTCCGGGCGATCGCCTTGCGCCCGGACGAACCGCACCTGCTCGGCGAAGTCGGCAGTCGGGGTCGAGCCCGCGCCGAAGAACCCCGTGCCCAGGTCGAGGGCGCGCCTCAGCGCCTTCGGCCCGCTGCCGCCAAACCACAGCGGCGGGTGCGGCTTCTGGAACGAGCGCGGTGTGATCGTCGCGCCGGACAGCTGCCAGAACTCGCCGTCGTGGTCGACGCTGTCCTGTGTCCACAGCTGTTTGAGGAGCTCGACGCCTTCGGTGAACCGGGCCAGGTAGCGCTCGGGCCGCATGCCGAACGCCGGGAACGGCCGGTTCTTGCCGCCGGAGCCGACGCCGACCTCGAGCCGGCCCCGCGACAGCTGGTCGAGGCTGCTGGTGCTCTTCGCCAGCTGCGCGGGGATGTGCAGCGTGGACACGAACACCGTGCAGCCCAGCCGGAGGGTGTCGGTGCACGCGGCGGCGAAGGTCATCGCCTCCATCGGGCTCAGCTGCGGGCGCCTGCCGAACACGGCCTCCTGCGTCCACGCGCTGTGGAAGCCCGCCTCCTGCGCGTGCACCAGGTAGTCCCGGAACGCACCGGGATCGAACGAGCCGTCGGAGTAGTACTGCGGAATCGCGATCGCGTACCTCATGATCACCGATCCTACGGCCACCGAGCGCCTCAGGTGCCCGAACGCAGCGTCTCCACCGGTTCCATGCGCGCGGCCCGCATCGCCGGGTACAGTCCGGCGAGCAGCCCGACCAACGCGCCCGTCGCCGGCGCGCCCGCGGCGAGGGACAGGTCCGGCACCGGGGTCCAGCCGTTCACCGCGGAGACGACCACCGTGGCGATGATCCCCGCGCTGCTGCCGAGCAGGCCGCCGAACAGCCCACGGTCACCGATTCCACGAGGAACTGCGCCGCGATGTGCCGGCGGCGCGCGAGGGGCGGAGCCCGATCTCGCCAACGCGTTCCAGCAAGCTCACCAGGGTGACATTGGCGATGCCGATCGCGCCGACCACCAGCGAGACCGGCCCGAGCACCACGAACAGCCCGTTGATGTCGTGCTCGACGCCGCCGCGCAGGCTCGCCGGGTCCGGCGACGCCAGGACCTGCAGCGAGTCGTGCCCGCTGGCGCTCAACGCGATCGGCGCCTGGCGGGCGATCAGGCTCGCCGCGCCGAGGTCCGTGCGGATGAGGACCTTCGTCGGCGCGCCGGCCGCCAGCCGGTCGGCCGTCGTGGTGTGCGGGAGCACGACGGAGGTGTCCAGCGCGCGGTCCAGGTCCAGGCCGACGTCGCCGAGGATGCCGATCACGGTGAACGCGCGGTCGTCGACGAACGCCGCGGGCTGGTCGTCCACCCGCGTGATGCACCAGACGACCTGTCCGCGAAGTACGGCGAGCACGTGCGGCTCAGTTCCAGTACACCTGGCGCCCGGGCCTCGGCACCGACCGCGCCGGCAACCTCCTCTACGTCGGCGGCACCGGCCTCACCCTGCGCACTCTCGCCGACGCCATGGTCCAAGCCTGCATCCGGCAGGCAGGGAGCTCGACATCCACTCCCCGATGGTCATCTTCACCTGCGACCGCCCCGACGCGCCGGACAAGCTCCTGCCGACGATGCCCGGCAACCTCACCCGCTACCCGCAGGCCGGCCAGCGTGACTTCTTCGCCGCGTCGCTCCGGTTCCGGCCGCCGACGGCACCGTGAACTACGACACCAGTGTAGATTCAGGCCATGCGCAGGGGACCTGGTGAGCTCGAAGCCGAGGTGCTGGCCGTGCTCTGGCAGCACGGGGCGGCGTCCGCGGCGGACGTGCGGCAACGGCTCGGCGACGACACGCTCGCCTACACCACCGTGGTGACGATCCTGTCCCGGCTCTACGACAAGGACGTCGTCACGCGGGAGAAGCGGGGCCGCATGTTCGTCTACAGCCCGGCGGAAGACGCCCCGGGACTGGCGGCGCGGCGGATGCGCGCGGTGCTCGACGGAGAGGCCAACCGCGAGAGCGTGCTGGCCCGGTTCGTGTCGAACCTGTCGGCCGACGACGAGCAGGCGCTGCTCAACCTCCTTCAGCACGACCGAAAAGGCGAGTGAGACCGTGGGCGCCGGCCTGCTCGTTCCGCTCGTCCTCCCGGTGGCGTCGTGGCCGGTGGCCCGCTGGCTCGCGCCGCGGTTGTCCCCGCGGGGCGCGACGCGGCTGCTGACGTTCCTGGCGCTGGTGTTCGCGGCGGGCAGCGTCGGGGCTTTGGCCGTGGGCGCGCTCGCCGGGCTGTCGCTGGTGCCCGTCGTCGCCGAGCTGGGTGACTTCACTCCCGCGACGTTCACCGCCGACGTGCCGATCCCGGTGGCGATCGTCTGCTGCGCATTGCTGATCGCCGCGGCGCTCGCGGCCGCGCACGCGTGCCAACTCCACTGGCGTTGGTACCGGCGGGTGCACGCGGAGCTGGACGAGCATTCCCGCGAAGGCGGCGTAGTGGTCCTGCCGGGAGCGGAGCCCGTGGCGTTCGCCATCGCCGGGCGCGGCGGCCGCATCGCCGTGTCCACCGGGATGCTCGCCGCGCTCGAACCCGGCGAGCGGGCCGCTCTCCTGCAGCACGAGCGGGCGCACCTGCGGTTGCGTCATCCGAGTTATGCCGCGGCCGGCGTTCTCGCCACGGCGGTGAACCCGCTCGTTCGCCCGCTGACGGCGGCGGCCCGGTTCGCGATGGAACGCTGGGCCGACGAAGCCGCCGCGTCCGGCGTCGGCGACCGGCGCGTGGTCGCGACGGCGGTGGCCAAGGCCGCGCTGGCGGACCGCGGGCACGGCTCGTACGCGCTCGCCGCGGGCGGCGGCCCGGTGCCGCAGCGGGTGCGCGCGCTGCTCGACGCCCCCGCGTCACCGCCGCGCCTGCGCGTGGTGCTGACCTGGCTGGCCGTCGCCGTGGTGCTCGGCTGTTGCGGCTGGTCCGCCGGCGCCGGCGCGCACGCCGCGATCGCGCTGCACGCCGACATCGAGGCCGCCCAGCTGGCCTCGTGCGTTTCCGGCTCCGTGGTCGCACCGCGGCCCCACCGCGAGGCCGCGATCCGCGCGGCCGGCCGGGACCGCCGGGAGTGCGCCGAGCGCTGAGCGCCACGAACCGACGGTCGAGGAAGCGACGTCGGAGTCGTGCAACAGGATCGTGCCACCGGGGCGAAGTCCCGTGTGGACTGTCGCGGCCACCGACGCCGGGGTCGCACGGGCGGGCCCAGTCGAACCCCCAGGTCGTCCACAGCACGGGCCGCAGGTCCAGCTTCCGCGCGGTGACCAGGGAGCTCGTCGAAACACCTCCATAGGGCGCGGCCGGGCGCCGGTGAGTCGGTGATCAGCTCGGCCGTGCGCGCGAGGTCGTCGTGAAGTCCTGAGGGCAACGGCGCAGGAACCAGCGGTGGTCCCAGCCGTGCACTGCGGCCTCGTGCCGGGCGGCGACGATCTCGCGCCCGAGCTCCGGGCAACGGGCGAGCTCACGGCCGAGCACGAAAAACGTCGCCCGCGTCCCCGCTTTCGCCGGCAGCGCGAGGAAACGCGGCGTCGAGCGAGGATACGGCCCGTCGTCTAACGTGAGCGCGACGTGGCCGGGGTCGCCCACTCCCGCCAGCGCGGCGGTGCGCAGGGCCGGCAAGAACAACGCAGCCGGAGCGGCGTGGCCGGCGATGCCGCCCAGAGCAGCCGCGCGGATCACCCGGCCACACCGACCGGCAGGGACGGCAGGGGCTGCAGGGGGGCACGGGGGCACCGGTCAGCGCGGCACGCAACGCCGGGCCGGGCGCGTCCGGGGTCCGGCGTCCGGGGTCCGACCCTCGGCACCCCGCTCTCCTGGTCCAGCACGGCGTTGGCGCGGCCGCGGCCGGGCAGGAAGCGGTAGGTCGGCACCGGCAGCCCGTCGCAAGGGCTTCGGCAGCCGTGAGCCCGCCCGCGGGCTGGATCACGACGTCGCACGCGCGCATCAGGTCGGCCATCGTGTCCACCCACCCGAACGCGTGCCGGAGGCCGGCGCTCCGCGGGCGGTCGCGCAACGCGTCGTTGCGGCCGCAGACGAACACGGGCTCGGCCGAGCCGTCGGCGCGCAGATGGGCCACCGTCCGCTCGACTTCGCCGACGCCCCAGGACCCGCCATGACCAGGGCCAGCGCGCGATCCGCGGGCAGGCCGTGCGCGAACCTTTGCCGCGTCCGCTCTGCCGCGCCGGCGACCGGCCGGAGCGCGGGCGCGACCGGTGGCGGCGCGACCAGCACGCAGCCCGCGCCCCAGTCGCGCCTGCCGTGCCGCCGTCTCGTTGGGTGCCACGGTCAGGTCGGCCCGCGCTCACGCACAGCCGGTGCACCGAGGGATCCGTCAGATACCCCACCAGGCCCGCCGGTTCCGCGCTTTTGACCCCGCGCCGGCCCGGCGCGGGCTCAGGCCGACAGCACGCCCGAGGCCAGCGCGGCCAGCAGCGCGACCCCCACGACGACCCGGTAGATCACGAACGCAGTGAACGTGTGCGCCGCGACGAACTTCAGCAGCCAGGCGATCGAGGCGTAGGCCACGACGAACGACACGACCGTCCCGACCAGGAGCGGCAGCACGTCGAGGCCGCCGCCGAGGGCGTCTTTCAGCTCGTAGAGGCCGGCGCCGGTCAGTGCCGGGATCGACAGGAAGAACGACAACCGCGTGGCGGCGACCCGGTCCAGGCCGCGCAGGAGCCCAGTCGAGATCGTGGCGCCGGAACGGGAGAACCCGGGGAACAGCAGCGCGAGGATCTGCGACGAGCCGACCAGCATCGCGTCGGCGAACGTCGACTCGGCCTCACCGCGTTTGCCAGTCCCGAACCGGTCCGCCGCCCACATGATCGCGCTTCCGGCGATGAGCGAGATCGCGACCACCCACAACGACGCGAGCGGTCCCTTCACCAGCGACTGGAACAACAACCCCGCGACCACGATCGGGATCGTGGCGAGGATGACCCACCACGCGAACTTGTAGTCGTGCTCCCGGCGCGCCTCCGTGTTGACCAGCCCGCGGCCCCACGCCGCCGTGAACCGCACGATGTCGCGGAAGAAATACACCAACACCGCGGCGATGGCACCGACCTGGATCACCGCGGTGAACCCCACCACCGACGGGTCGTCGACCGGAATGCCGAGCAGCCCCTCGGCGATCTTCAGGTGGCCCGTGGAGGACACGGGCAGGAATTCGGTCAGGCCTTCCACGATCCCGAGGATCACGGACTGGCCGAGGTCGATCGCGCTCACTTCACTTTTCCTTTGCCATGCAACGAGAACATCAGGACCCGCCGCCGCGGCTCTGCTTGCTGCTCCGGAGAACTTCGAGCGCCAGCGGGATCAGCGAAACGATCACCACGAGCGCGATGATCGGCAGCAGGTACTGGTCGATCCCCGGGATGCTCGCCCCGAGAAGGTACCCGGCGACCGTGACGCCGACCGACCACAACAGCCCGCCGAGGGCCTGCCACAGCGTGAACGTCCGCGCGGGCACGTCGAGAACGCCCGCGAGCGGGTTGAGCACCGTGCGCACGACCGGGATGAACCGGGCGAGGACGATCGCCCTCGCGTGACCGTAACGCGTGAACAGCTCCTCGGCCCTCCTCATCCCGCGATGCAGGTGCGCGTTACCCGTGCGCGCCAAGAGCGCCCGGCCCCCGCGGCGGCCGAGCACGAACCCGGCCTGCGCACCCAGCAGGGCCCCGGCGACCGCGGCCACCAGCACCAGCGGCAGCGACAGGTGGACGGCCGCCGTGGCGCTGGTGGTGCAGAACAGCCCGGCCGTGAACAGCAACGAGTCACCGGGCAGGAAGAACCCGATCAGCAGGCCGGTTTCGGCGAACAGGACGAGGAACACCCCCGCCGTGCCGAGGCTCGAGAGCCACGACGTGGCGCTCAACGGATTCATGCAGCCGACCGCCTTCCCCGGGAGCCCAGATCTTCGACAACGATGTAGTATTTCTACACCACTGTCGTTTCAACGGCGATCAGCCCCCATCCCGGAGTGAGGCTCGGCCTGCGCGCCCGGCTGCGGCCGCTGAGGCGCTCAGTCGAGATGGCTGAGTCCCGGCGGCCACAGCTGCGCCCAGGTGCCATGGGGTTGGCGGCACAGGTAGATCGCCGCGTGGTTCGTGGTTTCTTCGTTCGCGACGCCGCCCGGGGTGGTGATGGGCGCGATCTCGCGAACGTCGGACCAGAAGCGGCGCAGGTAGTCCGGGCCCCGCTCCCCCACGCACAGCACGGAGTCCGGGGTGCCCGCGGGCGGGCCCCACAGGAGGTAACCGTTGTGCGCACTGGAAACCGGCAGACGCAGGCCCGCGTCAGGTCCGAGGAGCGTCAGGGCGCCGGCTTCGCCGTAGTTGCTGGTGAAGACGCTGGAGCCGCGCGGCAGGGTGTCGGCGACGGCTGTGACCTGACGGACGAAATCGGGCCAGCCGTAGGTCTCCACCAGCTGCGGGTTGACCGAGGCGAACACACGTTCCGCGCTCACCGGCAACACGGGCAGTCCGATCAGCACCGCGAACACCCCCGAGAGCGCGATCGCGATCCGCCATCGTCGCGGGGTGGCCGCGTACCGGGTTTCGGCCCACACCCCGCCGGCGGCGAACAGGCCGATCAAGGCCGGCGCCGCGTAGTAGCTCTTGCCGCCGCCCGCGGTGAAGACGACCACGGCGGTCACCGCGACGACGAGCACCCACCGGTGATCACGGTTCCCGGCCAGCCACCGCACCCCGAAGATCCACATGGCGATCAGCGGCGGGCCGGCGAGTACCAGCAGCAGCAGCGGCACGTTCGACAGGGCCCCGAGCGGCCCGCCCTGCTCGGCCGAGAGCACGCCGGCCATGCGGAACTGCGCCCAGCTGTGCTGCGCGTTCCACACCACGTTGGGCGCGACCAGCACCGCGGCCAGCGCACCGGCCAGCCACGGCCCGGGGGCCCGCAGCACAGTGCGCCGGAAGAGGGCCAACCCGACGACAACACCGAGCAGCAGCACCCCGACGGTGTACTTGTTCTCCAGCCCGACCCCGGCCACCGCGCCGGCCACGAGCCACGCGCGGACGGTGCCCGACCGCAGCGCCCTCGCCACCGTGACGAACACCGCGGCCCAGGCCAGCTGGTCCGTCACCGTGGTACCGAACAACATCGAGCCTGCGACGAACACGGGACACGCCGCGATCGCCGCGGCCGTGATGGTCTGGGCACGAGCGCGGCCGCCGAACTCCGCCGCGAGCTTGGCGGCCAGCAGGACGCAGCCCAGCTGCGCGGCGATCGCGAGCACCCGCAGGGGCAGGACACCACCCGGCAGGTCGGCGGCCAGCCGCGCCAGCAACGGCGTCAGCGGCGGCTGGTCGGGGTAGCCCCAGGC
Organism: Amycolatopsis sp. NPDC051373; assembly: GCF_040689465.1. Lineage (NCBI taxonomy): Bacteria > Bacillati > Actinomycetota > Actinomycetes > Pseudonocardiales > Pseudonocardiaceae > Amycolatopsis > Amycolatopsis sp. NPDC051373. The sequence goes on along the minus strand of NZ_JBFBAE010000020.1, from coordinate 121,072 downwards.
GAGGTGCCGGCCGGAGACCACGTAGTAGAACTCGTCGCGGTGCCAGCCGAAGCGGGCCGCCACCGCCAGGTGCACAACCCCGGCCACCACGACCACCGCCAGCACCGGGCGCCACGCCAGCCGCTCGGCTCGGGCGCGCGGCCTGTCGGTTTCGAGCTTTCCCGTGTCATGCATGGCTTCTCGCCTTCCGGTCAGGACGGGGACGGGGCACGAACGCGGCCGGCACGAGGTGGCCGACCGTGGCACGGCAGGCGTGGACGGGCGATTTGTCCCTCGCGGACTTTCCTTTGCCGCGAAGGACATCTCGACCTTCACGTCAGGGCGAGGGACGGGGTACGAACGCGGCCAGCACCAGATGGCGGACCGTGGCCCGGCAGGCGTCGTCGTCGAGGCGGGCGGAGTCGGGGTCGCCGAGGCGGTGCCAGGCGAACCACGCGATGGTCTCGACGATGAAGCGCGCCGCGGCCGGCACGTCGGGGACGGCGCTCAGCGCGCCGGAGCGGATCCGCCGGGTGAGGTAGTCGGCGAGGGTGTCGAGCATGCCGCGGCGCCGTTGCACGAAGTAGTACTGCGCGAGCTCAGGGAGGTCGGCCGCGCATCGTTCGACGAGCGCGAGCAGGGGACGGTTGCGTTCGATGAAGCCGTAGAGCTCGTCGACGATCCCGCCGAGCTCGTCGGCAACGGGTCGCTGCCGCCGGCCGGCGGACGCGGCCAGCGCGGGCAGGCCGCTGCCGTCAGTGGCCCAGCCGTCGATCAGCGCGACGATCTCCTCCGGCGTCGGCGTGGGCACCGGGGTGGCCAGCGTGTCCAGCGCGTCCGGTCGGATCAGGCGCAGCAAAGCCAGGTACAGCAACGCTTCCTTGCTCTTGGCGTAGTTGTAGACCGCGCCGTGGCTCAGCCCGAGGGCCGCGGACACGTCGGACACCCCGGCCGCCTGGTAGCCCTTGGCCATGAACACCCGGGCCGCCGCCTCGGCGATCTCCCCCACCGGCCGCGCCGGCACTCTCCCTCGCACGGGCCCAGTATTAATTGACTGACCGAGTCAGTCAATAGTCGGCGCATTACAATGGTACGAGAACGGAGGGAGCCGTCACGTGACGACGAAAAGCCCGGTGGCGCTGGTGACCGGCGCGGCCGGGGGCATCGGCGGCGCCGTGTGCCGCGCATTGGCCGGGCAGGGGCACCGCGTCGTGGTGCACGATTTCGGCAAACCCGAGGCGGGCGACGCGCTCGTCGCGGAGCTTCCGGACGCCGTGTACGTGGACGGCGACATCTCCGACCCCGGGGTGGCTCCGGAGCTGGTGGCCGCGGCCGTCGAGCGGTGGGGCCGGCTCGACGTGGTCGTGAACAACGCCGGCATCGCGCGGCAGATCCCGCACCGGGACCTCGACGCCGTGCCGGACGAATGGTGGGACCAGGTCCTCGGCGTCAACCTGCTCGGTCCCTGGCACCTCTCGCGCGCCGCCGCGCCCGCGTTGCGAGCCACCCGCGGCACGATCGTCAACGTGGCGTCGGTGGCCGGGCTCACCGTGAGCGGCAGCTCGATCCCGTACGCGGTCAGCAAAGCCGGCCTGATCCACCTGACCAAGCTGCTCGCGGTCGCGCTGGCGCCCGAGATCCGCGTCAACGCGATCGCCCCCGGCTACATCGACACCCCGCTCACCCACGACTGGACGGACCTGCGCGACACCGTCGGCGAGCGGGCGCCGCTGGGCCGGCTGGGCGCGCCCGAAGACGCGGCGGCCGCCGTGCTGAGCCTGCTGAACAGCCCGTACACGACCGGCGCCGTACTGACCGTCGACGGTGGCCTGAACCTGGCCTGACGGCTCAGCCGAGCCAGGTGATCAGCTCGTCCAGCGGCAGCTTCCGGCGCTTTCCAGCACTGCCGCTCGGCGGCGCGTCGGGGTCTTCGGCCGAGTAACCCGAGCGTGAGAACACCCGTCAGCGCCACGTCTTCGGCGAACCCGGTGAGCGCGTGGACGGCCTCGAACTGGGAGCGCTCACCGGGGCCGAAGAACCCCGTCGCGAGACCCTCATCGGTGGCGGCGAGCTGCAGCAGGGACAGCAGCGCGCCGCTGTCGAACCACCAGTACGGAACGGTCCACTCGCCTTCCGCACCTTCCTCGTCGGTTTTGTCGGATTCCTGGTAGCGCTCGTGGTACGACGCCTCGCGGATCCCGACGGCGATGAGCACGGGCGCCTCCGAGATCCACGCCGGAAGGCCGAGGTCGAGATACGGCTGCTCGGCGATCTCGGCAATGCGGGCGCGGACGTCGGGCGCGGTGATCACCGCGAGCCGGTGCCCCTGGCTGAAACCGGCACTCGGCGCGCGGCGAACCACCCGCACCACGCGGCGCTGGACGTCTTCGGGTACGGGGTCGGGCCGGTAGGCCCGGACCATCCGCCGGTGGCGCAGAACCTCGGAGAACTCCATGTGATCAGCATGGCGCAAGATCCACCGTGCCCGCTGGGGTTTCGCGAACAGTCGAACGTGACACTCCAGCCGCGAAAACTAGTGCCGCTTGGCGAACCACACGGCAAGTGGGAAATTTTTCTCCGCAACCGGTTTCATGCCGAATCGACATCCGCACAACTGGATTTTGCTTGCACTGAGCCAAGATCTACTCACCGACTGACACCGATTTGACATGACACACCGTCGCACGATCACTACGCCGCCAGTTGATCTGTGTCGCTTCCCACGGACTCTGTACACATGTCGTTGCTTGTTCTTAACCTGCTCGTGCTTTCGCGGTGACCTGCGATCCACCCCCGAGGATCAGCGGCCGGAAGCCACCGCGAGACTCCGGCAGACGCGGCCCTCCCCTGGCCGCGGAGCCCGGCGCGCGGTGTGAAAACGAAGGAGCCCACCCCCGTGGGGCGACACAGCAAACCCAGCCACACCAAAACCGTCCTGAAACGCACCGGCGCGACCGCGGCTCTCGCGAGCGCCGCGCTCGGCGGCATCGGCCTCGTCGGCGCCGGCACGGCCAACGCCTTCCCCGGGCAGGCCGGACTGGTCAAGTGCGAGAGCTCCGGCAACCCGACCGCGGTCAACAACACCGCGGCCGGCCAGCGCGCCGGACGCCCGGCCGGTCTGTTCCAGATCGTGACCAAGACCTGGCTCGCCAACGGTGGCGGCCAGTTCGCCCCGACCGCGGACAAGGCGTCCCCCGCCCAGCAGCAGGTCGTCGCGGACCGGATCTACGCCAGGTCGGGTTCGGCGCCGTGGGAGTGCAAAACGGGCTCCGGCCCGGCCGGCTTCGGCTCGTTCTCGGGCCAGCTGAGCACCGGGTCCGCCAACAGCGGCGCCGCCACCGGCCACAGCAAGGCCAAGGCGGCCAAGCCCGAGGCGAAGACCAAGCTCAAGGCCAAGGCGAAGCCGCAGGTCAAGCAGCAGGTCAAGCCGCAGGTCAAGCCACAGGTCAAGAGCACGCCCGCGGCCGGTGCGACGCGGTCGAACCCCAACGGCGACTACACCGTCGTCGCGGGCGACACCCTGTCGGGCATCGCCGCGCGCACCGGCGTCGCCGGTGGCTGGCAGCACCTGCAGCAGCTGAACTCGGCGTACGTCCCCGATGCCGACCTGATCCTGGTCGGACAGAAGATCGCCACGAAGTGACCCTCGTCCGCGTCCGCGCCGCTTTCCCCCGGGCGCCGCGGACGCGGACGGCGAGCCACCGCGGATCCCCCGCCGCGGTGCGCTCGGGCACCTTCGGCGAGTTCGCGGCGGAAGGCGCGCGGGGTTGGCGGGCTCTCGTTGTGGGAACACCGGCCCGTCTACCCCGCTCGTCCCCGCCGGCAGGCACCATCCGCCGCCTTTGCTCACCAAACAGACGTCAGGTAGTTTCGCCCCAGCCGACAGAAGCGGGGTGGGGCGGTGCAGCGCGCGGTGTACGACGCCGAACACGAGGCGTACCGGGACAGCGTCCGGCGGTTCGTGGCGACCGAGGTGGTTCCGCACCGTGAACGGTGGGAGGCCGCCGGCCGCGTCGACCGCGAGCTGTTCCGCGCCGCCGGGAAAGTCGGGCTGCTCGGGATCTCCGCGCCCGAGGAGCACGGCGGAGGCGGCAGCGCGGACTTCCGCTTCAACGCCATCCTCAACGAGGAGCTGGCCGCCGCGGACGTGTTGGGCGCGGGCCTCGGGTTGTCGCTGCAGGCGGACATCGCGTTGCCCTACCTCGTGGACCACTGCACGGCCGAGCAGGCCGCCCGCTGGCTGCCCGGCGTGGTCGCCGGCGAGGCCATCCTCGCGCTGGCGATGACCGAACCTGGCGCGGGTTCCGACGTCGCGGCAATCACCACGCGCGCCGTGCGCGACGGCGAGCACTACGTCGTCAACGGCGCCAAGACCTTCATCACCAACGCCCTCAACGCCGACCTCGTCATCACCGCGGTGAAAACCGACCCCGCGGCGGGCCGCAAGGGGATCTCGCTGCTGGTCGTCGAGGCCGACCGCGCGGGGTTCCGCCGCGGCGCGAAGCTGGCCAAAGTCGGGCAGCACGCCGCCGACACCGCCGAACTGTTCTTCGACGACGTCCGCGTACCGGCGGCCAATCTCCTCGGAGACGAGGGCCGCGGCTTCTACCTGATGATGAACCACCTCAGCCAGGAGCGCCTCGCCGTCGCCGTGCAGGCCACCGCGCAGGCTCGCCGGGCCTACGAGCTGTGCGTGGAGTACGCGAAGAGCCGCGAGGCGTTCGGCAGCCCGATCGGTTCGTTCCAGCACAACCGGTTCGTGCTGGCCGAGATGAAAACCGAGACCGAGATCGCCCAGTCCTACGTCGACCGGCTGCTGCTCGCCCACAGCCGCGACGAGCTGGACGCCGTCGAGGCGGCACAGGCGAAGTGGTGGACCACCGAGCTGTGCCAGCGCGTCGTCGACCGCGGAGTGCAGCTGCACGGCGGCTACGGCTACATGGCCGAGTACCCCATCGCCCGGGCCTGGACCGACAGCCGGATCCAGACCATCTACGCGGGCACCACCGAAGTCATGAAAGAGATCATCGGCCGCTCGCTGGGCTTCTGACCCGAGCGGGCGACGCGTCCGTCTTGGATGTGGCCCGCGCCACTGCTAAGCTCGGCCACCAAACGACCGGTAGATTCGAGTGAGGCAACGATGCCCGACCTGACGATGCGCGACGGCACCCGGCTGCACGTCCGGGACGAAGGAGCCGGCCCCACCCTGCTGCTCCTGCCCGGCTGGGGCGTCTCCACGTGGTGGTTCCGCAAGCAGTTCGAGACACTCACCGCCTCGTTCCGGGTCGTGTCCTACGACCCGCGCGGGCAGGGCGAGTCGGACAAGACCACCCGCGGCCAGCGGACCGCACGGCTCGCGGCGGATCTCGCCGAGGTCGTGGCGTGGACGGGCGACGCGCCGGTGCACCTGGTGGCCTGGTCCGGCGGCGGCTCCACGGCCCTGCAGTACGTCGAACTGTTCGGCACCGACCGCCTGCGCACGCTGACGTTGGTCGGCGCGAGCCCGAAGCTGCTGAAGTCCGAGGGCTGGGACCTGGGTTTCGCCGACCTCGAAGGCCTGCTGGGCTGGGTCGGGCTCGTCGGCAGCGACTTCGGCGCCGCCGCGGAAAGCCTGCTGCCGGCGTTCTTCGCCGCCCCGCTTTCACCTGAGGACCGTGAAGCCACGCTGGCCGAGATGCGCCGCTGCGATCAGGCGGCGATGGCGCTGGCGTCGTGGGGCTTCATCATCCAGGACTACCGCGACGTGCTGGAGCTCATCAAGGTCCCGACGCTGGTCATCACGGGCGCGGACGACGTCGCGGTGCCGGCGGGCAACGCGCCCTACCTGCACGAGCACATCGCCGGATCCCGGCTGGAGATCATCGGGAAGGCCGCGCACTGCCCGTTCCTGGAGCAGCCCGAGCAGTTCGACGCCGTGCTGCGGAAATTCCTCGACGCCTGACCCTCACCCGCTGCGGGCCGGGACCACCCGGCTCGCGGCGAGTCAGCTGTCCGACGCCGTGGTTTCCTTGCCCCGCTTGGGTTTGGCGGGCTTTTCGGCCGACAGCACGCCGTCGGCCGCGAGACTGTGGACGATCAGGTCCGCGAAGTGCTCACCGATCTGCTTCGGCGTGAACTCGCCCCCGGGCCGGAACCAGCGGTACACCCAGTTCACCGACCCCAGGATCGACAGGCTCGCCAGCTTGGGGTCGATGTCCGCGCGCACCAGGCCTTCGGCCTTGCCCTTCTGGACCAGGTCGAGGAACACCGAGCGGTACGCGTGCTCGCCGCCGAGGATCTCGGCCTGCCGTTCCTCCGGCAGCGCCGCCATCTCGTGCAGGAACACGGTGGTCCCCGTGAGGTTGCTGCACATGTGGTCGACGTGCCCGATCACCACGTTGCGCAGGCGCTGCAACGGGTCACCCGGCCGGCTCGCCAGTTCGACGATGTTGGCGAGACCCTGGCGGTGGACCTCGCTCATGACCTCGAACAGGAGGTCTTCCTTCGAGTGGATGTAGTAGTAGAGACTCCCCTTGAGCAGCCCCAGCCGGTCGGCGATGTGCTGCAGCGAAGCGCCTTCGTAGCCCTTTTCGTAGAAGACCTCGGTGGCGACGGCGAACAGCTCCGCCCACCGTTCCTCACGGGGTTTGCGCGAACCACCGCCGCGCCGCTCCGCCCTGCCCGCCGGCTGCCGCACCCGGACCACCCTCATTCGTGAGCTTCGCCGCCGGGCGCACTGGGCACGAGCGGACCTTTCGAAACCATCAATCTACCAAACGACCGATTAGTCAACCACCGGCCGTGGCCCCGGCGGGTGGCGATCACGCTACCGTCGGCGAGCGGCCGGCACTCAGACGGCGAGCCCCGTGTCCGCGCCGGCGTTGATCGCGCGCACGAAATCCGCCGGGGTTTCGGCGTCACCGAGGATGCGGACGTCGATGCCGTCGGCCGCGAGCTCGGCGGCGACCTGCGGGCCGGTCGCGCACCAGCCGATGGCCAGGGCGACGAGATCGGCCGGCACGGTCTCCTCGGGCGCGGTGTCGCCGGTGTCCTCGTCGGCCGCGCGCCAACGCACAAGGCCTGGCTCGATCCCGACGACCACAGCCTTCGTGAAAATGCGGACACCGTCGTGGCGCAGCTGTTTCACCAGCTGCCGCCGCGTGATCGCCTCGATGCCGCGGCCGATGCTCCCGCGCATCTCGACGATCGTCACGTCGGCGCCCCGGGCCCGCATCAGCTCCGCGGTCTCGCACCCGGTGGCGCTGCCGCCGACGACCACCAGCCGGGTCCCGGGCGCCACCTCGATCTCGCCGCGCAGCAGCCGTTGCGCGTCGTGCACGTCCGGCCCGTCGATGCCGGGCACAGGCGGCACCAACGGAACCGCGCCGGTCGCGACGACCACGACGTCCGGCCGCTCCTCGGCCACCGTCCCCGCGGAGACGCGTGCCGACGTGCGGATCTCGACCCCCAGCTCGGCCAGCCGGCGAGCCTGGAAATCCCGGAACCGCAACACTTCCCGCTTGCTGGGCGCCGCCCCCGCCACGGACAGCTTGCCGCCGAGCGCGTCGTCGGCCTCCCACACGGACACGCGGTGCCCGCGCAGCCGGGCGATCCGCGCGGCCTCCAGCCCCGACGGCCCGGAGCCCACCACCATCACGCGTCGCGGCGCCGCGGCCGGCTCGACGGACCACGTGAGCTCGCGCCCCACCTCCGGGTTCACCGAGCACCGCGCCCGCTCGCCGCGGCCGACGAGGTCCACGCAGGCGTTGCACGCGATGCACGGACGCACCTCGTCCAGCCGGCCGGCGCGCACGAGGTCCGGCCAGTCCGGTTCGGCGATCAATCCACGGCCGAGCAGCACCAGGTCCGCGTCGCCGGAAGCCACGATCTCGGCGGCCAGCGCCGGGTCGTCCAGCCGGCCGACGGCCATCACCGGCACCGACACGGCCCGGCGCACGGCCTGGCCGAGCGGGCGCATGTGGCCACGCCGCACCGCCATCGGCGCCAGCGTCTCGTGCAGGGTCAGCCAGGTGCCCGACGACACGGAGATCGACGCGACACCCGCGTCCTCCAGCATTTTCGCCACCGCGACGGCCGAGTCCAGGTCGAACCCGCCGGGCTCGGCGTCGGTCCCGTTGAGCCGCCAGACGAGCGGGAGGTCCACGGCCGCGACGATCGCGCGCACCACTTCGAGCGAGAACCGGGCCCGGTTTTCGAGGCTCCCGCCGTAGCCGTCGGTGCGCAGGTTGTGCCGAGGCGACAGGAAGTTCGAGGGCAGATACCCGTGCGCACCGTGCACCTCCAGATAGTCGAAGCCCGCCTCGGCCGCGAACCTCGCCGCCTGCGCGTAGTCGGCGACGATCCGCTCGATCTCGGGCCCGGTCAGCTCGTGCGGAGTGGGCGCGGCCGAGTTCAGCGGGACCGGCGACGGCGCCACGGACGGGCCGGCGACCACCTGGCGGCCCGGGTGCATGAGCTGCACGCCCACCACGGATCCGTGCGGGCGCACCGCCTCGACGATCCGCCGCAGCCCCGGCACGAACTGCGGCGCGCACAGGCGCGGCTCGGGCCCGACCGTGTCCGCGGAAACCAGGCAGCCCTCGACCGTGATCGCGCCGACGCCACCCTCGGCGCGGCGCCGGTAGTAGGCCACCGTGTCGTCGGTGATATAGCCGCCCTGGTCCAGGCACGTGCCCATGGGCGCCATCACGAGCCGGTTGCCGAACGTCAGCCGGCCGACCCGCACCGGCGTGAACAGGACGTCCAGCGCGCTCACGGCAGGATCCGCAACGCCGCGACCGGGCACGCCTCGACGCCCATCTCGGCGGTGTCCTCCTCCCCCGGCGGCACCTCCTGTTCCGCGGCGACGCCGGAGAAGCCGTCGTCGTTGAGAGGGAACAGCTCCGGGTCGATGATGTAGCACTGCGCGTGGCCCTGGCAGACGTCGGGCACCTGGCCGATCTTCACGAGGTCCTCCCGGCGCCGTGCGAGACGGGGAGAGTCTCCATGGCCCGCGACGCCAGGCTCGCCTTCCACTGTGGATCGCCGGCGAGCGCGAGTCCGGGCATGCGGGCGAGGATCCGGCCCACCGCGATCCTTGTCTCCATCCGCGCGAGCTGCGCGCCGATGCAAGCGTGGATGCCCTTGCCGAACGCCAGGTGCGGGTTGGGCGCGCGGCCGAGATCCAGGGAGTCGGGGTCGGTGAACTTCGCCGGGTCGCGGTTGGCGGCGGCCAGCACGAGGTGGACGCGTTCGCCGGGCGCGATCGTCCGTCCCCCGACCTCGGTCTGCGCGACGACCCAGCGGATCAGGACCTTGATCGGCCCGTCGAACCGCAGCAGCTCCTCGACCGCGGGACCGATCAGCGCCGGATCCTGGCGCAGCCGGTCGAGCTGGTCTGGCCGCCGCAGCAGGGCGAGCAACGAGTTGGCGATGGAGTTGGTCGTGGTTTCGTGGCCGGCGAACAGCAGCAGGGCGCACATGGCCACGAGCTCGTCGTCGGAGAGGTGGTCGGCGTCGCCGTCGTGCGCCATGAGCGCGGACAGCATGTCCTCGCCCGGGTCGGTGCGGCGCTTCGCGATGAGCTCACGGATGTAGGAGTCCATCTCCCGCAGGCCCCGCAACGCCCGTTCGTGCCGTTCGGCCCGCGCGGTGCCGCCGGCGCCGAACGCGACCAGCGCGAGCTCGTCGGACCACTCGCGGAAGCGGTCGCGGTCCTCGGGCGCCGCGCCGAGCATCGTGGCGATCACGGTGGTGGGCAAGGGATACGCGATGTGCTCGATCAGGTCCTGCGGGCCGGAGCCGCGCAGGAAGCCGTCGATGTGCTCGTCGACGATCCGGGTGATCATCCCGTCCATCCGCGCGATCCCCTGGCCCTTGAACGCTCCCGCGGCGAGCTTGCGCAGCCGGGTGTGCGCCGGCGGGTCGGACACGACCATCCAGCTCGCCATCAGCCCGAGCACCGCGGTCGTCGCCTCCGGCTGGTCGGGCCGCTCGGCGCGCGCGGCGAGCAGCGGCCGGACGCGGTCGCTGGAGAACGCCTTGTTCTGGAACGCCGCCGAGACGTCTTCGTAGCGCGTGAGCAGCCACGCGCGGTGCTTCTCGCTCCAGTGCACCGGGTCCGCGGCGCGCAGCTCGTGCAGCACGGGATAAGGGTCGGCGCTCGCGGACGGCTCGAGCAGGTCGTCGGGGACTGCGGGGTTTTCGGTGGCAGACATGGTGTCCTCTCAGGAGCCGGCGGCGGCAGGCTGCGCGAGGCCGCGGGCCAGCCCGAGCCGGTCGCGGACGATCCAGCCGCCGATCCGGCCGCCCTCGACGGAGACCAGACCGACGAGGTGCAGGGTCGCGGGCGTGCCGACGGCCGCCTCGCCGCCGTCGGGGCCGAGCCCGCCGGCGTAGGCGCCCGTGGCGGTGATCCGGAACGCGACGTGCTCGCCCGCGGAGAACAGCTCGTCGATCCTCGACGTGACGTCGGTGAGCAAGGCGGGCCCGGCGTCGCCGTCGTCGAAGCGGACCGACGCCGGGGAGTCCTTCGGCTGAACGGCCCCACCGGCGGCGATCCACTGCCGGACCAGGGATTCCGCTGCGGGGTTCGCCGGTTCGGCTTCGGTGTCCCACGGGGCCGGTGCGGGTGGGTCGACCGGCGCCGGGTTCCCGGAGCTCAGCTGACGGCGGCGGGACAGGTAGTCCTGCTCCACGAAGTTCGTCTCCAGCCGGCGGCCGTTCCAGCGGTACAGCCCGATGCCCGTCCACACGGCGACCTGCCCGTCGCGGGCGCGCCGGCCGTGTTCGGAGAACCGCAGGGCCAGTTTCCGGCCGTCGGTGACGATCGAGTGGACCGTCAGGCACAGCCCGGGATACTGCTCGAACTGCCGCTGCGCCGCCGGGATGTACGCGTCGTCGCGCCCGGCGACCTCGTGCGGGCCCATGCGCAGGACGTAGCCGGGCTCCATGATCTCCGCGCACACCGACACGTCGTGGCGGTTGGTGTAGTCGTTGACGTAGCGGCGCATCAGCGCCACGAACGGGTCCGGGCGGGCGGCCATCAGCGGCCCTCGAACTTCGGCGGCCGCTTGCCGAGGAAGGCGGCGATGCCCTCCGCGGCGTCGGCGGTGGCGTGCAGCGTGGTGAGCGCGGCGGTCGAGTGGTCGAACTCGCCGCGGTCGACGCCGCGGTTGACCAGGTTCTTGCCGCTGGCCACGGCGAGCGGGGCCATCGCCGCGAACCGCCCGGCGAGCTCGCGTGCGGCGGTCATCAGCTCGGCGGCGGGAACCACCTTTTGCGCCAAGCCGATCCGCAGCGCCGTGGGCGCGTCGACCCGCTCGCCGCCGAACATCATGAGCTTCGTCCAGTGCCGCCCGATCACCGACGGCGCGCGCAGCACCCCGAACCCCGGCACCAGCCCGACGCCGCACTCCGGCATCCCGAACGTCGCCGTGTCGGCGGCCACCACCACGTCGCACGCCAGAGCCAGCTCGCACCCGCCGCCGAGGGCGAACCCGTTCACGGCCGCGACGATCGGCAGCGGCGACTCCTCCACCGCGGCGAAGGTGCGCATGCAGTCCTGCTGGAACTCGCGTTTGGCGACGACGTCGGTGAGGTCGGCGAAACTCGCGATGTCGCCGCCGGCCGAGAACGCCTTGTCACCCGCGCCGGTGATGATCACGGCTCGGGTGCGACCGTCGGAAGCCAAGTGGGCCAACGCTTCCCGCAGCTCCGGCCAGAAGTCTCGGCCCATCGCGTTGAGCTTGCCCGGGGTGTCCAGGGTGAGCACCGCGACCGCGCCCGAGCCGTCGCCGGTGTCGTCGACCTCGATCCGCAAGGTGCGGGCCGCGGCGGGATTCCAGGTGCTCACGCAAGTCCTCCCGAGGCGATCTCGATGCTCGTCGCGATGACGTCCCGCGTGCGGGCGGGCTCGATCACGTCGTCCAGCGACAGGTGCGCGGCGGCCTCCCACGGCTCGGCCTCACTGATCCACTCCTCGGTCAGCTCGGCGACGAGCGCCGCGTGCGCCTCGGGGCCTTCCTCGGCCAGCACACGCTCCAGCCGGCGCCGGTGGATCGTGCGGATGCCGGTCTCGGGCGCCATGAACCCGAGCTCCGCACTGGGCCACGCGTAGAGGAAATCCGGTTTGGTGGGGCGCCCGCCCATCGCGAAGTGCCCGCCGCCGTAGGCCTTGCGCAGCACCACCCCGACCTTCGGCACGGTCGTCTCGGCGATCGCGGACACGAGCCCTTCGTAGCCATGCAGAATGCCGCCGCGCTCGGCCTGGGTGCCGATCATGAGACCGGGCACGTCGTGCAGGAACACCAGTGGCAGGCCGAACGTGTCGCACAGCTTCACGAACGTGCGCTCCTTCGCCAGCGTCGGCGGCTCCAGCGCCCCGGCGCGCACGATCGGCTGGTTGCCGATGAGCCCGACCGGCCGCCCTTCGATCCGGGCGAGGGCGCACAGGAGGCTCGGCCCCCAGCCGTCGGCCCAGGGCAGCACGCTCGCCTCGTCGGCGATGCACGCGAACACGTCGCGCATGTCGTAACCCGAGCGCGGGCCGAGCGGGACGATCGACTCGAGCTCACGCGGGTCCCGGGCCGGCGGGCGCGGCGGCGCGAGCGGCGGCTTCAGCGTCGAGTTCTGCGGCAGGTAGGACAGGAACGCGGCGATGGCGTCCATCGCATCGGCCTCGGTCTCCACGACGAGGTGCGCGTTGCCCGCTTCGGTCGCCGCGGCCGGGCCGCCGAGCTCGGTGTCGGTGACCTTCTCGCCGATCGCCGGCTCCACGACCGACGGACCTGAGAGCGCGATCGAACCGCTGCGCACCATCACGACGAAGTGCGCGGTCGACGCGTGCAGGGCGGAGTCGCCGTAGCTGGGACCGAGCACGGCCGCGGCTCTCGGCACCACCGGCTGACCGGGCGGCGGCTTGAGGAACGTGGTGAAGTCCAAGGGGAGACCGGAAAACCGCCAGCCGGAGACGTCCGGCATTCGGCCGCCGTCGGCGTCGCACAGCAGGACGAGGGGGAAACCGTGGCGTTGCGCGTGCTCGATGAGCCGGCCCTGCTTGCGCATGCTGATGGGGGCGGTCGTGCCGGCCACCACGGAGGAGTCGATGCCGATCACGCCGATGCGCCGGCCGTCGAGCAGGCCGAACCCGGTCACCACGGCGTCGCCGGGGATCGGCTTTTCACGGCGCAGCTCCGGCAGCGCGAGCGCGCCGATCTCGAACCACGAGCCGGAGTCGACGAGCAGCTCGATCCGCTCGCGCACGGGCAGCCGGCCGGATTCCCGGTGCCGGCGCAGGCCTTCCGGCCCGCCGCTGGCGTGGGCGGCCGCCTGCTTCTCGCGGAGAACGGCGAGCCGGTCGGCCATCGTGACCTCGGCCGGTTCGGCGGTGTCGTCACCCGAGTCGTCGCGCACGGTGCTCCTCGTCGTCACGGGACCTCCCCTGGCCGGATCGGGTCGCGGCTGCCGCAGTCGGCGGCAGTCACGTTCACGACGGTCGTGTTCACCGCGGTGGCCCGGCCCCGGAGCCGACCCTAGACTATCAGACGACTGGTTGGTAGACAGTTCTCCACCGGGTGCCCGTCGTCCGCGACGGAACCCCCAAGACGGGTGTGCAGCGACACCACGGACGTGAGGGAAACCGACATGCCAGAGGCGACCGTCCTGGTGGCGAACCGCGGCGAGATCGCCGTTCGCATCATCCGCGCGTGCCACGAACTCGGCCTGCGAGCCGCCGCCGTCCACAGCGACGCGGACGCCGGCGCACTGCACGTCCGGCTGGCCGACGAAGCCCACCGGATCGGGCCGCCGCCCGCGCGAGCGTCCTACCTGGACGTCGATGCGGTGCTGGGTGCGGCGAAGGCAGCCGGCGCGAGCCTCGTGCACCCGGGTTACGGCCTGCTGAGCGAGGACGCCGGGTTCGCCGAGGCGGTCACCGCGGCCGGGCTGACGTTCGTCGGGCCGTCCGCCGAGGTCATCGCGCGGATGGGCGACAAGGTCGCGGCGCGCGCGGTGGCCGACAAGTGCGGCGTGCCGGTGCCGCCCGGCACCGCGGACCTCACGGCCGAGCAAGCGGCGGCCGAGGCGGACCGGATCGGCTTTCCCTTGGTGGTCAAGGCTTCCTTTGGCGGGGGCGGGCGGGGCATGCGCGTCGTGACGTCAGCCGACGGGCTCGCCGAGGCGATGGCCGCGGCCGGGCGGGAAGCGGGCGCCGCGTTCGGACGGCCGGAGGTGCACCTCGAGCGCTACCTCCGGCCGGTGCGGCACGTCGAGGTGCAGGTGTTCGGTGACGCGCACGGCACGGTCGTCCACCTCGCCGACCGGGACTGCTCGGTGCAGCGCCGGCACCAGAAGCTGATCGAGGAGGCGCCGGCGTTCGGCCTGCCGGATCGGGTGCGCGCCGCGCTGCGGGAAGCGGCCGTGACCCTGGCGCGCGAGGTCGGCTACGTCGGCGCGGGCACGGTCGAGTTCCTCGTGCTGCCGGAGACCGGCGAGTTCTTCTTCCTGGAGATGAACACCCGCCTGCAGGTCGAGCACGGCGTGACCGAGCTGGTCACCGGCCTCGACCTCGTCGCGGCGCAGCTGCGGGTCGCACTCGGTGAGCCGCTGCCGTTCACGCAGGACGACGTGGTGGTGCGCGGGCACGCGATCCAGGCCCGCATCGCGGCCGAGGATCCGTCGGCGGGTTTCCGCCCGGCGCCGGGCACGGTGACCGGCCTGACGCTGCCGCTGGGGCCGGGGATCCGCAACGACTTCGGGGTCGAGGCCGGCGACGTGGTGCCGACGATGTACGACTCGCTCTTCGGCAAAGTTCTCGCCCACGGCGCCGACCGCGACACCGCACGACGCCGGCTCGTGGGCGCATTGGGCGAACTGCGGGTCGCCGGTCCGCCGACGACCGCGCCGTACCTGCGCACGATCCTCGGATCGGCGTCGTTCACGGAAGGCAGGCACGACACGGGATCCGTCGAACGGGAGTGGGCGCCGGAACCGGCCGCGGCTCCCGCCGCTCCCCCCACCCCGCGCACCTCGGGCACGAACGCCGTGCCTGCCCGGCTGGTCCGGATCGCCACGGACCGCGGACCGGTCGAGATCGCGGTTTACGGACGCGCTCAGCGGCCCGGGGTGGTTGCCGCGCCGTCGGAACGCCCGTCGCGCGACAGCGGATCAGGCAGCACCACGGGCACGACCGCCGGTGGACCGCCGACCGCGCCGATGGACGCCACCGTGGTCGCGGTCCGGGTCGAGCCCGGGCAGGAGGTCGCCGCGGGTGACGTCGTCGCGGTGCTGGAGGCGATGAAGATGGAGATGCAGGTGCGCACGGAGGTCGGCGGGGTCGTCGGGACCGTCCTCGTCTCCCCCGGTACCTCCGTCGCCGCCGGGGCTCCGCTGATCACGCTCGGCTGAGCCCGGCGGTCACGCCTCCGGCGCCGCCACGATCGGGATGTCCGGCCCGCCGCCGTCGACGAGAATGCGTTGCGCCGTCAGGTAACCCGCGCCGGCGGAGGCGAGGAACGCCACGACGCCGGCCACGTCCTCGGGCCGCGCCACGCGGCCGAAGGGGTAGCGCGCGTCGAGGTCGGCGATCGCCCGCGCACCGGACGCCGCGGCGAGCCGCTCGCCCATGTCGGTGACCACCAGGCCGGGCGCGACGATGTTGACGCGCACGCCGTGCGGCCGTTCCTCGTACGCCAGGGTCCGCGCGGCGGCCTCCATCGCGGCCTTCGCCATCGTGTACGCGGCGCCACCCGCCGGCGTGGTGTCCACGATCGCGCTCGACACCACGATCACGTCGCTGCGGGCTGCGGCGCGCATCCCCGGCAGCAGGGCGCGGATCAACGCGAGCGGTCCCAGCGTGTGGACGCGCAGCAGCCGCAGGTATTCCTGCTCGTCGGTGTCCGCGATCGGCGTGCCGCGGCTCGCCGTCCCCGCGTTGCTCACGAGCAGGTCGACGGGGCCGAGGTCGGCGCGGATCCGCTGCACCATGGCGGCGACGGCGGCCTCGTCGTCCACGGACGCGCGGTAGGCGACCGCGGTCCCGCCCTCGGCAACGATCCCCGCCACGACCTCCTCGGCCGCGCCGGCGTCACGCCGGTAGTTGACCGCGACGGCGGCACCGTCGGCCGCGAGCCGCGTCGCGATCGCGCGGCCCACGCCGCGCGAGCCGCCGGTCACCAGCGCGATGCGGCCCGCCGGCGGCGTGGCGTCGGGGGACATCGGAAACTCCTCGTCGTCGGTGGTCGCGTCAGAGGCGGGTCGCGGCGTCGAGCCGGACCACCTCGCCGTTGAGCAGCTCGTTTTCCATGAAGCTCGCCACGAGCCGGGCGAAGTCTTCGGGGCGGCCCAGACGTTTCGGGAACACGTGCAGGTCCATCAGCGCGGCGCGGCGCGTCTCGTCGGCCCCGGCCAACATGCCCGTGTCCATGATCCCCGGGCACAACGTCATCACGCGGATCCCCCAGATCGCGAGGTCCCGCGCGAGCGGCAGCGTCAGCGCGACCAGCCCGCCCTTCGACGCCGAGTACGCCGCCTGCCCGGCCTGTCCTTCCAGCGCGGCGGCCGACGAGACGTTGACGATCAGCCCGCGCTCGCCGTCCGGTCCCGGCTCGTTGCGCGCCATCGCGGCGACGGCGTGGCGCAGCACGTCGAACGCGCCCACGAGGTTGATCTCCACGGTGCGCCGGAAGAGATCCAGCGGGTGCAGCTCGCCCTTGCGCGAGAGCACCCGTGCGGCCGGGCTGATCCCGGCCGCGTTGACGCACACGTCGAGTCGCCCGAACCGCTCCGCGACCGCGCCCACGGCCTTCTCCACCGCCGCTTCGTCGGCCACGTCGGTGGGCACGAACAGCGCGGATTCGCCCAGCTCGGCCGCGAGCTGGGCGCCGGCCGAGCTCGCCAGGTCGAGGATGCCCACCCGGCCGCCGCCCGCGACCAGCCGCCGCGCGGTGCCGGCGCCGAGCCCCGACGCACCGCCGGTGACCAGGCCGACGGAACCCTCGATCCTCATTTGATCGTGGCCCCCGCGTCGACGGGCAGCGCGACCCCGGTCACGTACCGCGCCTCGTCGCTGGAGAGGAACAGCACGGCGTTGGCGATGTCGATCGGGTCGACCCACGGCACCTGGAGCGCGTTGAGCGACAGGAAGCCCGGCATCGCCGCCTCCCGCGTCGGCGCCGGGTCGTCCGGCGCGAACATCCCCCACGTGCCGGGGTTCTGGATCATGTGGGTGTCCACATTGGTCGGGTGGACGGTGTTGACGCGGATGCGATGCCCGGCGAGCTCGTTGGCCATCGTGCGCATCAGCCCGACCATCCCGTGTTTGGCCGCCACGTAATGCCCCACCTGCATGATGCCCTTCAGCCCGCCGATCGAGCTGGTGAACACCATCGACCCGCCGCCGCGGCGCATCAGGTGCCCCACCGCGGCCTTCGCGGTGTGCCAGACCCCGGTGAGGTTGACGTCGAGCATGTCCTGCCACATGTCCTCGGTGAGCTCCCAGGACATGCCGTAGGTGGCGATGCCGGCGTTGGCCACCACGATGTCCAGCCCGCCGAACCGCTCGACGCCCTCGTCGAGTGCGGCCTGCAGGTCTTTCGCATTGCGGACATCGGCTTTGCTCGCCACGATCCGCCCGCCGGCCTTCTCGACCAGTGCGGTGGTCTCGGCCAGGTCCTCCTCGGTGGCCGGCGGGTACTTGTCCACCGTCTCGACCGCCGCGCACGCGTCGATCGCGATGATGTCGGCGCCCTCCTCCGCGAGCCGCACCGCGTGTGCGCGGCCCTGCCCGCGCGCCGCGCCCGTGATGAACGCGACCTTTCCCGCGACCCGTCCCGTCATGTCCGCCTCCTCTGCTGGAAGAAACTCGTTGCCGTGCAAAGACTTCCGGTCAGTAGCGCAGCGTGCCGGCGAACGCGTCGAGCCGCTTGCCCAGCACGGCCTCGGCCGCCGTGATGCCCGAGCGCGCGGCCTTGTCGATCCCGATGCCGCGGGCGCGCGTCGTGTCGCCGGTCAGCCACAGGCCCTCGATCCCGCGGACCACCGTGTCGGGCCGGACCGGGCCGACCAGTCCCGGTTTGGTGATCACGCCGTAGCTGGTGACGACGTGCGGCTTCGTCCACAGTGCCCCGCGCGCCGCCGGCAGCATCTCCTCGATGTCCTCCCACAGCTCGGCGAACTTCCGGTCGAGCCAGGCCCGGTCGCCGTAGTGGGTGGTCGCGTCGAACGAGGCCCCGACGCACGTCAGGTACTCCCCCGCAGGCGAGACCCCGCCGTCGTAGCCGGTGAAGTTGAGGGTGAAGCCGGGCAGACCACAGCGGGGCGTGGACAGGAACGACGCCATCTCCCGCTCGGTCATCGCGATCACCGGCTCCTTCGCGGCGATCCAGTAGCCGATCCAGCAGGCCCGGTTGCGGTTGGCCGCCAGCATGCGGATGCGCGCCGAGAGGTCCCACGGCAGCACGTCCTCGTCGAACAGCCGCAGCAGGTCCCAGACCGGGGCCGACACGACCACCTGCGGCGCCTCGATCTCCTCGCCGTCGCGCAGGGTCACGCCGCGAACGGCGCCGTCGCGCACGTCGACCCGGCGGACCGGCGCCGAGAGCCGGAGTTCACCACCGTGGGCCTCGAACGCCGCCACCATGGTGTGCCACAACGCATCCCAGCCGCCCATGGGCCAGAACGAGTAGCCGGCGGTGCGCCGCGTCGAGTAGTGCAACTTGCGCGTGTACAGGTTCTCCGAGGCCGAGTGTTCCCACGGCCGCAAGGTGATCTGCTCCAGCACGGAGATGGCTTCCCACACCGTGTACACGCCCTCGTCCGAAGTGTACTGGGCCATCCACTCCCGCAGCGAAGCGTGGTTCCAGTTCTCCAGCTCCTTGTACGACGTCTCGTTCAGCGCCTGGATGCACCGCTTGAGGCCCTGCTTCGCGCTGCCCGCGTACTGCTCCTGGATCGGCGCCCAGCCGCGGCCGTTGGTCCAGAACGGCATGGAGTCGCTGCGTTCGGAGTGCACGAGGTCGAGCCCCATGAGCGCGCACACCCTCGTCAGCGAGTCGCCGGGATCCTCGACGAGGTGGCTGCCGAGGCCGAGCTGGTGGCCCTTGTACCGGTACTCGCGCGCCCGCCCGCCGAGGTACGCGTGCTTCTCCACCAGCAGCACGCGTTGGCCCTGTTCGGCCAGCACTGACGCCGTGACCAGGCCGGACACGCCGGCACCGAGCACGATCACGTCGTAGGACAAGAAACCTCCTCCTGCCGGGTGTTCACGGGGCGACCACGTCGGCAACCGCCCGCAACGGCGCGTCGAGCAGTTCGAGCACGGTCCCGTCGGGGTCGCGCAGGTACACCACCCGCACCGGACCCCACTGTTTCGGCTGGTTCCACAACCGCTGCCCGCCGGCCGCCTCGGCCCGGGCCAACGCGGCGTCGACGTCGGCGACCCGGATGCCGAGGTGCGGCAGCCGGGCGGCCGGCTCCGGCGCGGCACGCCACTGCGGCGCCGGCTCGCCGAACTCGAACAGCTCGATCCCGCTGCCGTCCGGGAACCCGAGCAGGGCGACGCGCACCTCGCGCTCGGTGTTCATCGCCAGCGCGGCCGCACCGGGATCGAGCGTGAACGGCGGCGCGAGCGGTTCGGCGCCGAGTTCGCGGTAGAAGGCCACGGCCCGGTCCAGCTCCGCCACGCGCACGCCGAGGTGGTGCAGTCCCGCCGTCACACGGACCGGCCGCGGTCCGCCCAGTACGCGCGGCGCAGGTCGCGCTTGAGGATCTTCCCGGTGGGCGCCTTGGGCAGGGCGTCGACGAACTCGACGGACCGGGGCTTCTGGTAGGAGGCGAGGTGCTGCTTGGCCGTGGCGATGATGTCCGCCTCCGTGGCCGTCGTCTCGGGCTTGAGCACCACGAACGCCTTCACCGCTTCGCCCCACTCGTCGTCGGGCACGCCGATCACCGCGCACTCCAGCACCGACGGGTGTTTGTTCACCGCCTCCTCGACCTGGATCGAGTAGATGTTCTCGCCACCGGAGATGATCATGTCCTTGGCGCGGTCGACGATGAACACGTACGACTCGGCGTCCCAGGTGGCGATGTCGCCGGTCCACATCCAGCCGTCGCGGATCGTGTTCTCGGTGAGGTCGGGGCGGTTGAGGTAGCCGAGCATGTTGGCCTCGGACCGCACGATGATCTCGCCCGCGGTCCGGCCGTCCTTGGGCACCTCGCGCCCGTCCGGGTCGACGACGCGGACCTGCGTGACAAAACCCTCGCGCCCGCAGGACATCAGCCGTTCCGGGTGGATGCCGCGCACGGCGTCGAGGTGGTCTTCCTGCGACAGGAAGCACATCGTGGTGCCCTCGGTCTGCCCGTAACCCTGGATCAGCGTGCAGGGGAACTGGTCCAGCGCCGCCTTGACCACCGACGAGGGCATGGGCCCGCCGCCGTACTGGATGTTGCGCAGGGCCGAGATGTCGTAGGAGGAGAAGCCCGGCACGGCCATCATCCAGTTGAGCATCGTGGTGATGCCCAGGAACGCCGAGACGCGCTCCTCCTGGATGAGCTCCAGCGCCGTGCGCGCCTCGAAGTTCATCAGCACCAGCGGGCAGCCGTGGCGGTGGTAGTTCATCGAGAGCACCACCGGGATGTGGTACATCTGCCCGGTCAGCATGTAGACGTCGGTCGCGACGATGCGCTCGGCGACGGTCTGGTTGAGCATCCCGAACGACACGCTCGTGTGGCTGTGCAGCGCGCCCTTCGACTCGCCGGTGGTGCCACCGGTGTAGAGGATGAAAAACGGGTCGGCGTCACCGATCGACGACGACTGCACCGGCTCGTCGGTGCTGCTGCGCGCCAGCAGGTCTTCGTAGCTGCCGTCGCCTGATTCGCCGTACTGCAGCCAGTTCGGCACGTCCACCGTGGACTGTAGCTGCTTCGCGGTGTCGAGCCACTCGTCGGACGCGATCACCGCCTTCGGCGCGGCGTCGGCGACGATCCGGGTCAGCTCGCCCGCGCCGAGCCGCCAGTTCAGCGGCTGCGTGACGAGCCCGGCTCGCCCGGCGGCGTAGTACAGCTCCTGGTACTCGATGGAGTTCTTCGCCAGGATCGCGACCCGGTCCCCTTTGGACAGACCGAGTCCGCCTTCACTCGCCAGCCCGTTGGCGAGCCTGCGGACGCGTTCGTCGAGCGTTCTCCAGTCCATCCGCCGGCCGCTCGGGGCGTCGACGATCGCGTCCCGGGTGGGGGTGAGCGCCGCCCACTTCTCCGGGATCCGTCCGATGTTGACCATGGGTGTCCTCTGGTAGGTGCCGGTGCGGGGATCAGTAGGGCAGGTCGAGGTAGATGTGCCGGGTCGCGATCAACCAGCGGTCCCCCTGCTTCACCAGCTCGTCGCGGTACCAGCCGCTGGAGAGCACCCGCACCGCGCCGTTCTCGATCGAGAGCAGGGTGAGGTTCGCGGTCGTCGCCGCGCTGTCCGGGGTTTCCTTGGTGAGCACCAGGTTCGAGAGGTTGTGCCGGCGCTGGTCGGTCTGCGCGACGAGCGAATCGGCGTGCAGCTTGCGGATCGCCTCGCGGCCCTCGAACGGCCCGATCAGGTCGCCTTCGCGGCCGATCTGCATGGTCATCGTGGCCGTCTCGGTGAACTGGTCGGCGATCAGGCCGACGTCGTTCTCGTCGTAACCCCAAGAAGCCTTGCCCAGGACGTTTTCGATCTCGGCGCGTGCGGTCATGCGGGTGCCTCCTCAGGCGGGCGTGAAGGTCAGGGGCAGCGAAGTGGGGGCGCGGGTGAACACGCCGTGCTCCGGCGGCGCCTCACCGTCGAAACGGATGTCCCGCATGGCGTCGAGCAGGTGCGCGATGCCGGTGTCGAGCTCGGTCTTGGCCAGCATCGCGCCGACGCAGAAGTGCCGCCCCAGGCAGAACGCCGTGTGGTTGGCGCCGGCGGTGTAGGCCCGGCCGAGGTCGAGGTCGGTGCGCAGGAGGTTGAACGAGTCGGGATCGGCGTACTTGGCCGGGTCGCGGTTCGCCGCGCCGATCAGGCAGGTCACGGTCTTGCCCGCCTCGACGACTCCGCCGGAGAGCTCCACGTCTTCGGCGGGCTGGCGCATGATCATGTGCACCGGCGGCGAGAACCGCAGGGTCTCCGCGAACGCGGCCGCGATCAGCGAGTGGTCGGCGCGGACGGCTTCGAGCTGGTCGGGGTTCGCGACGAGGTTGCGCATCAGGCTGGCGATCGCCTTGTCGGTGGTCTCGCCGCCCGCGGTCAGCAGCAGGCTGCAGAAGGCCTTGATCTCCTCGTCGCTCATCCGCACGCCGTCGATCTCGGCGGAGCACAGCGTGGAAAGCAGGTCCCCGCCCGGGTTTTCGCGGCGCGCGCGGATGATCGGCAGCAGGTAGGCCTCGAACTCCTCCTTGGTGCGGATCCCTTCGGCCATCACCTGCTCGTCACCGGAGAGGTTCGACAGGAAGGCCATGATCGAGCTGTACCAGCGGTGGAAGTGCTCGTGGTCGGATTTGGGCAGGCCCAGCATGTCCACGATCACGTTGATCGGGAACCGTGTCGCGTACTGGTCGACGAGGTCGACGCGCCCGTCGCGGCGGAATGCGTCGACGAGGTCGCGCGAGTTCTGCTCGATGACGGGCAGGAACTTGGTCATCAGGTCCCGTCCGCGGAAGGCCGGCGCGACCAGGTTCCGGTGCGTGGAGTGCTCGCGCCCGTCCATCTGCAGGATGGTCCGGCCGTGCACGGGTTCGAGTTGCCAGTCGTAGTTGTGACTGGTGAACACCGGATCCTTGAAGGCGCGCTCGACGTCCGCGTACCGGCTGATCACGTAGCTCTGCGTGGCTTCGTGCCAGATGAGCGGGTGCTGCTCGCGCATCACCCGGTACGCGCGGTAGGGATCCGCAGCGAACTCCTCGGACAGGATGTCGGGTCCAGCGGTGGCGGCTACGGACATCGGCGTCCTCCATGACGTCATCGTCACTGACTAACGGCCGTTTGGTAGCGGTGAGATTAGCACCACACCGGTGCCCCAACAAGGGTTTGTCAACCAACCGTTTGACAGTGAAGGTCGGCCTTGTCATGCTGCGGACAGGACTCGCGCAGGGAGGCTCCAGTGCAGGACGACGGCAGGCCGCGACGCTTCCTCCGAACGGCCCGGGCCTGATGGGCCGCGCGCTGGTCGTCGGCGGCACGGGCCCGACCGGCCCCCCGATCGTGGCGGGACTGCTCGCCCGCGGGCACGAGGTCACGGTGTTCCACACCGGCCGCCACGAGGTCGCGGAGCTGCCGGACGTCCCGCACGTGCACGGCAGCCCCTTCGAGGCGGACGACATCGCGCGCGCCGTGGGCTCGGACGGGTCGGCCGGGTGGGATGTGGTCGTCGCGACCTACGGCCGGGTCAGGCTCATCGCCGACGCGGTGGCGAACCGCTGCGCGCACCTGGTCGTGGTCGGCGGGGTGCCGGTTTACCAGGGTTACGTCAACCCCGGTTCGCGGTTCCCGTACGGCGTGCAGCTGCCTGTGCGCGAGGACTCGCACCCGCTCGTCGCGCCGGATGAGCCGCGCTTCGCCGGCTACAGCACCGGCCCGATCCGGCGCACCGAAGACCACGTGTTCTCGTTGGGCGCCAAGGGGTCCTTCGCGGCCACCTACCTGCGCTACCCGACCGTCTACGGGCCGCGCAACCCGTATGCGTGGGAGTGGAACGTGGTGCGCCGCGTGCTGGACGGGCGTCCGTGGCTGGTCCTCGCCGACGGCGGGCACGGCATCCACTCCCGCGCCGCCGCGCGCAACGCGGCGGAGGCCGTGCTGCTGGCTGTCGACCGGCCGGCGATCGCGGCGGGCAAGGCCTACAACGTCGCCGACGACGAGCTCCTCACCGTGCGGCAGTGGGCGCAGCTCGTCGCCCGCGCCGCGGGCCGCGACCTGGAAATCCTGTCGCTGCCCCGGGAACTGCCCAATCCCGGCCTCGCGGTGTCGGCGTTCGGCGGCCAGGAGTCGCCCACGTGCATTGTGGACACAACCCGGCTGCGCGAGGACCTCGGCTACCGCGACGTGGTCTCGGTGCCCGACGGGATCGCCGAGACCGTCGAGTGGATGCGCGCGAACGAACCGGTCCTACGCGCATCGGGCACCACGGATCCCTTCGACTATCCGGCCGAAGACGCGTTGGTGGCGGCCTACGAGCAGGCATTGGCGAGTCTGGCCCCACAGGCCGCGTCGTTCGGCGCGGGCATCGAGCGGATGGACATGGTGCAGACCGCGAAAGGCCGCGCCCTATGACGCGAGCACCTGGCGGCGCACGTCGCGGGTGTCGTACCAGGTGGCGACTTTCGCGATCCGGCCCTCGCGCAGGTCGAACACGTCGAGGGCGCTGAACGCGATCGGACGGCCGTCGCGCAGGCGGCCCGTGAAGCCGATCTCCGTCACCACGGCCTCGCCGGCTTCGATCCAGCGGGTGACGCGGTCGTCGTGCTCGGCGTAGCCCGCGAGGAGCTTCGTGAAGTGCGCGATCGCCGCGTCCCGGCCGACGACCGGGGCCGCGCCGACGGTGTGGATCTCTACCTCGTCGGTGAAAACCCCGGCCAGGTCAGCGAATCGTTCGGCGTTGATCGCGGAGAAGTACGCCTGGACCGCCGCCCGGCTCACGAGCCGACCAGCTTCTTCAGCTCAGTCATCGCCTGGAATGACCACCTCGCCAGCGAAGGGTCGCCGAACGCGGTGATGTTCCACATCACGAGGTGGCGCAGCCCGGCCTCGCGGTACTCCGCCAGCTGTTCGGCCACCTGGGCCGGCGTGCCGCAGAACGCGTAGTGCCGCACGACTTTCGGCGGGATCGCGTCGATGATCCGCAGCGACTCGGCGCGCGACACGGCCGTGGGGATGAAGTCGTGGAAGCCGGATCCGCCCGGCCCGCCGTCCAGCGGCGGTTCGACGCCGAGGTCGCGGAAGACCTGAGCGGGCAGCAAAACACACAGCGCGCGCACGAGCGGGGCCTCGGTGAGCCGCTGGACCGTCTCCTCGTCGGGGCCCATGAGCAGGTACCCGAGCATGCCGGGCGTGATCGCCGCGGGATCGCGGCGCGCGTCCTGTGCCGACTGCCGGATCGTGGTGAGCGACTTGGCGTACTCCGCCGGCGACATCTTGGTGGGCAGCCACCCGTCGGCCTTGGCCCCGGTGAGCTCCAGCATCCGCGGGCCGTGCGCCGCCGTCCAGATCTCGGGCGCTTTCCCTTCGTAGGGCTGCAATCCGAGGACGGCGTTCTCCAGGGTGTGGAACTTCCCGGCGTAGTCGACGGGTCCGTCGGCCTCCCACAGCAGCCGCATCACGTCGATGCCTTCGCCCAGCTTCGCGACGGGCTTTTCGAACGACATCCCGTACGGCGTGATGTTGAGCCGCTCCCCCGAGCCGAGCCCGATGATCGCGCGGCCCTTCGTGACGTGGTCCAGCGTCAGCGCGCTCGCCGCGGCCATCGCCGGGTTGCGCCGGATGAGATCCGTGACGACGACGCCGACCTTGATCCGCTCCGTCTGCGCGCCGACGACGCCCATCACGATCAGCGGGTCGAAGTAGGCGTGCGGGTTGGGCTGCACCGCGGCGAGCGGCGTCAAGTCCTCGGTCCACATCGTGTCGGCGTGCCAGCCCATGAGGTGGTCGGGCCACCACACGGCGTCGAAGCCCTCGGCTTCACTGCGGCGCGCGAACTTCACCGCGGCGTCCGCCGGCGGCATGATCTGACCGGGCACACCGAGCTGCAGACGCTCCACTCAGTACCTCCATCCATCGCCGAACGTCGGGATCCGCGCACCGAGGTAGTCCTCGACGCACGTGAGGGCGGCGCGGGCCGCGCGGTCGGTGCCGACGCCGCGGCTGCGGAAGGTCTCGCTGGCGAACCAGAGCCCCTCGACGTTGGGCGCGCGCCAGTGCGGCCGGTACTTCCCGACCAGCCCGGGCATCTGGATCACACCGAAGCTCGGCTCGAACACCAGGTGCCGGCGCCGCCAGACCGGGTTCGCCAGGCCGGGCCACATCGTCTCGACGTCGCGTTCGAAGGCCTGCATCGTGGCGCGGCACCACTCGCGGTCGCGGCCCTTCGCGCCCGGGATGATCGCGCCCAGCACGTGCAGGTGCGTGCCTTCGGGCGAGCACGACGGATCCATCGCCGACTGGTCGAACATGAACCCGGAGCAGTCCGTCGACGGCGTCGCGGTCCACGTCGAGAGCTCACGCGGGTCGAACTGCGTGACCGGCTCCTCGGTGGCGAGGTAGAGCCCGAGCCAGGCGATGCGGAACTTGTCCTGCGCCAGGAACTCGATCTGCGAGGCGTACCACTCCGGGAGCACGCTGCGCGGCACCACGTTCAGCACGTGCCACACCGGCAGCGTGGAGATCACCGCCGGGGCCTCGAGGATCTCCTCCTCGAAGAACTCGTTGGGCAGTACCCGGGGTTCGCGGGCGACGGCGACACCTTTCACCGCACCGTTTTCGACGATCACACGCTCGACCGTGGTTCCCAGGCGCAGCTCCCCACCGTGCCCGGTGATCGCGTCGGCGAGGTCGCGCCACAGCCCGTCCCAGCCCTGGCCGGGCCAACACGAATAGGCGGCGGTGTTGCGCTCCTCGTAGTGCATCTTGCGCACGTAGAGGTTGTCGCTGGCGGAGTGGTCGTACCAGTTGTCGGTCATGCACTCCAGCACGGAGATGAACTCGAACAGGTCCACGACGCCCTGGTCGGACGTGTGCTGGTGGATCCACTCACGCAGCGACCGGTCGTCCCAGTCGTCGAGCTCGGAGTACGGCGTGTCGGCGAGTGCCTTGATGACCTTCTTCAGTTCCGCGCGGTCGGTGTAGCGGTCGCGGATCGAGCCCCAGCCCGACCCGTTTTCCCAGATCGGCATCTCCTTGCTGACCTCGCCGTGGATCAGCTCCTTGCCGACGTGCTCGAACACCTTGGTGAGGCCGGATCCGCCGTCTTCGATCAGGTGCCCGCCGAGGTTGACGGTGAACCCCTCGTCCGGCACCGCCATCGCGCGGCCACCCGGATACGGGCTGCGGTCGAGGACGACGACCCGCTTGCCTTCGCGCGCGAGCAGCGCCCCCGCGCACAGGCCGGCGGCGCCCGCCCCGATCACCACCACGTCGTAACTCGACACGGCATCACCTTTCTTCGCCGCAGTCGCGGTCAACGCACTGTCGCGGCTGGGTTTTCCGGCTTGTCCACCATCGAGTACCCACGCTAGTTTGTCAAACGGTCGGTAGATAGAGCGGGGAGTCGCCGATGACAAGCAGATCCGCCGGTTCCGTCCGGCCCGTGGCCGCCACCACGCTCGGCGATCTGGTGCGCCGTCGAGGGCTGGCGCATCCCGACCGCGAAGCCCTCGTCTTCCCCGCTGAACGCGCCACTTACGGCGCGCTCGCCGGCCGCGTCCGGGAGTTCACCCGCGCGCTGCTGGGACTGGGCGTGCAACCGGGCGAGCGGGTGGGGATCCTGCTGCCCGCGTCGGTCGATCTCCTCGCGATGCTGGTAGCCGCCACCGAGGCCGGCGCGATCGCGGTGCCGGTCAACGCGCGGTTCAAGTCGGTGGAGCTCGAAGGCATCATCACGCACTCGGGGATGCGGGTGCTCGTGACCGCTCCGCCGCGGGCCGGCGAGCCGGACTTCGCCGAGCTGCTGCGCCGGACGTTTCCGGGGCTCGCCGAGGGCGCTGCTGCCGAGCTGGAGCACGTCGTGCAGCTGGGCGGTGCGGGTGGCGGCGGGCTGATGTCCTCCGCGGAGTTCTTCGCGACTGCGTGTCCTGCTGCCGAGGCCGACCGGGCGGCGGCGAGCGTGCGGGTCCGCGACACCGCCTTGCTGGTTTACACGTCGGGGACCACGGCCGCGCCCAAAGGCGCGATGCTGAGCCACGAAGCCCTCACCCGCCTGGCCGACGGGATCGCCGGCGAGCGGATGCCACTGACCGCAGACGACCGGGCGTGGACGGCGATCCCGCTGTTCCACGGTGGCGGGATCACCTTCGCCCTCACCTGCCTCACGGCGGGCGCCACCTTTGTGCACCCGCGGTTCTTCGATCCCGCCACGACGTTGGACCTCTTGGTCCGCGAGCGCGTGACGATCGCGCTCGCGGCGTTCGAGACGATCTGGCTGCCGGTGCTCGACCGGCCCGACTTCGCCTCGTACGACCTGACGCGGATCCGGGTCGTGATGGTGGTCGGCGTGCCCGAACGCCTCCGCTCCATGGCGGCGCGGTTCCCGGACGCGGTGCACGTGTCGTGCGTGGCAATGACGGAGTCCGCCGCGTTCCTCACGCTCAACCGGCTCGACGACCCACCGGACAAACGCGCGGAAACCGGCGGGCATCCGATGCCCGGGATGCAGTGCCGGGTCGTCGATCCGTCGGGTGACGACGTGGGCCCCGGCGTGCCCGGTGAGCTGCTTTTCCGTGGCGCCAACACGTTCGACGGTTACTTCCGCGACCCGGACCTCACCGCGCGCGTGTTCGACTCCGCTGGCTGGTTCCACACCGGCGACCTGGTCGTCGAGGTGCCGGCGGCGTTCGTCCAGCTCAAACCCGGGTGTTCGGCGACCGAGCAGGAACTGATCGACCACTGTGTCGGGCGGATCGCGTCCTACCGGGTGCCGCGCTACGTCCGCTGGGTGACCGAGTGGCCGATGTCGGGGACGAAGATCAAGAAAGTGAAACTGCGCAAGAGGATCGCGGACGAGCTGGCGGCCGCCGGCATCACGGAAGCGCCGCGGGCGCGCCGATAGTCGCTCTGGAGGGGTCATGTCCACCATCCCGGATCTGCTCGACCGGTGCGCCGCCGAGCGCGAAGTCGTGTTCCCCGACGGACGGCTGAGTTATGGCGAGATCGCCACCGAGGCCCGGCGGGTGGCCGGATCGTTGTGGTTTAGCGGGATCCGGCCCGGTGATCACGTCGGTGTGCTCGTGCCCGGCGGGATCGCGAGCGTGACGACCTGGCTGGGGATCGCGCACCTGGGCGCGGTCACCGTCCCGATCAACCCTCGGCTCAAGGCGGCTGAGCTGGCCTACGTCGTGGAGCACGCGGACCTGCGGCTGTTGTTCGCCGACACCTCGCTCGGGCCGGCGCTCGCTTCGGCGCTTCCCGGGCTCGCTGATTCTTCCGCGCTTTCCCTGCGCGTGGCGCCGGTGTTGCGTGCGATCGTCGCCGTGGACGACGGTCCCGCACCCGCCGGCTGGCTCTCGCGCGCGGCGTTCTCGGCGAACTCCGCCGACGCGGCCACGGTCGCCGCGGCCCGTTCCGATGTGCGACCCGACGATCCCGCGTTGATCCTCTACACCTCGGGCACCACCGCCCGGCCGAATGGCTGTGTGCACGACAACGCTTCCCTGGTGGCGGAAGGCGAAGCCGTCGCCGAACGGCTCGGCCTCACTTCGGCGGACCGCTTCTGGACCGCCCTGCCGATGTTCCACTGCGGCGGCTACGACGTCGTCCTCGCGGCGCTGGCGGCCGGCTGCGCGATGGTCCACACCG
Source organism: Amycolatopsis sp. NPDC051373 (assembly GCF_040689465.1). Classification (NCBI taxonomy): domain Bacteria; kingdom Bacillati; phylum Actinomycetota; class Actinomycetes; order Pseudonocardiales; family Pseudonocardiaceae; genus Amycolatopsis; species Amycolatopsis sp. NPDC051373. The sequence goes on along the minus strand of NZ_JBFBAE010000020.1, from coordinate 91,611 downwards.
GACCGTTCGAGCCGGGTCTGGCGTTGCGTCAGCTGTCCGAAGAACGGTGCACGGTCGCGTTTCCGGCGTTCGAGACGATCTGGCTGCGCGTGCTCGACCACCCCGAGTTTCCTCGTACCGACTTGTCCGCGCTGCGCCTCGTGCTCAACGTCGGCGCCCCCGAACGGCTTCGCGCCATGCAGGTCCGGATCGCCCCGGCCGTCCAGATGTCGTCCCTCGGCTCGACGGAGTCCCTCGGCTTCTGCTGCGTCGGCTCCCCCGACGACCCGGCTGACGTCCGCGCCACCACGAGCGGAAAAGTGTTGCGGCACATGGAAGTCCGCGTCGTCGACCCTTCGACTCGCGCGCGGGTCCCCGCGGGCACCCGCGGCGAACTCCAGTTCCGCGGCACCTCCCGCTTCTCCCACTACCACCGCGACCCCGCGCTGACGGCCGAACGCCTCGACCCCGCCGGCTGGTTCTCCACGGGCGACCTCGTCGTCGCCGACCCCGCCGGCCGCCTCTCCTTCGTCTCGAGGCTCAAGGACATGCTCAAAGTCGGCGGGGAAAACGTCTCCGCCGCCGAGGTCGAAGGCTGCCTCGCCGACCACCCCGCCTGCGGCGTCGTCCAGGTCGTCGCCGCCCCGGACGCCCGCCTCGGCGAAGTGGCCGCCGCCTTCATCCAGCTCCGCCCCGGCGCCGGTGCCACGGAACGCGCCCTGATCGACCACTGCCTCGGCCGCATCGCGACGTTCAAGGTGCCGCGCTACATCCGCTTCGTCACGGACTGGCCGATGTCGGGCACCAAGGTGCAGAAGTTCCGCCTGCGGGAGGTAATTGCCGAGGAACTCCGCGCCGCGGGCATCACGGAAGCGCCTCGGCTTTCGTCCCGTTCGACGGAGACCGGGTAGACCTCAATTTCCCGGCCGTTTCACCGCCTGCCCCACCAAAAACGTCTCCACCCGCTCCACCCCGAGCCGCGCCAGATCCTCCGTGACGAACCGGTACAGGTGATCCAGATCGCGCAGCCAGACGGCGGCGTGGAGGTTGGAGCTGCCGGTCGTGGCGAGGGCGCCGTGGACCGCCGGGTGCTGGGCGAGGGTGCGGCCGGCGTGGTCGAGCTTCGCGGGTGGGACCTGCATCGTGATGTTCGCGTCGATGCGGAGGCCGAGGTGGTGCGGGTCGACGAAGGTCTGGGTGAGGAGGCGGCCGTCGGCGCGGAGGGTGGCGAGGCGGCGGCGCACGGTGGACTCGGGGTGGCGCACCTCGGCGGCGACGGCGGCCCCGGGCAGGCGGGCGTCGCGCGCCAGCGTGGTGAGGATCGCGGAGTCGACGGAGTCGAGGTCGCCGGTGGCGGCCCGGGTCGACACCACCGTGAGGTCGGCTCGTTCGGTCTCGGTGAGCACGTCGAGGCGCCAGTCGCTCGCGTCGGAGAAGACGTGCATCACGGTTTCGGCGTGGATCTCGGTGACGGCGGTCGTCGCGGGGAGCTGGCGGAAGACGAGGGCGTTGCGGCGGCTCGGGTCGGAGACGACGGCGGCCGAGATCTCGTCGCCGGCGTGCGAGAGGTCGAGGTAGAGGACGTCGTCGCGAGCCGCGAGGGCGGCCGTGACGGCGTCGATCTTGCCGCGCAGCACCCGGATCCGCAGCAGGGTCGCGCCCGGCAACGCGGCGCGGGGCCGGGTGGCGACCACGCGCACGACGCCGTCCAGCAACACGCGCAGCCGCCGGCGGACCGCGCGCTGGTTCAGGCGAGCACGGCCGCCGCGCGCTCGATCGTCACGCGACCGTCGCACTGCAGAGCCGCGATCAGCCGCAGATGTTCGTCTCCGAGGACGGCATCGCTCACCATCACCCCATGATGGCACTGAGTTCGATCAAGAGAGCCGCCGAAACACCTCACCAGCGCCCACCCGGGAGCACGCTTGGCCCGTGACAACCACCCTGATCGACGGCATGATCACCGCGGCCCGGGAAGCCGGCCGCCGCCTCGCCGCCCGGCCCAGGCCCGCGGCCCCCACCACCTTCACCGAGTTCCGCGAGACCTTCGACGCCCTCGAACACTCAGCCGAAGGCCCGCTGCGCGCGAGTCTCGCCGCACTGCGACCCGGCGTGGAATGGGCCGACGAGATCGACACCACCCTCCCGCCCGGCGAACAACGCTGGGTCGTCGACCTCGCCGACGGCGCCGTCCAGTACCTGCGCGGCCTGCCGTACTGGTGCGTCAGCATCACCCTGGTCGAGGACGCCACCCCGGTCGCCGCCGTGATCCACAGCGAAAGTCCGCGACGAGACCTACCACGCGGTGAGGGGCCTCGGAGCGTTCCTCGACGGCGAGCGCCTCACCCCGTCGGCCACTGCCGAGCTCCCGGTCACGCTCGTCGGCACCAGCCAGCCGCCCTTCATCACCACCCAGCCGAACGCCGCCGAGCAGGCCGGCCGCTCGCTCTCGGCCGTCCTCTCCCACGTCGGCGCGGTCCGCAACTTGGGCCCGACCTCCCTGCAGATCGCCGACGTCGCGGCCGGACGCATGGACGGCTTCCGGCTGTACGGCCGCGACGCGGGCAACCTCCTCGGCGCGAGCCTGATCGCCCGAGAGGCCCGGCGCGGTCGTCACCGATGCCGACGGCACCCCCTGGCACCCGCGGGCCACCTCGTTCCTCGCCGCGCCGGCCCAGCTCCACGCCGCCCTGCTCGACCTGTTGAAGAACGCCTGATCACGCCCGCCACCCTCAGCCGACAGGGGCACCGATCAGCTGGCCGACGCCGTAGGTGACTGCGACGGCGAGCGCCCCGAGGACGAGCTGCCGCAGTCCGGAGTGAACCAACGGCCTTCCGGTCAGCTTGCCGACCGTCATCCCCCCGGCCAGCAGCGCGACCGCCGTCAGAATCAGCGACACGACCAGCGTGCTCGCGCCGAGCAGGTACGGCAGCAACGGAAGCAGCGCACCGATCGAGAACGCGACGAACGACGCGCCACCCGCCAGCAGGGCGGACGGCAGGTCCTGCGGATCGACGCCGAGCTCCTCGCGCGTGTGCAACCGCAGCGCCTGGTCCGGGTCGCGCGCGACGGCTTCGGCCATCCGGCGGGCGGTGTCGTCGTCGGCACCGTAGGAGACGAAGCGGCTGACCAGCTCGTCGTGCTCCTGCTGCGGGAAGCGCGCGTGCATGTCGGCTTCGAGCGCGACCTCGGCGTGCACGAGCTCGTTCTGGTTGGTCACCGACACGTACTCGCCCGCGCCCATCGAGAACGCTCCCGCGACCAGTCCCGCCAACCCGGTGAGCACGATCGTGTGCGGTGCGACGCCGCTGCCGCCGACGCCTGCGATGAGGGCCGCGTTGGTGACCAGGCCGTCCACCGCACCGAACACGGTCGGGCGGAGCCAGCCGCCGGAGACGTCTCGGTGGCGGTGGGCCCAGCCGGTGGTCGCGGCCCGGCGACGGTCGGGGTCGGAGCGTTCACTCATGCCCCGATTCTCACCGGGGCGGTCCAGGCCCGCCTGCCGGAAACCGGCCGGTCTCGCTGTCGGGACGCGTCGGGGCAGCCCCGGGCTGGCCGAGCGCTCGCCCCGCGCGGGAGCGAGCGCTCGCACGGCTCAGCCGGCCAGCGACGCCTGCACGGTGATCTCGGGGACGCCCGCCAGCGCGCGGCTGACCGGGCAGCCGGCCTTGGCCTGCGCCGCGTACTCCTTGAACTGCTCCTCGTTGACACCGGGCACGCGGCCCTCCGTCACGAGCTCGACCTTGATGATCGTCGGCGCGCCGTCCACCGGGCGTAGGGTGACCGAAGCGTCCGTTTCGATCGACTCGGCCGGGAATCCCGCACTCGCCAGCGTGTTGGCCAGCGCCATCGAGAAGCACGACGCGTGCGCCGCGGCGATAAGCTGCTCCGGGTTCGACCCGGGGCCGTCCTCGAAGCGCGACTTGAAGGTCACGCTCCCGCTGATGCTTCCTCCCCCGGCGGTGAACTGCCCGGACCCGGTGGGAAGGTCGCCGTTCCAGTTCGCGTGCGCCTTAGAGACGGGCATGCGTCCTCCAGAATCGTCTTGGGTGTCTGATGCCCGGCAGAGCCGGGCAGCCACAGTCAATCAGGCGGGGGCCGCGTTCGCCAAAGTTCGGCCGCTGCCGTCCCACGGGTTCCCTAGGCTGGGCGGGGTGGCACCCACCTGAGGAGGAGCCCGGCCCATGCGCGCGATCGTCGTCCTTTTCGACACGCTCAACCGCCGGTACCTGCCGCCGTACGGGGCGACGGGTGTGCAGGCGCCGCAGTTCGAGCGGCTGGCCGAGGCGGCCGTGACGTTCGACAACTGCTACGCGGGCAGTATGCCGTGCATGCCGGCGCGCCGTGAGCTGCACACCGGCCGGTACAACTTCCTCCACCGCTCCTGGGGGCCGCTGGAACCGTTCGACGACTCGGTGCCCGAACTGCTCTCGCGCAACGGCGTCCACACCCACCTCGTCACGGATCACCAGCACTACTGGGAAGACGGCGGCGCGACCTACCACAACCGCTTCGACACCTACGAGTTCTTCCGCGGCCAGGAAGGCGACCGCTGGAAGGGCCAGGTCGCGGACCCCGACATGCCGGAACCGGCGGTCGGGGCGCGGCGGGCGTCGGCGATGATCCGCCAACACTGGGTGAACCGGCAGCACTTCCTCAAACCCGGGCAGCACCCACAGACACTCACCGTCGACGCCGGCCTGGAGTTCCTCGACACCAACGCCGGCGAGCAGGGCTGGTTCCTCCAGATCGAGTGCTTCGACCCGCACGAACCGTTCGTCGCCACCGAGGACCACCGCGCGCGGTACTCCCTCACTCACGAAGGCCCGGAGTACGACTGGCCGGGCTACCGCAGGGTCACCGAACAGCCCGGCGACACGCTGAAGGTCCGCGACGAGTACCGCGCCCTGCTGTCCATGTGCGACAGCTCCCTCGGCCGCGTCCTCGACGCGATGGACACCCACGCGCTGTGGGACGACACCCTCCTCATCGTCTGCACCGACCACGGCTTGCTGCTCGGCGAGCACGGCTGGTGGGGCAAGAACGTCCAGCCGTGGTACGACGAGAACATCCACACGCCCCTGTTCGCCTGGGACCCGCGCAGCGGCGCCCGCGGCGAGCGCCGGGCCGAACTCGTGCAGACCGTCGACTTCGGACCGACACTGCTCGACTTCTTCGGCGTAGCAAGGCCTGCCGACATGCAAGGCCTCCCGTTGACAGGCTCCACCACGCGGGACGCCTGCCTGTTCGGCAGCTTCGGCGCCCACGTCAACGTCACCGACGGCCGCTACGTCTACCTGCGAGCCTCGGCCACCCCCGCCAACGCGCCGCTGTTCGAACACACCCTCATGCCCACCCACATGAACACCCGCTTCTCCCCCGCCGAGTTGCGGGACGCCGAGCTGATCCCGCCCCTGCCCTTCACCAAAGGCGCCCCCGTACTGCGCATGCCCGGCTACGCCTGGGGCGACCCGCACGCGTTCGGCACCCTGCTGTTCGACCTCGAAACCGACCCCGGCCAAACCCACCCCCTCCTCGACGACGACCTCGAACTCACCATGGCCACCCACCTCGTCGAGCTGATGCGAGCCGCCGACGCACCCCCGTCCCAGTTCGAACGCCTCGGCCTGCCCGCCGACGGCCCTGTCACGCGCGAGCACCTCCTCGTCCGCGCCCAACGCGAGAACGCCCTCGCCGTACTCGAGGACCTCCCACCGGCGGCCGATCTCGGCTCCGCCGTCCTGACCCCGATCGGCTCACTGGCCCCAGACGCCCACGAGATCCTCGTGCGCCACCTGCCGATGCTCGCCAACGCCGACTTCGCCGCCTCCGTCGCGACGCTGTCCGTGTGGGAACTGGCCGCCACGACCCCCAGCCTGACGGCCCGAACCCTGCGCTCACTCGACGCGGAGCTGTCGCAGCCGAAGATCCACACAACTTCCTGACAGGATCCGAAAGATCGTCACCCAGGATGGGCCCGCGTGGCGGCGGTGGCGCCGCCGACCGTCCTGGGAGGCGCAACGTCCTTGTACAAGGGAAAAGTCACAATCAGGCGGGCCCTCGCCGTGGCCGCGGCGCTGCCGGTGCTCGCGGCGATGACCGTGGCGGGCGCCCCGGCGGAGGCCGCACCCGGCACTTCGGACATCACGGGACTTCAGGCCCAGATCCACGACGGCACCTTCCTGAGCGACCACGGCGTGCGGACCGCGTGTGCGGCCAGTTGCCAGGCCGCCGTCGTCACCGAGAGCCCCGGCTCGGCGAAAGCGTTGTCGACGACGACTCCGGTCGGTCTCGGGGCCACGGACCTCGCGCGCGCCTACTCGCTGCCGGCCGCGGGAGTCGGGCGCAACGGCACGATCGCGGTGATCAGCGCGGGCGCGAACACGCACCTGGAGTCGGATCTGGCCGTCTACCGCAAGCAGTACGGGCTGCCCGCGTGCACGACAGCGAGCGGGTGCCTCACGATCACCGACTTCCACGGCGGGCCGCCGGTGCGGCCCGGGACCACCGACGAGTTCAAGGAATCCGAGGAGGACTGGGCCGTCGAGACGTCGCTCGACGTCGACATGGCCTCGGCGGCGTGCCCGGCCTGTCGCATCACGGTGGTGCAGACGCCGGACCTCGACGCGACCGGTGAGCTCGATCCCGACGAGAAGGCTGCCGACTACGCCACGGCCTACCAGACGGCGGTCCGCCTCGGCGCGAACGCCGTGCGCCTCAGCGACATCGAGGTCCTCGACTCGGCCACGATCGACGCGCCCTACAGCAAGGCCCTGAACCACCCGGGGGTGCCGCTGTTCGCGTCGATCGGTGACGTCGGCAGCACCGACGCGACGGCGGTTTCGGGTTCGGTCTCGGCTTCGGCCAAGAGCAAGGCCGACACGAGCTTCTACACGTGGCCCGCCGACCTGCCGTGGGCGGTCGGCGTCGGGGGCACGGCGCTGAAACCCGTCGACGCGGCGCGCACGAAGTTCACGGAGCAGGCGTGGCACAACCTCGGCGGCGAGTGCGCCCGGACGTTCCCGCCCGCCGCAGGCCAGCCCGCTTCGATCACCGCGAACTGCGGTGGGCACCGCGCGTCCTCCGATGTCGCCGCCATCGCCGACCCGGCGAACGGCCCGGCGGTGTACGACACCTACGCGCCCTTCACGGGCAAGCCGCAGCACTGGATCGTCAGCGGCGGTACCAGCGCTTCGTCGCCGTTCGTGGCCGCGTGGTACGTACGCAGCAGCGGCCACACCACCGGGGCGACGGGCCCGAGCGCGCTGTACGGCGCGCCGGCCTCGGCGTTCCACGACGTCACGACCGACGGCGCGGCACCGTCGGTCTGCCAGGGGCTGGGCTGGGGCCCGAAGGTGTGCCAGGCCGGCCCCGGCTGGGACGGCCCGACCGGCCTCGGCTCGCCGCACGGCCTCGGCCGGTTCTGAGCCGAAGCTGAACCCAGGGTGGCCGCGGTGGCGTCCCTCTGCGGCTTAGGTCTCCGCGAAGAAGTCCCGCAATGCTTCGGTGACAACGTGCGGTTGTTCCTCCGGCAGGTAATGGTCGCTCTCGACGGCGAGCGTGCGCAGGTCCGTCGCGTACTCGCGCCACGCGGCGGGCACGTCGTAGGAGCGGCCGACGAAGCCGGCGCTCCCCCACAGCGCGAGCAGCGGGCTGGTGACGAGCCGGCCCGCGGCCGCGTCCGCGTCGTCGTGCTCGAGGTCGATGCCCGCCGCGGCGCGGTAGTCCGCACACGAAGCGGCAATCGCCTCCGGCGCGGAGAAACACCGCACGTACTCGGCGACAGCGGCGGGATCGAAGGGCGCGCCGCCGTCGTGGCGGGAGTTCATGCGCGAGGTGACCCAGAACTCGGGGTCGCCGGCGAGCAGCCGTTCGGGGATCCCGTTGCCGGCGGCGAGGAAGAACCAGTGGTAGTAGCCCAGTCCGAAGTCCTTGTCGGCGTGCTGGAACGCGTACCGCGTGGGGACGATGTCCAGCACCGCCAGCGCCTTCACCGCTTCGGGCGCGTCGATCGCGAGCCGGTGCCCCACCCGCCCGCCACGATCGTGCCCGGCGACGGAGAAACGGTCGAAGCTCAGTTTCGCCATGACCTGGAGCTGGTCGTCCGCCATGGCCCGCTTGGCATATTCATGGTCGCCGCCGGCCGGCTTGTCGCTGTCGCCGTACCCGCGCAAATCGGTCAGCACCACGGTGAACTCCTCCGCCAGCCGCGGCGCGACGTGGTGCCAGATCAGGTGCGTCTGCGGATAACCGTGCAGCAGCAACACCGGCGGCCCCTCGCCGGCGACCGCGCAGTTGATCCGCACGCCCCCCGCGTCGACCCGCTGGTACCCGAACTTCTCCGGCAAGGGAACACTCATCGAGACCTCCGGTGGGGCGGCTTCATGATCGACTGTATCCCGACCTCGATTCGTCGCGGGCCAGGATCGGCCGGCGCATCGTGCCGACCTCAGGCCTGCGCGCTGTTCGCGACGGTGAAGACCAAGTTGAGTACTCCGACCGGGGCGAAGGTGAAGAACCACCACTTCAAGCTCTTCAGAGAACAGACTGTGATCAGTTCGTGGCCACCGCGTTTACCGAGGCTGTTGTGACGCTTGTGAGGGCGGCCAGTCGCTCGCTGCGGTCGGGACGAGGCGGTTCAGCACTGGCCAAGCCGGCCGGTGCAATTGCCTATCATGTCCGATACTCGCCCTACGCTGGGCGCATGCCCTCACTGTTCGAGCACGCCGGCGGTGAAGCCGCCCTGCACCAGCTGGAGCAGGTGTTCTACGACAGCGTGCTGGCGGATCCACTGCTGCAGCCGCTGTTCGGCGCGGGACAGCCGCGGCACGTCGAGCACCTGACGTCGTTCACGGCCGAGTCGTTCGGCGGGCCGGACCGCTTCTCGCGCGAGCTGGGGTTCGCGCACCTGATCTCCGTCCACCGGGGACTGAAGATCACCGAAGCCCAGCGGCAGCGGTTCGTCCAGCTCTACCTCGCGGCCCTCGACACCGCGGGGATGCCCCGCGACGCGCCGTTCCACGACGCAGTCCGCGAACACGTCGAGTTCGGCTCCCGGGTCGCCCTGCAGAACTCCCACGCCGAGACGGCCGCCGACCTCCATCCCCTGCGCGAGGTCCCCCACTGGACCTGGGCAGGCGACGACCCGCAGTAGCCGTGACATCATCGGAGCCGCCGTGATCACGTGTGGAAGGGCGGCCGGTGGACTACGAGCGCGCTGTCGGTGAGGTCTGGGCGGCCACGAGGCCCCACATCGGGGCCGGCAAGGTGGCGGACTACATCCCCGACCTGATCTGCGTGGACCCGGGCCAGTTCGGGTTCGCGGTGGCGACCGTCGACGGCGAGCTGCATCAGGTGGGCGACGCGGAGGTGCCGTTCTCGATCCAGAGCATCTCGAAGGCGTTCGCGCTCGCGCACGTGCTCGGGCACGACGACGCGTCGATCTGGAAGCGCGTCAACCGCGAGCCGTCGGGTACGCGGTTCAACTCGCTGATCCAGCTGGAGATCGAACGCGGCGTGCCGCGCAACCCATTCATCAACGCGGGCGCGCTGCTGGTGACCGACCAGCTCCTCGCGGACACCGGCGACGCCTGTGGTGCCCTGTGCGCGTTCCTGGCCGCGGAGACCGGGAACCCCGGCCTCACCTACGACCCGGCGATGGCCGAGTCCGAGACGCGCACCGGGAACCGCAACCGTTCGCTGGCCTACCTGATGGCCGATTTCGGCAACGTCCTCAACCCCGTCGACGAGATGCTCGGCCACTACTTCCGCCAGTGCTCGATCATGGCTTCGTGCGTCGAGCTCGCCCGGGCGGGGCTGGTCCTGGCGCGCCACGGCGTCCGTCGCGACGGCACGCGCCTGCTGTCGAAGCAGGACGCTCGGCGCATCAACGCGATCATGCTCACCTGCGGCACCTACGACGCCGCCGGCGAGTTCGCGTACCGCGTGGGGCTGCCGTGCAAGAGCGGTGTCGGCGGGGGGATCCTCGCGATCGTGCCGGACCGCTGCGCGATCGCGGCGTGGGGGCCGGGGCTCGACGAGAAGGGCAACTCCGTGTCCGCGGCGATGGCGCTCGAGACGTTCGGCAACGTCACGGGGCTCAGCATCTTCTGATGCCTCTGCTCAGGACTTCAACGCGGCCGCCACCAGCATCCGCAGTTCCGGCACGACCTCGTGCTCGAACCACGGGTTCCGCAGGTGCCACCCGACGTTCAGCGGCGACGGGTGCACGAGCGGGATCGTCGACGGCAGGTAGTCGCGGAACGACCGGACGGTCTCCGTGAGGCTCCACCCGCGCCCGGCGTGCAGGTAGTGCTTCTGCGCATAGCTGCCGACGAGCACCGTCAGCCGGATCTCGGGCAGCTCGGCGAAAATCCGCGGGTGCCACTTGTCCGCAACCCCGCGGCGCGGCGGCGCGTCACCGGAGGCCGCCTTGCCGGGGTAGAAGAAGTCCATCGGCACGATCGCGAACAGCCCGGGATCGTAGAACTCCTCGTCGGTCACCCCGAGCCAGCCACGCAGCTTCACGCCGCTGACGTCGTTCCAGGGGACGCCGCTCTCCTGCGCCTTCCGCCCGGGCGCCTGCCCGATGAGCGCCACCTTCGCCGACGGCTCCGCGGTGTAGAGGGGCTCGTAACCGGCTTCCTTCGCCCACGCGTTGTCGGGGTCGGCGATGAGGTCGGCGCGGATCCGGTCGAGGTTCGTCATGGTCCGGCGAGAATATCCGGGCCCCTCACGCGGGCCAGAGCTGGATCAGCCAGCGTTCGACGCCCTCGGCGAACGTCCCCTCGGCCAGCTCCGCGGTCGCGGCGCGGCCGCCCTCGTGCACCCGGGCGTGGTGCGGACCGGGCCGGGCCAGGGTGAGCACGTCGGGCGACATGGCGGCAGTGACGGACTGCAGGCGCACCTGATCGGCCAGGTCGCACACGACCGCAAGGACCTGGTCCCATTCTCCGTACGCAGCCGGCGGCTCGGCGTCCCACAGCTCCACCCGCACGGCCTGCTTGTCCGCGACGAGCACGACCGCGCCGACGATGGCGACGACGGGCGACACGGCGTAGAGCCGGAAGGCTCCGAGGACGGTGCCGTGAGCCCGGTTGTCGGATTTGTTCACGGTCCGGACTCTTAGAGCCGGTTTTCCTTACTGCACAATGGAAAGGTCCGGACAGCGAAGTTCGGCCTCGGCCCGCGAAGGAGCCCGCGACTACCAGCGGAGCAGAATTCGGTCGCGCGTCCTGGTGTCGATCCAGGTGATTCGGGGATATGAGCCCGGCCGACCACTGGGCCCCGCGCGTCGCGGTGTGCCGCGGTGCCCCCGGCAGGAGTCGAACCTGCGTTCCCGGCTTCGGACGCCGGAGTCGTGTCCGTTGGACCACGAGGGCTTCGCCGGGTTCGCGCCGGCGAGGTGCGGAGGATGCAGGAGTCGAACCCACGCGGGTGCTCAGCACACCCGACCACCGTTTTCGAAACGGCTGCCTTACCACTCGGCCAATCCTCCCTGGCCCGGGCGCGCGGATCGAACGCGCGCCGGGACGTCGCGCCCCGGACCACGGATCAGCAATCCGGTGCCTTGCCACTCGGCCGGCCGTCCTCGTCCTGCGGTGCCCCGCTGCCCGTCGAGGGTTCGAACCTCGGTTGCCGGATCCAGAGTCCGGAGTCCTGCCGGTTGGACGAACGGGCATCGCGTGGTGCTCCCGGGCCAGGACTCGAACCTGGCTCTGCGGAACCAAAATCCGCCGTGTTGCCGGATACACCACCCGGGAAAGCGTGCCCTCGCCAGGAGTCGAACCTGGACTGTCCGGAGCCTGGGTCCGGTGCCTCTGCCGGTTGGGCTACGAGGGCGTGGGGTCCCCGCGCGGGGCCCGTCTTCGATGCAGCTGCGTGCGGTTGCGGGGATTCGAACCCCGACTGGCCTGGCGCTCGACCAGGTGCCTCTGCCGGTTGGGCTACAACCGCGTAGCGCGTGCGGGAGTCGAACCCGCGTCTTCGGCTTGAGGGGCCGGTGTCCGTTCCGCTGGACCAACGCGCCGTGGTGGTGACAGTCTTTTGATCAACCTCAGTCGAGTGCCCGCGAGTCGAACGCGGTGTCTTCCGCTCCCGAAGCGGATGGGTTCCCGTCTCCCTCGCACTCGTCGGCCGGGCACCCCCCTCGGGTGCCGGGCGCGCGCTCACGACGGGACTCGAACCCGCGATCGTCTCCTCGACAAGGAGCTGCCCTGGCCGCTGGGCCACGTGAGCCTGAAAACCTGCGTACCCCTGCCGGGAGTCGAACCTGGGACCTCCGGATTCGTAATCCGGCGCTCTGTCCAGCTGAGCTACAGGGGTGTGGCAGCCGATCCGGGTATCGATCCCGGTCCTCCGCCTTGAAGGGGCGGTGACCTAGCCAGCAGTCGCATCGGCCTTGTCTTGGTGTGTCGGTGGTGGGGGACGGAGTCGAACCGTCAAAGCCGCTGTAGGGCGTCCGGGTTACAGCCGGGTGGGCTCACCTGTGCCCAGTCCCACCGTGCTCGCCGCGGCCGGCGAGCGTGTTTCTGCTCCGCTGTGTAGTTGACAAAGACCAGGTAGTCGAGAAAGAACACGCGCCAACAAAATGAGCGCAGCACATCAACGAAATGGATATCCCACCAATTGTGGGTGCACGAAATAGAGAAAGCCGCCCGAATCGGTTTCCCGATGGGCGGCTCCCGGTCATGACGTCGACGACGTCACGGTGGGGAGCCCCCGATGCTCAGCAGCCGCGCTTCAGGCAGCATCGAGCTGCTGAGCCGCTCTTGCGGCATGCGCGGCGCGGCTGATCGAAGCGCATCCGACGAGCACAGCGCATCGCGCAGATCGCCCGGATAACGGCGCTGCGACCCTCGCTTCTCCATGCTCGCCACGATGGCTCCTTCTGAGTTTCTGTACTGGTTCCGATGAGCTCTTGCGTTCAGCTCCATCACATAATCGCGAACCCGCACCCGGGTGTCAATCTTTATTACCGGACCGATTTCACCGTCCGAGCGCCGCTTCCACGAACTGCCGGAGCACCGGCCCGTTCGCGCTCGGCAGGAACGCCAGCGCGACGGGGATCGCCGGCGCACCGACGATCGGGAGGAACCGCACCGTGGGGTGGATGTTGCGCCGCACCGCGACCTGGGGCACCACTCCCGCGCCCCGCGGCGACGCTCTCGATCCACTCGTCGAAGTTGGCCGTCTCGACGACGGTCTGCGGCCGCTGCCCCTCGGGCCAGGACCACGGGCCCGTGGTGCCGTTGACGACGTTGACCACCAGCGGCCAGTTCGGCACGTCGCCCCACGCCAGCTCCGCCCGGCCGGCGAGCGGGAACGTCTCCGCGAACACGGCGACCCGGTCCTCGTCGAACAGCTGCACGACCTGCAGCCGCGACGAACGCACCTGCCCGCGTACGAGCGCGACGTCCACCTTCTCCTGCTGCACCGCCGCGAGCGGGTCGTCGATGCGCACGAGGTCGACCGAACTGCCGGTGGCGTGTTCGAACCGCGCCACGGTCTCTTGCGCCCATGGCGTGGGCAGCAGCCAGCTGAACCCCAGCTTCACGGTGCCCCGGCGCCGCGCCGCGCTGACGCCTCGGTCGAGCTCCGCCAGCACGCGCTGGGTGTGCTCCAGGAACGCGCGGCCCGCTTCCGTCAGCTCCACGTGCCGCGACGAGCGGTCCAGCAGGGTGACGCGCAGCAGCTCCTCGAGCTGGCGCACCGTCCGGCTGAGCGCGGGCTGGGTGATGACGAGCTCCTGGGCCGCGTGCGTGAACGAAGCCAGCCGGGCCACCGACGCGAACCCGCGCAGGTGCCGGATTTCGATGCCGGCCGGTGTGCCCTCAACCATGCCCGCAGAGCATAGCCGCGGCCGGACGGGCATTTCCCAACGCGGCCGCGGGTGCCTAGCGTGGAGCCGAAGGGGTTCACGCGGCGAAGAGAGAAGGCGTTCGACATGCATGGCTCGCTGTCCGGGCTCGGGGTGACCTCGCCGGTCCTGGCGGCGCCGATGGCGGGCGGGGGTACCACGCCCGCCCTGGTGGCCGCGGCGGCGAGCGCCGGGAGCCTCGGCTTCGTCGCCGGCGGATACAAGACGGCCGAAGCCCTCGCCGAGCAGATCGCGCAGGTCCGCGCGCTGGGCATCCCGTTCGGGGTCAACCTGTTCGCCCCCAACCCGGTGCCCGTCGACCCGGACGCCTATCGCCGCTACGCCCGCGCGCTGCGGCCCGACGCCGACCGCTACGGCCTCGACCTCCCGAAGGCGATCACCGAGGACGACGACCACTGGGAGGCCAAGCTCGACCTCCTGCTGGCCGGCCCCGTCCCGCTGGTCAGCTTCACCTTCGGGCTGCCGGACGCGTCGGTCTTCGCCCGGCTTCGCCGCGCGGGCACGCTGGTCGCGCAGACCGTGACCTCCGCCGACGAGGCCCGGCCGGCCGCCGACGCCGGTGCGGATCTCCTGCTCGTACAGGCCGCGGCCGCGGGCGGGCACTCGGGCACGCTCACGCCCGACCGCGTCCCGCCGGCGGTCCCGCTGCCGCGGCTCCTCGGCGAGGTCGGGGCCGCCGTGTCGCTGCCCCTGGTCGGCGCCGGCGGGCTCGCCACTCCCGAGGCCGTGGCCGAAGCCTTGACCGCCGGTGCCACCGCCGTGGCCGTCGGCACCGTGCTGCTGCGGTCCGACGAGAGTGGCGCGTCGAAGCCCCACCGCGAAGCGCTGGCCGACCCGGCCCGCCGGGAGACTGTCGTCACGCGCGCGTTCACCGGCCGCCCGGCGCGGGGCCTGCGCAACACGTTCACCGACGACCACTCGTCCGAAGCTCCCGCCGGGTACCCGGCCCTGCACCACCTGACCAGCGCGCTGCGCAAGGCGGCCGTGCGGGCCGGCGACCCCGAGCGCGTCAACCTGTGGGCCGGCACCGGCTACCGGCACGCCACCGCCGAAACCGCGGCCGACATCCTCACGCGGCTCTCCCCCCGGCTCTAACCCACCCGTCAACCGGACGGGTGAGCTCGGCGACAGGTCGCCGGCCGCCGGAACGGGTACCCCACCAAGGCAACCCCCGATCGACCAGAGGAGAACGAGAACCATGGCACGAGTCCTGTTCGTCATGACGGGCGCCGACCACTGGACGCTCAACGACGGAACTCGGCATCCGACCGGGTACTGGGCCGAGGAGTTCGCCGCCCCGTACGCCGCGCTCAAGGACGCGGGCCACACGATCGTGGTGGCGACCCCGGGCGGCGTGGTGCCGACCGTGGACCAGGGCAGCCTGAACCCGGACATGGCCGGCGGTGCGGAAGAGGCCGCGAAGCTCGCGCAGGTCCTCGAGTCCGCCGGCGAACTGCGCGAGCCGATCGTGCTCACGGACGTGAACCTGTCGGACTACGACGCCGTCTACTACCCCGGCGGCCACGGTCCGATGGAGGATCTCTCCCACGACGCCGACTCCGGTGCCCTGCTCAACGCCGCGCTCGCATCGGGCAAGCCGCTCGCCGTGGTGTGCCACGCGCCCGCCGCGCTGCTGGCGACGCGCGACGAGCGGGGCGAGTCACCGTTCGCCGGCTACCGCGTCACCGGGTTCACCAACGACGAGGAGAACGCGGTCGGCCTGGGCCCGAAGGCGAAGTGGCTTCTGGAGGACGAGCTGGGCAAGCTCGGCGTCGCGTTCGAGCGCGGGCCGGACTGGCAGCCGTACACGGTCGTCGATCGCACCCTCTACACGGGACAGAACCCCGCCTCGGCCGCGCCGCTGGCCCAGGAACTCCTCAAAGCCCTGAAGTAGGCCCGATCGCCGGCGGGGTGCGCGGCTACGCGGGCTCCGCCGGCGGCTGCGCGAGCGAGAGGCTGTTTCCGTCCGGGTCGAGGACCACGACGTGGCGCACGCCGTTGGCGTAGGTCTCGACGGGTTCGTGTGTGATGCCGTGCGTGGCGAGGCGGGTGAAGATCTCGTCGAGATCGGTGACGCCGATGGTGACCACCGCCCGGCCCACACGCTCGGCGCGCCTCCCGCGCGTCGACCACGAGCCACGCGGCTTCGCCCAGCTGCCACAGGTGCTCCTCGCCGATGACCTCGTCGGCGGGCCGGCCCAGGAACGCGATGAACCACTCCAGGGCCCGGGGCAGGTCGCTCACGCACATGATCGTGTACAGCTCCACGGAACCACTCCTCTCGACGGCTGGCAGAGGGATAGACCACCGCCGCGAAAACTCATCGGTCCCGCGGGTCGCCCTCGGTCATCGCCCCGGCCACCTGATCGTGCACGGCCAGCACGCGGGCGTCGAGCTCCTCGACCGGCACGCCGACGTCACGCGCGAGCGCCTCGCGGAAGATGAGGTAACCCTTGTACGCCGCGACCATGAACACGTGCATCGCGATCGCGTCGCCGTCGGCGGGCAGGGCGCCGGTGGCCTGGTCGCGTTGGAGGGCGGCTCTCGTCTTCTCGATCTCGGGCAGGGCGTGGTAGTCCGGGTCGCCGTCGATCGCGAGCAGGGCCTCGACCAGCGTGGGTGCCGGGTTCGCGAGCGCGCTGCGGAACATCGCCTTGCGCCGGCCGAGGAACGACGCCTCCCAATGCCGTTTCGCGCCGACCGCCCATTCCCGGGCTCGATGGGCCACGGCCGCCCTCAGCAGCGATCGCCGGTCGCCGAAGTACTGGTAGATCTGGCCGCGGTTCACCCCGGAGCGGTCGGCGACCTCCTGCAGGTTCAGCCCGGCGAAGATCCCGTCGCGCTGAAGCAGATCAAAAGTCGCCTGGAGGAGGTCGGCCTCGGTGCGGGCCCGGTCGCGCCCGCGCCGGCTCGACGCCTGCCCGGCGGTGTCGTTCACATCATCTCCCGTGTGCGCTCTGCTCACCTGCCTCCGACCTCCCAGTCTAGTGATCGCTCACACGACACCCCGGCTCCGCAACGCGTCGAGCTCCGCGGTGGACAGGCCCAGCAGGCCGCCGAGCACCTCTTCGGTGTGCGCGCCCAACGTCGTGCCGGCCCAGCGGACGCTGCCGGGAGTCGCGCTCAGGTGCGGCAGCGGCGCGACCATCGGGACCTCGCCGAACTCCGCGTCGTCCACGGTGATCACGGAGCCACGGGACCGGCAGTGCGGGTCGTTCATCAGGTCGGCGACGCTCATGATCGGTGACGCCGGGATGTCGGCGTCGCTCAGCAGTTTCACCACCTCGTCGGCGGTCAGCCGTGAGACCCACTCGCTGATGAGCGGGTACAGCTCGTCCTGGTGGCGGATCCGGGCGGGGCGGTCGGCGAAGCGCGGGTCGTCGGCCAGCTCGGGCCGGTTCATCACGGCGGACAGGCGCCGGAACAACGAGTCGGTGCCCGCGTGCAGCGACACCCGGCGGTCGTCGGAGGTCACGAAGTCCGACGCCGGGACGATGGCCGGGTTCTTGTTGCCCAGCCGTTCCCGGACCTGGCGGTCGAGGCCGTAGGCGGTCACCGAGTCCTCACTGGACCGCAACGCCGCCTCGTACAGCGCCAGGTCGATGACCTGGCCCGAGCCCGAACCGTGATCGCGGTGGTACAGCGCGGACACGACCGAGAACGCCGCGAGGTAGGCGCTCATGTAGTCGATCACCGAGTATCCGCTGCGCACCGGCGGCCGCTCCGGCTCGCCCGTGGCGTAGGTCAGTCCACTGTAGGCACTCGCGATCCGGTCGAACGCACCGCGGTCGCGGTAGGGCCCGGTGAGCCCGAACCCCGTGAGGTACAGCAGGATCGCCCGCGGGTTGAGGGGCTGCAGGTGCTCGGGCAGCATGCGGTAACGCTCGAGCGTCGGCGGGCGGAAGTTCGTGACCACCACGTCGAAGTGCGGCACGAGCCGGTGGAACACGGCCTGCCCTTCGGACGTCCGGAGGTCGAGCGCCACGGACTTCTTGTTGCGCCCCTCCTGGAGCCAGCCCGGCGACCGCCCGCCGCCGCGGGTGAAGTCGCCGACCTTCGGGTCTTCGATCTTGACCACCTCGGCGCCGAAGTCGCCCAGGATCGTCGCCGAGACCGGTCCGGCGAGGACGGTCGCGGCGTCGAGGACCCGGACACCGGCCAGCGCGTCGCTCATCGTGTGGTTGTCCTCCGTGCTCGCGTCGGGATGCGGGGGTTCACTTGCCCTGCGCCGCGTCGATCACGAGCGACAGGTCGATCAGCTCTTCGGGCTTCACCGGGGAGTCGATCTGCAGCGTGTTCGGCACGGCCTGGTACATCTTCTGCAGGCTCGCCACCGATTCGGCGGGCACGTTGAAGTCGAACGGCACCGACGGCGCGATCCGCAGCGTGTCCACGGTCGTGCCGAGCTGCTGGGCCATCTTGGTCATCACGTCGGTGTCCTGGTGGTAGTCACCGGACAGGTGCGTGTTCACGGTCCGCTCCACCGCGCGGAAGAACGCGACGCCCGCGTCGCGGTGTTCGCCGAGCAGGTCGGTGGTCGCGAAGTAGCCGGCGATCTGCATGCTGTCCGGGTACCCGCCTTCGGCGTTGAACGCGGTGCCCGGCTTGATGCTCGCGGTGAACGGCGGGCCGAGAGTGGCACCGTCGATCGAGCCGTTGTTGAGCGCCTGGACCATCGCGGCGATGTCGCTGAACGGCGTCATCCGCACGTCGCCGGGCTTGAGGCCACCCTTGGTGATCAGGTCGTACAAGCCGTACTCCGACGGAGCCGCCAGGCCACCGGGGTTGACGCCGATGTTCTTGCCCTTCAACGAAGCCGGGTTGAAGTCGTTCGCCTTGCTGCCGTACTTGGTGCTCATGTAGACGCCACTGTCCGGCGAGGACGAAGCGACGCCGGAGACCCAGCGGATCGGGACGCCGTGGCGCAGCGCGTTGAAGACCAGTGCCTGCGCGCCGGCGTAGACGAGGTCGATCTTGTCCTGTCCCAGCAACGTGAGCAGGTTCGGCACGGTGTCGGTGACGAAGGTGACGTCGAGGTTCTCCTTGCCGAACTCGCCGTAGACCTGGGCGAGCAGCGCCGGCGCTTCGAGCTCCAGTTTGGACGGGATGCCGACCTTGAGCGAAGCCCGCTGCGCCAGCGGTTTCGGCGCGGGCGTGCCGGCCTTGCCCGACAGGCTCACGCCGGCCGGCAGCACGGACACCTGCTTGGCGTCGGTGGCCTGGTTCTGCTGCGACGACGGGGCACACGCGCTCGCGAACACCAGGCCGGCCGTGACGGCGGTGGCGCAGAGCGCCCGGGTGGTTCTGGACATGGCTCTCCTGAGGAAAACACGGGAAGGGGTGGGGGACGGGGAGGGACTCAGGACCGGCGCAGGCGCGGCCGCTGCTGGGGGACGGCGAACTTCAGCGCGAGGCTGACGAGGCCGGTGAAGGCCACGCCGATCACCCCGGCGATGATCACGCCGGCGTACATCGTCGCGGGGTCGAACACCTGGGAGCGCTGGAAGATCAGGTAGCCGAGGCCGCTGTCGCCCGACACCATCTCGATGCCGACGATCACGAGGATGCCGATGCCCGCGGTCAGCCGGATCGACGTCGCGATGGCGGGCAGCGCGGCGGGGAGGATCACGTGGCGCAGCAGCTGGGTGCGTTTCGCGCCGAGTACTTCCGCGGCGTCGCGGTAGCCCTGCTCGACCGACAGCACCGCGGCGGTGGAAGCGAGTACGACGATGAAGAACACGGACACGCCGACCAGGACGATCTGCGGCAGACCACCGAGGCCGAAGATGAGCAAGAACACGGGGAACAGCGCCAGCTTCGGCAGCGTGTACAACGCGACCAGCGTGTGTTCCAGCGCAGCCCGGGCGATCCACGACAGTCCGAGGAGGACACCGAGCGCCACGCCCGCGACGACGCCGATCCCGTAGCCGATCACGAGCTTGCGGACGGTGTCGACGATGGCGTCGGTCATCACGCCGTCCTGAATGGACTGCACGCCCGCCTGCCAGATCACGCTGGGGGCCGGGAAGAACCGGGTGTCGAGGATGCCCAACTGCGCGGTGAGCTCCCAGACCACGACGATCAGCACCGGGGTCGCCCAGGCCAGGGTGAGGGTCACGCCGCGGCGGCGCCGGGCGTGCCGCTGGGGCGCCAGCTCGGCGGGACCGGGCGTGCGCCGGACGAGCTCACGACCTCCGAGCTCCTCATGCGACGTCATGAGCGTGCTCACGTTCTTCCACCTCACCTTTCAGGAGCCGCCAGATGTGGTCTTCGAGGGCGCCGAACTCGGCCGCCGAACGCGCGGCGCGGGTGCGCGGCCGGGCGAACGGGACCTCGATGTCGTCGAGGATGCGCCCGGGGCGCGAGGACATGACGACGACGCGGTCGGCCAGCAACAGTGCCTCGTCGATGGCGTGGGTGACGAACAGGATGGTGCGCCGGTGTGCCTCCCACACCCGCAACAGCTCCTGTTGCAGGACCAGGCGCAGCTGCGCGTCGAGCGCGGCGAACGGCTCGTCCATCAGGAGGATCTCGGGATTCGCCACGAACGCCCGGGCCAGGGCCACGCGCTGGCGCATGCCGCCGGAAAGCGTGGCCGGGTAGGCGGATTCGAAGCCGGAGACGCCGGCGCGCTCGATCCAGTCGCGGGCCACCTCGTTCGCCCTCGGCCGCGAGACGCCCGCGATGTCGAGCGGGAGCCGCACGTTGGCGAGCACGGTCTTCCAGGGAAAGATGCCGTAGTCCTGGAAGACCATCGAGCACAGCGGCGAATCCGCGTCCGCACGGTCGATCACGATCTCGCCGGCCGAAGGCGCGGCCAGCCCTGCGACGATCCGCAGCAACGTCGACTTCCCGCAACCGGACGGGCCGACGATGGCGACGAACTGTCCTCTTTCGACGGTCAGGTCGACCGGGCCCAGTGCGTGGACCGCGTGGCCGCGGGAAACGAACGTCCGCTCGACGCCTGTCGCGCTGATCACGACGTCGGACATGCGGCCTCCTCTTGGTGGGTGTGGTCGAGGATCGTCGGAAAGGGTGCGCTCGCGAGCCACTCCCCCGCGGCCCGGTCGCCGTGCACGTGGTCGGCGAACGCCGTGGCGACCGCGGAGATCGCGGCCGCCGTCGGGCTGTTCGCGGTGGCGTGGTGTGGGATTCCGCCGAGCTGGTGATCGCCGTCGTGGACCACGGCGAGGTGCTTGAACCGCGAGCGCGCCCGGTCGTACGGCTCGCGGCGCCATTCGACGCCCTCGCCGCGGGCGCCGAAGTCACGCGTGCCCGTGACGACCAGCAGGGGCAGTTCGACCTCGTGCCAGGAGCCCGGCGTGAGCCCGCGGTCGCCGCTTCCCTGCGGTGACAACAAGATTCCGCCTGCGACGGCCGGGTGGGTGAAGGTCTTGTGGCCGGACAGGCGCGTGCCCAGGAGGAGCTGGGCAGTGTAGGCGCCGAACGAGTGCCCGGCGAGCAGTACGTGGTCGGGCCTCAGGTTCGGCTTGGCGGCGAGTGCGTCGAGCACCGCGTGCACCCGGTCGACCCGCGACAGCCAGTGTTCCGGGTCGAACAGCAGCGCGTGCATCCGTTGCTTGGCCACGGGATCCGCGGCCCAAGTTCGTTCGTCCACACCGGACAGGCCGAGCGCCGGACCCGCGAGCTCGAAGGCGTCGCGGAACTGCGGGTGCAGCACCGCGTAGCCGTGGGACGCGAGGTGGTGGCCGAGGCCCGCGTACCCGCGGTGGCTCCCGCCCAGTCCGTGACACAGGACGACGACCGGCTTTTCCCCGGCACCGTCCGGTTCTTGCGCGAAAACGGCGACCCGCTGCCCGTCCGCGGTCGCCCATTCGTCGACTTCGCTCGTGACGACCCGATGGCGTCCCGGCCGGGCCCACCGGGGGTCCGGGTGCTCGTTGCAGCCCACGCTGGCTCCTAACTAGCGACTTGTTAGTAACGTAATGCTAATTAGCGGACGTTGACAAGACTCGTCGCGGAAGTCACGGGGCGCGAGCACTCTCCGTGGCTGCGCAGTGAGCACCAGGACGAGAGCACCGACGGCTCCGCACCGTACTGAGCTGGGGTTTCGAACGACCACGGGCCGGGCATTCCGAAGCGAGGTGTCGAAAGGAAAACGCGATGAGCACCCCGGGCTGGCGAGAACCGACCCTCGCGACGCTGACCGACCGCCGGTTCTCCGACGAAGGCTGGATGTTCGAGCGCAAGCTCGACGGCGTGCGCGCGATCTGCGTGCGCGACGGCGGTACTCCGACGCTGTATTCGCGCAATCACAAGGTCATGGACAACGCCTACCCGGAGCTCGTCGAGGCGCTTGATCGGCAGGGCGGTCCGCGGTTCGTGGCGGACGGGGAGATCGTGGCCTTCGACGGGGACAACACCAGCTTCGCCGCGCTGCAGCCGCGTATCCACCTCACGGATCCCGCGCGGGCGAGGGCGACCGGCGTGCGCGTGTACTACTACCTGTTCGACCTGCTGCATTTCGACGGGCACGACGCCACGCCGTTGCCGCTGCGCGAACGCAAGACCCTCCTCGAAGACGCGTTCGAGTTCACGGATCCACTGCGGTTGTCGGCGCACCGCAACACCGACGGTGAGAAGTTCTTCGAGGAGGCCTGCCGGCGCGGCTGGGAGGGCGTGATCGCGAAGCGGGCCGACGCGCCGTACCACTCGGGGCGGTCGGCGGACTGGCTGAAGTTCAAGTGCGCCCACGGTCAGGAGCTCGTGGTCGGCGGGTTCACCGACCCGCAGGGCGCGCGACACGGCTTCGGCGCGCTGCTGCTGGGCTACTACGAAGGCCACGAGCTGCGTTATGCCGGCAAGGTCGGCACCGGGTTCGACGAAAAGCTGCTGGCGTCGTTGCACGATCAGCTGCGCGGGTTCGAGGCGGGCCGGTCGCCGTTCTCGGATGCTGTGCGCGAGCAGGGGACGCATTGGGTGCGGCCGGAGCTGGTGGCGCAGATCGGGTTCTCGGAGTGGACGCGCGACGGGCGGCTGCGGCACCCGCGGTTCCTGGGCCTGCGCGACGACAAGAAGCCGGCCGACGTGGTGCGGGAGAAGCCGTGATCGAAGTTTCCCATCCCGACAAGGTGTTCTACCCCGCGGACGGGATCACCAAGGGCGACGTCGTCGAGCACTACCGGGCGGTGGCCGATGTGATGCTGCCACACCTGCGCGGGCGGCCGCTGACGTTGCGCCGCTACCCCGACGGCATCGACGGCCAGGGCTGGTTCCAGAAGCACCCCGGCGAGCACTTCCCGGAGTGGCTGCACGTCGAACGCGTGCCGCGGCGCGGCGGGGGCTCCGACGAGTACGTGGTCTGCGATGACGCCGACTCCCTCGTCTACCTCGCCGGTCAGGGCACGGTGGAGTTCCACGTGTGGCTGTCCGCTGTGGACAACCCGGAGCAACCGGACCGGCTCGTGCTCGACCTCGACCCGCCGGACGGCACGCCCGTGGCGCGCCTGCGCGAGGTGGCGCGCAGGATCCGCGGCCACTACGAGAAGGCCGGCCTCACCGCGTTCGTGCAGGCGACCGGCGGCCGCGGCTTCCACGTCCTCGCCCCGCTCGACGCCCGCTCGGACACCGACGTCGTGCTCGAACTCGCCCGCGCGCTCGCCGATCGCGTGGCCGATGAGGACCCGGACCACCTCACCACGGCGCAGCGCAAGGACAGCCGCGGCGACCGGATCTTCCTCGACGCCAACCGCAACGGCTACGCCCAGACGTTCGTCGCGCCGTATTCCCTGCGCGCACGCCCCGGCGCGGCGGCCGCGACTCCGCTCGACTGGCGCGAGCTCGGCAAGGCGGACCCGGACGGCTGGCCGCCCGCGAAGCAGAAGCAACGTCTGGCGCGCAAGGCCGACCCGTGGCGAGATCTGGGGAAGCACGCGAGTTCCGCGGAGGCGGCGCTGGCTTCGCTGGGCTGACGCGCATCGCACCGGCGCCCGGCGGGCAGAACACCTGAGCGACGCCGGCACCAGGTGGACAGATCTCGCCGACCGCGCCGACACTGGTGTCATGGTCAGCCCACGGCCAGGCCCG
Source organism: Amycolatopsis sp. NPDC051373 (assembly GCF_040689465.1). Classification (NCBI taxonomy): domain Bacteria; kingdom Bacillati; phylum Actinomycetota; class Actinomycetes; order Pseudonocardiales; family Pseudonocardiaceae; genus Amycolatopsis; species Amycolatopsis sp. NPDC051373. Next base: position 67,705 of record NZ_JBFBAE010000020.1, on the reverse strand, counting down.
ATCCGGTGGCTGCGCTACGTCTACGGCGCGCGGCTGCCCGATGAGTACCGTCCGTGGGTGCTGCACGACGCGACCGCCCGGACCTGGGTGCTGCGGTTCGCGCTCCGCGTGTTCTTCGAGGCGCTGCCCTGGCTCACCGCCGGGTTCCTGCTGCTGGTGTTCCTCACGCCGCTGCCGGCGGGTCTGGTTCTGCTCGGGTTGCTGATGGCGCTGGTGCTGGGCCTGTTCCTCACCCTCGGCAGCGCCGACGAGCTCGCCGAAGTGCGTCTCGCCAGGCACGGCTTCCCCCCGAACACCGGCAAAGAAGTCCGGAAACGTCGCGGCGGTGCCGCAACCTGGCCGTGACGCCGTGGCAGGGCCCTGTCACGCCACCCCGCCCCGGCCTCTCTCCGGGACCCACGTGCCCGTGCCGGCGTGGGCGCCGGTCGTTCGTGGGGTGGGCATGGTCTTCATCGCGCTCGTCGCCATCCTCGGCTTCGTCGCCACCAGCTGAAGCGCTACCCGCCGATGGTGACGGTGCGCCGCGCCGGGCCGTTGGCACTGCGCGGCACGATCGGGACGACGCCGAGGGCGCTGAGCACGGCGACGAAACCGTTTTCGATCTGAGTTTCGGTGCTGGGCCAGTAGCCGACGGTTTCGCACATGAACTCGTCGCATTGCTTGGGTGGCGGCCCGGCGCAGCCGGTGGCGAGCAGGACGACGGCGGCGGCCGCGGCGGCCAGGCGCAAACGTGACACGGCGGAACCCCTTCCCGGGCTCAGACGACGGCAGGCTGCCGGCGGCGGACGATCAGCGTGATCACGGCGATGGCCAGCAGGATCGCCACCACGGCCTGGTAGTACCCGGTGATCACGCTGATCAGGGCGCTCACCGCGCCGATCACCTCCATGGCCACCCCCAGCGTCGCCGCCCACGCGTGCCGCGCCAGGAACGCCGCGGCCACGGCGACGAGCACCGCGATCACGGGGTTCAGCACGAGCACGAGCCACACCGGCCCCGGCACGTCCTGGCCGTGGTCGAGGCGTTCGAGCACCGTGAGCAGCTGCACCACCCAGATCCCGATCGACGCCACGGCCTGCACGGCCATCACCCACCGCGCGGTCCTGACCTGCCACCCGCCCACGACGCACCCCTCCTCCGGTTGATCACCGGGAACGGTAACCACGGACGGCGGGAGCCCTCCCGAGTGTGTCTGCTACCTGTCGCGCGACTCCAGCACGACGGCGAGGTACCGCACCGCCAGCTCCTCGGCCCGGTCACGCCGCTCGACATCGCCGCGCCAGCGCCGGTACAGCTCGATACTCGCCAGCACCGCGGCCCCGGCTTCCTTCGTGTCGTACCCGCAGACGGTGGCCCGCAGCTCACGTGCCTCTTCCGGAGCGGCGAACTCCAGCCGGCGCACGCCTCGAGGAGGAACGCCGGCGCGCGCGGCGATCAGCGGCCCCAGGACGGTTTCCCTCAGGAACGCCAGGAATCCGAGCACGTCGAACAGCTCGCCGCGCCCGAGTTTCGTGGCCGCGTAGTGGACCCACACCCAGAACCGGTCTTCGAGCCACTGTTCGTCCAGCGGTTCCTTGGCGAGGGGTGCGGCGGCGAGGGCCCGGGTCAGCGTTCCGTCGCGCTCCCACAGGATCTTCGGGTCGCTCGTCCGCTCGCCGAAATCGGCCACCCGCACGAACTTGAAGTCCACGTGCAGCAGGCGCGGCCCGGTCAGGGTGATGACCAGCCGCGGTTCGCCGACGTGCTCGCCGGTGAAGCCCGCGACGAGGTCGACCCACGAGCCGATCAACGCGAACCTCTCGGCCATCACCGCATCGAACGCTTCATCGGCGACGACCACGAGGATGTCGACGTCGGAGTAGACGTCGGGCTCGCCATGGGCGATCGAGCCACCGACGGCCACCCCGGCCACGCGTGGGTCGCGGCCGATCTTCGGGAGCACGTCGTCAAGGAACTCGCGGTGCAGCGCGGGAACGGTCATGACCTTCCTTTCGGCAGGAGCAAAGTCGAGCAAAGTAGCACGAGACCGCTCCGACCGGCACGCGAATAAGCGCTCAGCCCTCGTGCAGCGCCTCGACGATGCGGCCGGCCAGCGCCGCCATCTCGGGCGACCCGATGGTCACCACGACGTCGCCCCGCTGCACGCGCCGCACCACCTCCGCACACGCGACGGAGCCGGACTCGGCGTACACCTTGTCCTTCTCCGGCAACGGAATCGCGGCGGTGAGCGCCTCGCCGTCATAACCCGCCGCGACGGTCTCGCCGGGGCCGAACACCGGAAGCACCACCGCCTGATCCGCCAGGCTCAGCGAATCGGCCATCTCGCCGAGGAACTGCCGCACGCGGTACGCGCGGTTGGGCTGGCACACCACGACCAGCCGGTGCTCCTGCGCGACCGACCGCAACGCCGTCAGCGAAGCGGCCATCGACGTGTGGTGGCAGGCGTAGTCGTCGTACACCCGCACACCGCGCGCGACACCGCGCAGCTCGAACCGCCTGCGGACGCCCGGAAAACGGCGTAAGGCGCGGGCCGCGCCGGGGATGCCGAGGCGCTGCGCGGTGAGCAGCGCGGCCGCGGAGTTGAGGCCGAGGTGCTTGCCCACCACCGGCACGTGCACCGCGCCGACGAGGGCGCCGTCGAGCACGGCGTCGTAGCGGATCCCCGTGGTCACCGAAGAAAGCCCCACCACGACGAGGTCGGCGTCGTTGGCCTCGCCGTAGGTGTACACGGTCCGGCCTTCCGCCCGCAGCGCCGAGGTGAGGCGGCGGCACCGCTCGTCGTCGGCGTTGGTCACCACGAAACCGCCGGGGCGCACGCGGCGGCAGAAGTCGAGGAACGCCTGTTGCAGGCCCTCGACGTCGCCGTAAGTGTCGAGGTGATCGGAGTCGATGTTCGTGACCACCGCGACCTCGGGCGTGTAGGCGAAGAACGAGCGGTCACTCTCGTCGGCCTCCACCACGACGTGCTCCCCCGACCCGACGCCGCCGGAACCGAGCGTGCGGACGTCGCCGCCGATCACGTACGACGGGTCGGCCCCACCGGCGCGCAGCGCGATCGTGATCATCGCGGTGGTGGTGGTCTTGCCGTGCGTCCCCGCGACCGTGATCGCGCGGCGCCCCGCCAGCACCGCCGCGAGCGCCTCGGACCGGTGGAGCAGCGGCAGCCCCCGATCGCGGGCCTCGACGAGCTCCACGTGGTCGTCGGGGATCGCGGTGGAGTACACCACGGTGTCGGCGTTCCAGAGGTGCCCGGCCGAGTGCCGGCGGTGCACGGTGGCGCCCAGGTCTTCCAGCAACGCCAGGGCCGGCCGGTCGCCCACCTCGCTGCCGCTCACCGGCACCCCGTGGCGCAGCAGGATCTCCGCGAGGCCCGACATCCCCACCCCGCCGATGCCGATCAGGTACACGTGGCCCAGGTCCCGCACGGTCAGCTCGTTCATCACGCACCCTCTTGTGTCCGGTGAGGACTCGCTGTCCCCGGATTCGAGGGTGCGGCCGGCATGTCCCCGGACCGCGCGCTCTCTGTCGCGGCAAGGCAACAGCCGTGTGCCGATCCGTCAGCGCGGCACGGAGAACGGCTGCCGGTCCGGGTGCCCGGGCGCGGGCTGCGGCGCGGCGAGGACGACGGTGGTGGCGTCGGCCGGCAGCCGCGGGCCGCGGCGCTCGACCACGCACGCCGAGGCCAGCGCGTAGCCGGCCGCCGCGAGGAAGAAACCGCCGAGGCAGTCGCTGGGGCGGTGCCAGCCGACGGTGAGTGTCGCGACGCCGACCGCGACGATCCACGCCACGCCCAGTGGCGCCGCCACGAACCGCCCCACACGCGGCAGCACGAGAAGCAGCGCGAACACGCTCATCGCCGCCACCGTCACGTGGCCGCTGGGGAAGCTGTTGCTCGTGGAGTGGATGCGCTCGGCCAGGTTCGGCCGGTCGAGGGCGACCTTGAGCAGCTGGGCGAAGCCCGCGACCACGACCAGCAGCCCGACGGCCGCCGTCGTGCGCCGGTACGCGCGCCGCACCAGGCCGATCACCACGACCAGCACGAGCGCGAGGGTGAACAGCACCGGCACCGGGACCTCCAGCGGCAGCGGCACCTCCCCCGAGGCGCGGGTGAACGACGGGTCGAACGTCTCCAGGACCCGCTGGTCGGCCTCCTGACCGGACTCCGTGCGGACCAGCAGCAAGTACGTCACCCCCGTCGCCACGACGAGGAGGACGGCGGCCACCAGCCGCCAGGCGATGCTGAGCACTCGGTTGTTCACCCCGTCCAGCCTGCCAACGCTTCGTCCGCGGCGGGCCCGGGAAATGTCATGGGTCTGCAACAACTGCGCATTGGTTCCGCACGGAGCAGTCCCCTGTGGACGGACGGGGCCTCTCCTCACCCCACCCGCAGCGTGGTCCCCCGCGGGATCAACGTCGGCGCGAACCGGCGCGTGGTGGCCGGCACCCCGGCGCCCGCGTCGATCAGCAGGTCCACGGCCGCACCGGCGATCTCCGTGAACGGGACCCGGATCGTGGTGAGCGGCACCGGCAGGCGCGCGGCGAGCGGAATGTCGTTGTACCCCACCACGGACAGCTCTTCGGGCACGCGCACACCGGCGCGCTGCACGGCCGAGAGCAGCCCGACGGCGGTGTTGTCGTTCACGGCGAAGACCGCGGTGGGGCGCGGGTCGAGGGCGAGCAGGGCGCGCCCGGCGTCCTCGCCGCTCTCCATGCTGAACGTCGAGGGCAGCACCACTGCCGGGAGGCCGGCTTCGCGCAACGCGTCCTCGTAACCGGCCCGGCGGCCCAGCGCGCTGGACGCATACGCCGGACCCGCGACCAGAGCGACGCGGCGGTGGCCGAGGTCCAGCAGGTGCCGCGTGGCGAGGTAGCCGCCGAGGCGGTCGTCGCCCACGGCCGCGGCGTTGTCGCCGAACGTGCGCATCGCCAGCACGTGCGGCACCCCGCGTTCGAGCAGTTCCTGGCAGAAGCCACCTTCGGTGCGTGCGGTGGTGAGGATCAGGCCGTCGACGCGGCGCCCGAGCAGCATCCGGCCGTTTTCGCGTTCCAGCTGCGGCTCGTCGTGCGAGGTCGCGACCAGCGCGTGGTACCCGCGGCGCGTGCACGCCGTGGCGACCTCCTCGTAGAACATCGCCATCACCGTGTCGGTCAGCCGCGGCACGAGCACGCCGAACGTGTTGGTCTGCTGGCGTCGCAGGTTGGCCGCGACAGGGTTCGGCTCGTAGCCCACGCCCTCGGCGATCTCGCGGATCCGCGCCGCCGACGGGCTGCGGAAGAACCGGTGCTCGGGGTTGAGCGCGCGCGAGACCGTCGACTTGCTGACGCCGGCCGCCAGCGCGACGTCGCTGATCGTCGGGCGGGCCCCCGGCTCCCGGGTGCTCTCCGGTGTTCGCTCGCTCATGCGGCTCCTTGACTCTCGGGCAACCCGCAGCCTACCGTTGTGCAACCGATTCCCTCATCGTTTGCACAGCCTGAAACAAGGGAGTGTCATGAAGTCTCTGGATCTGCGCGGCCTCGTCCCGGCGTGCGTCACCCCGTTCACCGAGAGCGGCGACGTCGACCACGAAGCCCTCGCAGTGCACGGTCGCTGGCTCGCCGGCCTGCCGGGCGTCAAGGGCATCGTGTGCAACGGGCACGCCGGCGAGGGCGCCAGCATGACCGAGACCGAGCGCGGCGACGTGGTGAAAACCCTGGTCGACGCCGTGGAGGGCAAGCAGCCCATCATCACCGGCGTGATCAGCGACGGCAGCCGCGTCGCGGGCGAAGAGGCCAAGCGCTACGGCGAGGCGGGCGCGGCGGGCGTGCTGCTCTACCCGGCGCACAGCTGGCTGCGCTTCGGCTTCCAGCCCGGCGCCGCCGCCGACCGCTACCGCATCGTCGGCGAGATCTCCGGCCTGCCGCAGATCCTGTTCCAGTACCCGGACGTGACGAAGGCCAGCTACAACCTCACCGAACAGCTCAAGATCGCCGAGCTCGACTCCGTGTTCGCGATCAAGAACGGCGTGCGCAACATGCGCCGCTGGGACACCGAGGTCCCGGTGCTGCGCAAGGAGGTCCCCGACCTGCAGATCCTCACCTGCCACGACGAGTACCTGCTGCACACGATGTTCGACGTCGACGGCGCGCTCGTCGGCTACGGCGCGCTGGCACCCGAGGGCATGTGGGAGCTGCTGCAGGCCGGCAAGCGCCGCGACTACCCGGCTGCGCGCGCGGTGCACGACCGGCTGCTGCCGCTGACCAAGGCCGTGTACCACCGCGGTTCGCACATGGAGGGCAGCGTCGCGCTGAAGCTGGGCCTGGTGCAGCGCGGGGTCATCCCCAACGCCTACGTGCGCTCGCCGCTGCTGCCGCTCGCTCCTGAGGCCGACGACGAGGTCGCCGCCGCTCTCGCCCACGCCGGTCTCGGCAAGGTGCTCTGACCCTCCCTCCCCCACCGCTTCGGAAGGCACATCAATGACCGCTGTGTCAGCAGAGGCACCAGCGAGAACCGGGTCCCGCCGCGAGCTGCGGTTCATCCTCGTGTTCGCGTTCCTCGGCTCGTTGTTCGACGGCGCCGAGATCAACCTCGTCGGCTACCCGCTCACCTACCTGTCCGGCTCCCTGCACGTGTCCACGGTGGCACTGGTGAGCGTGGCGACGTTCCAGGGTTTCGCCTCGATCGCGGGCGGTTTCTTGTTCGGCTGGCTCGGCGACACGCTGGGGCGCCGTCGCACGTACGCGATCTCCGTGCTCGCGTTCGGCGTCGCCGCCGTGCTCGGCGGGCTGGCGCCGAGCTTCGGGACGTTCCTGGCCACCCGGTTGCTGGCGGGCCTGGGCATGGGCGGCCTGTTCGGCCTGTCGTTCTCGATGTTCACCGAGTGCTGGAAAACCACCCGTCGCGGCACGATGGGCGGGCTGATCCAGTCGATGTACTTCCTCGGCGAGATCGTCACGGTCGGCGTGCTCTACGCGTGCCTGTCCTGGTTCGGCAACGACCTGGGCTGGCGCACCGGCTACGTCGTGATCGGCGTGGTGAGCGTGGTGATCGGGCTCGCGGCGTTCCGGCTGCTGCCGGAGTCGCGTCACTGGCTCGAGTACCAACGGCGGCTGCGCGAGGGCACCGTGCCGCCTGAGCTGCGGCGCACGCGCGTGCCGATCCTCGACGTGTTCCGCTCGAAAGTGGTCTACGGCAGCGTGATCTTCATGGTGCTGTCCACGGCCATGTTCCTCACGACCAACTCCGTCGGCGTGTACCTGTCGACGTATCTGCTGAAGGTGCAGCACCTGCCGCTGGGCACGGCGAGCGGCGTGGTGCTGATCGGCTACGTGTTCACGATCCTCGCCTACTCGGCGACGGGCGCGCTGTCGGACCTGGTGCGGCGCAAGTACGCGTTCCTGGCCGCCTGCGTGTTCGGCGTGGCCGGCTTCGGCTGGTTCCTCGGCCAGGTGCTGAGCGGCACGGACCACGTGAGCTCGTCCTTCTGGGGCGACACCACGTTCTGGGCACTGATGTGGTCGGCCGCGGCCTGCGGCGGCTTCGGCGTGCTGGGCGTGTGGATGTCGGAGTACTACCCGACGCGCATCCGGTCCACGGGCGCGAACAGCAGCTACTACGTCGGGCGCGGCCTCGGCGCCGGCGTGTACCCGCTTTTCGCGCTGACCCTGGCGGGCGGCGGCATTCCGCTCGCGTTGGCGCTGGGCATTCTGGGCCCGTTGGCGGGGATTGTTTTCTCCGCGATAGCGCCGGACCGAACCGGACGCGACATCGTGGCCATCGAATAGGCAGTGCCGTTTGAGAGAATTGCTATTTCCGGACAATGGTTCCGGTGCCCGCCGGGGAATGACCGGCGGGCACCGGGATCAGCTCACTGGCGCCAGTCGACGATCACCGCGATGCTGCCGCCCATGCTCTTGACCCGGACCTGCGGGTTGGCGGCCGTGTTGCCCCACGGCACCGTCATCTTGCCGCTCTTGCCACAGCCGAGGCTGAACCAGCCGCCCTTCGGGTGCTTGGCGTCGAAACCCCAGCCCTGGACGCACGCGGACTGGTTGGTGCCTTCCTGTACGTTCCAGCCGTAACCCGCGCGGAAACCCGCGTGGCCGAAGATCGCGCAGCTCGACTTGCTGACCGGGCCCCACTTCCCGATGATGCCCGACGCCTGGTGCGGGTCGGTGCACGCGTTGGCAGGCGCCGCGTTCGCGACCCCCGCCCCACCCACGAGCGTGCCGGCCGCCGCGATCGCGGCGACGAGCGCACCGATCCGCGAAATCCGCTTCCCCATGTGTTCTGTTCCCTCCAGTAGGAGCGGCAAGATCATCTCGCCGCGAACCGAACGTACAACGGAACAGCCGAGCGGCGCACCTCGAAAGTGGCCATTTAGGAATGACTTAGGGTTGCCGCGAATTCCTCCGCAGAAAATGAATCGCATTCACGCCGGGGTCAGGACCGCGCGCCCGTGGCTGATCCGCAGCACGTCGGCGAGGACCAGATCGGCGAGCAGCCGCTCCTCCTCGTCCGGCAGGTCCGGCCGGGAGGGCGGCGGCGCACCGGTGGTCAGCGCCGCGGCGGCGTCGGCGGTGAAGCCGGCCGGCTCGGCCGATCCGGTGCGGCGCTGGAGCAGCGCGCCGGCCGACGCCGCGAGGCCGCGCAGACCTTCCACGGACTCGTCGAGCGCGTCGCGTTGAGTGGAGTCCGGGCCGCCCGTGCCGGTTCGGGCGCGAGCAGGTCCTGGTGCGTGCGCACGGCCGTGCGGAAGCGCGGGCCGACCTCGCGCGCGTCGCCGCGCAGGCGCGCGGCGACGGATCCGAGCAGCTCGCCCATCGCGGCCGTCGCGTCCGAAAAGCGTTGCGCCACCGGGGGTTTCGGCACCCCCGGCACGGCGGCGAACCCGAACAGCAGCGCGATCGCGACGGCGAGAGCCACCAGCAGAACGTACTCCGCGAGCGTCGCGCCGGGGTCGAGGTGCTTGGTCACCGCGTTGACGCTCACGCTCATCAGCACGATGCACGCGTTGAACACCATCGGCTGCGCCTGCATGAAAGGGAACCCGACGAGCAGCGCGACGAGCCCCAGCGGCAGCAGCGCCGAAGCGGCAGCAGCCACAGCGCGAGCACGAGCACCACCGCCCCGGCCACCGAGCCGGCCACGCGCTGCCAGACCTTCGCCAGCGTGTCGCGCCATTCGGGCTGCATGATCGCGAACGTCGTCATCAGGAACGACACCGTGAGCGGGTCTCCCGGGCGCAACGACGCGATCACGACGGCCAGCAGCATGCCCAGCGCGCACCGCACCGCGTGGCGCAACTGGGCCGAGCGCCACGACAACGCGCCGGCGGCCTCGCGGCGCAACGCCGTGCGCACGATGTGGCGTGGGAAGTCCACAAGGGACTCCTCACGCGTCGAGACGGCCTCGCGCACCGCGGCGAGCGCCGTCCACAGGTCCTCGACGAGCACGCGGGTGTCGCCGGGCAGGCCGATCTCCGGGTCGACGCGCTCGAACTCGGGTCCGCCGGCCGGGTCGAGGGTCTTGGCGCGGACCGCGTCCGCGAGCTGCGTCAGCGCCGCCTCGGCGGCCGCCAGCACCGCGGTGACGGCCGCCGCCTGGCCCGCGTCCAGCACCCGCAGCCGGTCGCGCAGCACCGCGGCCGTGCCGTGGCAGCGCAGACCCGCCGCGACCACGCGCGCCTGCCAGCGCAGCGGCCGGTCGGCCAGCCACAGCCGAACGGCGCGTTCGGCGCTCTCGCGGTCCGGTCCGGCCAGCGCGCCGGCGAGCGCGGCGCGTCGGCTTGCCCGGATCGCCCAGGCCCGTGAGCAGTCGCAGCACGAACACCACGCCGATGGCCAGCGCGGGCGCGCCGAGGATCTGCCCGACGCTCGCCGCGCCCGTGAGCTGGAAGCCGCAGCCGAACACCGACGACATCCCGAGCCCGAGGCCCACGGTCACGTACCGCGCGCCGAGAGCCGGCAGCAACGCCGAGCAGAACACCACGAGCACGTGCAGCGCGATCGCCGCGGCGTGCGAGACCTGCCCGAGCAGCCGCGGCCCGGCCGCGCCGATCACCACCGCCGGCGCGAACGCCGCCAGCAGCTTGAGGTCCGGCACGAGCGGGCCGCCGTTGGCCGCGATGAAGCAGAACAACGCGGTCAGCCCGGCGAGGATCATCGTGCCACCGAGGCCGAGCACCGCCCCGAGCCCGGCCGTGCCGCCGACCACCACCAGGATCACGACGAGCATGCCGCCGCCGCGCGCCAGAACGTTCACCCGCACCTCACCGTCTTCGCGCTTCTTCCCGCGGAAGCCTCGCACCCCGGCAGCAGCGGCGCCATTCCCGGGCCGGGCGTTTGTGGCTGAGTCCTTTGTGGAGCGGGACGGGGAGCGCTCAGGCGGTGATCGTGGCCAGCAGCTCCGCCGCGCGGGCGCGGAAGGTCTCGACGTTGGCGAGCTTGATGTCCTCGTAGCCCCGCACGACGTCGGGCAGCGCGGCGAGCTCCTCGAACGCGTCGGCGGTCTTCGGGGTGAGGTGGGCGAGGCCGCGCTCCACGAGGTGCTGGTACTCCCCCGGCAGTGCGCGCTCGACGCGGCGGACCTTCGCGTAACCGAACACGTCGGCCCGGGTGCCCCGCAGGCGGCGGGCCCCCTTCAGCGCGCGGAAGGCCACCGTGGCGGTGCGGCCGCGCAGGCGGATCTTGCGCTTCATGCCCATCGCGCGCAGCACCGGCGGGTGCAGCAGCACGGCGACGTCGGCGTCCGCGCCGAACTCCGCCGCCCGCCGTGCCTGCTCGACCGGGTCGAGGTGCAGGCGCGCGACCTCGTACTCGTCCTTGTACGCCAGCAGTTTGTGCAGCCCACGCGCGTACGCGGCGGCGATGCGAGCCCCCGTGTCGGCGTCCGTGCGCTCGGCCGCCTCCGCGGCCAGCTCGCGAACCTGGGTGGCGTAGCGGCGCGCGAGGGTCTCGTCCTGGAAGCCGATCAGGTCCGCGACGCGCGGCGCCAGCACCTGCTCGAAGTCGCCGGCGGCGATCGTCGCGGCCACCGCGTCCACCGCCACTTCCGCGACGGCCGGTGAGATCGCGGCGGCCCGCACGGCGGCCGGGTCGACGACCGCGGCGCGGCCCCAGCGAAACGCCGCCAGCGTCTTCTCCGCGGCGGTGCCGTTGAGCCGGATCGCCGCCTCGATCGCGTCGGCCGAGATCGGCACCACGCCGTGCTGGTAGGCCGCGCCGATGAGCAGCATGTTCGCCGGCATGTGGTCGCCGAAGAGCTCCTCGGCCAACTCGTTCGCGTCGAGCGCCACGAGGTCGCGGGTCACGGCGCTGATCTTCTCCAGCGCGTCGTCGTTCGAACCGGGCAGCACCACGCGGTGGGTGACCATCGCGGCCGTGGGCACCAGCGCCGTGTTGACCACGGCGAAGGTGTGGCCCGCCCGCGCGGTGGCGAGGTTGCCCGCGTCGGCCGCGCCGAGCAGGTCGAAGCCCACGAGCACGTCGGCGGTCGCGCGCGAGGCCCGCAGCGAACCGGTCACGGGCGACTTGGAGATCCGGATGTCGGAGACGACCGGGCCGCCCTTCTGCGCCAGCCCGGTCTGCTCCAGGCCGGCGGCGAACCGGCCGTCGAGGTGCGCGGCCATCTGCAGCACGGCGGAGATCGTGACCACGCCCGTGCCGCCGATGCCGGGCATCCGCATCAGCACGGTGTCCACTTCGGACAGCCGCGCCGCCGGTTCCGTCAGCACCACAGGGAGTTCGGGCACCTCGCGGCGCGGCCTCTTCGTGCCGGGCGTCACGAGCAGGAACGACGGGCAGTCGCCCTTGAGGCAGGTGAAGTCGCTGTTGCACGAGGACTGGTGGATGCGCGTCTTTGCGCCGAACTCCGTCTCGACCGGCCGCACCGACAGGCAGGTGGACACGTCGCCGCAGTCGCCGCAGCCCTCGCACACGCGCTCGTTGACGACCACGCGCTCGGCCGGCGTCGGCAGCTGCCCGCGCTTGCGCAGCCGGCGCTCCTCGGCCGCGCACCGGTCGTCGTGGATCAGCACGGTGACGCCGTCGGTGGCGGCCAGCTCCGCCTCGACCTCGGCGAAGTCGTCGCGGTGGCGCACCGACGCGATCGGGTCGAGCGTGATCGCGCGGTAGTCGGCCGGGCTTTCGGTGGTGATCACGATCCGCCGCACGCCCTCCACGGCCAGCAGGCGCGTGATGGAGGGGACGTCGAGGCGGCCCTCGGCGCGCTGGCCGCCGGTCATGGCGACCGCGTCGTTGTAGAGCAGCTTGTACGTCATGGTCACGCCGCCGGCGATGGCCGCGCGGATGGCGAGCGAGCCGGAGTGGTGGAACGTGCCGTCGCCGAGGTTCTGCACGAAGTGGCGGTCGTCGGTGAACGGCGCGAGGCCGAGCCACTGCGCGCCCTCGCCGCCCATCTGCGTGAGGCCGATCTGGTGGCCGCGGCCCGCGCCGTCGATGGCCACCATCGCGTGGCAGCCGATTCCGACGCCGACGAGCGTGTCGTCGCCCGTGCGCGTGGAGACGTTGTGCGGGCAGCCGGAGCAGAAGAACGGCGTGCGCGGCGCGGCGGCGGTGGGCAGCGCGATGCGCGCCGGGCGCGGCGGCGTGATCGCGTCCAGGTGCACGGCGGCGGTACGCGGCAGCCGGTCCGGGCCGACGACGGCTTCGATGCGCTTGACCAGCGCCTTCGCCACGTCTTCCGCGACGAGCTGGCCCCGGCCCGTGAGCAGCGGCCGGCCGGTCTCGTCGTGGCGGCCGACGACGTTGGGCGCGCCAGGGCGGCGGTAGAGCGCTTCCTTGAGGTGGCCTTCGAGGAACGGCACCTTGTCCTCGACCACGAGCACCTCGTCGAGGCCCTCGGTGAGCTCGGCCAGCACGTCGGCGTCGAGGGGGTAGGGCATGGCGAGGCGGATCAGCCGCAGGCCGAGCGCCTCCATCGCGGCCTCGTCGAGGCCCAGATCCTGCAGCGCGCGCTGCACCACGGCGTAGCCGGTGCCCGACGCGAGCACGCCGAGCTTGGCGGCGCGGGCGGTGAAGGTGACGCGGTTGAGGCCGGCCGCGCGGGCGTACGCGCGCGCGAGGTCGAGGCGGCGGGTGAACATGTCGTGCTCGGCGTCGAGCGCGGGCGCGCCGACGAGCGCGCGCCCGGTCGGGCGGAGGGTCTCGGGCGGCATCGGGATGCCGTGGCTGAGCGTGTGCATGTCGACCGTGGCCGACGCGTCGGCGATGTCCGCGACGATCTTCAGCCCGGTCCACAGCCCGCTTGCCCGCGAGAGCGCCACCGCGTGCAGGCCGAACTCGATGATCTCGGCGACGCTGCCGGGCGCGAGCAGCGGCATGGCCAGGCTCTGGGCCATCGGCTCGCACGAGCTGGGCACCGTCGAGGACTTGCACGCCGGGTCGTCGCCGATCCACGCCACCGCGCCGCCGAGCGAGGCGGTGCCGGCGAGCGTGCCGTGGCGGATCGCGTCGGCCGCGCGGTCCAGGCCCGGGTTCTTGCCGTACCAGAAGCCGGTGACGCCGGCGTGGCGGCGGCCGGGGACGTTGCCGAGCAGCTGCGTGCCGGCGACGGCGGTCGCGGCCAGCTCCTCGTTCACCCCGGGCCGGAACACGACACCGGCCGGGTCGAGGAACTTCTTGGCGCGCCCGAGCTCTTGATCCAGCCCGCCGAGCGGGGAACCCTGGTAGCCGGAGACGAACACGCGCGTGTCGAGACCACGGGCCTCGTCGAGCCGGCGCTGCTCGAGCGTGAGCCGCACGAGCGCCTGGACGCCGGAGATCAACGCTCGCCCGTGGTCGGCGACGTACTTGTCGTCCAGCGAAACCGGTTCGGTGAGCACGTGGGGCGCTCCTCTCGCAGGGGCGTGGTGGGGCCCGGGTGGGACCGTTGTGGGGCGGGACACAGGAGAAACCTCAGCTTCTCACGGCGCAAGATCAGTGCGCGGTCTGGCCACAATGACGCAACTATGTAACGTGGACCTGGTATCCACTTTAGTTTCTTGCCAGGAGGCGACATGGCCGGCGTCGACGACATCGACCTGCGCCTCGTGGAGTTCCTCCGCCTCGACGGCCGGCGCTCGTATGCGGACATGGCCGCCGAAGTCGGGCTTTCCCTGCCCGCGGTGAAGCGCCGCGTCGACCGCCTGCAGGCCGCCGGCGTGATCACCGGCTTCACCGCGCAGATCGACTACACCAAGCTGGGCTGGAACATCGAGGCCTTCACCGAGCTGCGCTACACGGGCCGCACCCGGCCCCCGGACATCGAGCGCCTCGCTCGCGACCTGCCGGAGGTCCGGGCGGTGTACCTCATCGCCGGCGACCCGGACGCCCTGTGCCACATCCGCGCCCGCGATGTGACCCACCTGCGCCAGGTGATCGACGCGATCCACGTGTCGGGCGGGGTGGTGGGCACGAAGACGTTCATCACGCTGGGCAGCTCGACGGAGGCCGTGGAAGCCGGCTGATCCCCGGGCGGCGGTATAGGTCGTTATACGGAAAACACCTTGCGAGCCAGGGCCGGTCGCCGCGATCGTGGACGGCGTGGTGGCGATCCGGGAACTGACGGCGGACGACTGGCGCGCGTGGCGGGCCCTGCGGCTCAGCGCACTTGCCGAGGCGCCGCACGCGTTCGGCGCGCGGCTCGCCGACTGGCAGGGCGAGGGCGACACCGAGGCTCGCTGGCGCGGACGGCTCACGGACTGGCCGTTCAACGTCCTCGCGGCCGTCGGCGGGCGCGACGCGGGCATGGCGAGCGGCACGGCCCCGGACGACGACGGTGTGGTGGACCTGCACTCGATGTACGTGGCTCCGTCCGCACGCGGCCACCGCGTCGGCGAGGCGGTCGTCGAGGCCGTCGCGCAGTGGGCCGAGAGCCAGAGCGCCCACTCGTTGCGGCTGCAGGTCTTCGAGGACAACGCGGCGGCGATCGCGCTGTACCGCCGGTCCGGGTTCCTCGAAGAAAGCACAGTGCACTACCGGCGGCCGGCACTGAAGATGGTGCGCGGCCTCAGGCGCCCGTCACGTTCAGCATGATCGAGTAGATCGACGTCGTCGCACAGACGTACAAAACGTTGCGCTTCGGGCCGCCGAAGACCAGGTTCGCCACGGGTTCGGGAACTTTGAGGCCGCCGAGCAGCGTGCCGTCGGGGGCGAAGCAGTCGACGCCGGCGCTGGTGGCCGCCCAGAGGCGGCCCTGGTCGTCGAGGCGCAATCCGTCGAAGTTGCCTTGGCGGCAGCGCGCGATTTCGGCGCCACCGGTCAAAACACCGCGCGAGGTCACGTCGAAGCGGCGCAGGTGGCCGCGTTTCGTGTCGGCGACGTAGAGCTGTGAGCCGTCGCGGGAGAACGCCAGGCCGTTGGGCCGCTCGAAGTCGTCGGCCACGACGGTGACCGAGCCCGACGGGTCGATGCGGTAGACGTGGTCGCCGCCGATCTCGCTCTCGGCGCGGAAACCCTCGTAGTCACTGGAGATCCCGTAGCGGGGATCGGTGAACCAGACCGCGCCGTCGGCCGCCTCGACGAGGTCGTTGGGGCTGTTGAAGCGCTTGCCCTCGAAGCGGTCGGCGAGCACGGTGATCGAGCCGTCGTGCTCGGTGCGGGTGACCCGGCGCGGGCCCTGCTCGCACGTGAGCAGCCGGCCCAGGCGGTCGCGCGAGTTGCCGTTCGAGTAGCCCGCCGGGTGGCGGAACACGCCCACCGCGCCGGTCGTCTCGTCCCAGCGCAGCATCCGGTCGTTGGGGATGTCGCTCCACACCAGCGAGCGCGCCGCCGGGAAGTACACCGCGCCTTCGGCCCAGCGGCAGCCGTCGTGGAGCCGCTCCAGCCGCGAATCACCGCCGACGCGCGCGAACCGCTCGTCGAACCTCTCGAACTCCGCTTCGACGTACCCCGCCATCGCCCGCCCCCGGAAAGTCGGTTCCGCGCCGGAGCATAACCGTGGTGGGTTTGCCGGACGATGACTCTTCCCGACCACAGCTCCGGCCAGTTCGACGCCGACCGCCGTACCTACCCTCCGGGCGACCACGTGACCGGCGTGGTCACCCTCATCCCCCGCCCGGGGGCCATCGGCCTCGTGGTGGACCTCGGCGGGCCGCCGCAAGGATTCGTGGATGTCCTCCACCTGCCACGCGACCCCGCCGCCTGGCCGCCGGTCGGCACCGTCACCGACTTCGAGGTCCTGTGGCACCGGCCGGGGCAGGTCCGGCTGTGGCCACTAAATGCCGCTTACCACCATCCCGCCGCGTGGACGGCCGGGACCGAGTCGCGGAGTACGCGGAGATCACGCGCCGTCATCCGGTCGGTTCCGAGGTGACCGCGGAAATCGTCGACGTCTTCGCCGATCGCTCGTACGGCCTCGAATCCGACGGCGTCCGGACCGCGCTTCCGTGGGACGGCCCGAAACGCGTCGTCGGTACCCGGGCGCGCTACGTCATCGATCGGCATCTCCCGGCGACGCGGCGGATCCGGTTTCGCCCCTCTGACCTCGGTCACCCCAGCGGCAGCACGCCGTCGAGCGAACCCAGGTCCGAGACCTCCCGCGGCCCGCCCAGCAACCCCGTCACCGCGACGCACCGCGCGGCCACCAGGGCAGCGTCGGTGTCGGCGTGCTCGGCCAGCGCCAGCACGTCCTGCGCCGTCGGGAAGCGTTCCAGGCGCAGGCCGTCGGCGGCCGGTTTGATCATCAGACCGGACGAGCCCACGCGGCCGAGGCGGGCCCAGCGGACGCCGCGCACGTCGGCGAGGTCGACGTCCGGCACGTTGACGTTCAGCACGGTGCGCTTGGGCGCGTGGGCGACCAGCCACTCGAGCACGGCGACGCCCACCGCTGCCGCCGTGTCGAAGCGCGCGCCGGGGCCGTCGCCGCAGCTCACGGCGAGGGCCGAGCGGCCGGCGGTCGACGCGGTGAGCGCCGCGCCGACGGTGCTGGAGTGCAGCACGGAGCGGCCGGTGTTGTGGCCGTCGTTGATGCCCGCGACCACCACGTCGGGCGGCGGGCCGAGCGCGCCGAAACAGGCCGCGAGCACGGCGAACGCCGGCGGCGCGGACACGCGGTGCGCCGGCACGCCGTCGAGGCCGGGCAGCGCGTGCGGCTCGCACGCGACGATCGTGCCGTGGTCGATGGCGCCCAGCGACGTGCCGCTGCCGCTGCTGTCCCCCGCGGGCGCGGCCACGACGAGGTCGTGCCCCGCGTCCCGCAGGGCGTGGGCCAGCGCGAGCAGGCCCGGGGCTTCGATGCCGTCGTCGTTCGTGAGCAGTACCCGCACAGTCGCCCGCTCCCGGTTCGTCGGAGTGTTCGGATCGCTAGATTGTGACCACACGTTCGCTGTTGTGTCCACGCCCAAGCTGGACACAACGAATCTGTCCAGCCAAGATACCCACATATCCCCCTTGACCAGAAGCCCACGGGTCCGCATTATGTGATCTGCACGTCACAAACTGGCCGCGAGGAGTGACCCGTGAACGTCGAAGTCGACCCGGTGCTGTGCGAGAGCCACGGGCAGTGCGAGTTCGCCGCGCCCGAGGTGTTCAGCCTCGACGACGAAGCGGTGCTGCACATCGACCACGGGCCGGTCGAGAACGTGCGCGAAGCGGTGCACCGCGCGGCCCGCGCCTGCCCGACCCGCGCGATCCGGATCGCGGAGTAGCCCGTGCGGATCGTGGTCGCGGGAGCGGGGCTCGCCGGCTGGCGGGCCGCCGAAGCGCTGCGCGCCGAGGGGTTCCGCGGCGAGATCGTGGTGGCCGGCGCCGAAGCGCACCGGCCCTACGACCGCCCGCCGCTGTCCAAGGGCCTGCTCACCGGCGCCACCGCGGAAACCGCGCTGGCGCTGTCCGAGAGCGACACAGCCGACACCGAAGTCACCTGGCGCCTCGGCAACCCCGTCGCCGCCTTGCGCGGCCGCACCGTCGTCCTCGAAGACGGCGAAGAGCTCGACTTCACGGGTCTCGTGATCGCCACCGGCTCGACCCCCGTGATCCCCGCCGGCCTCAACCGCCCGCCCGGCGTGCACGTCCTGCGCACGCTCGACGACGCCCGCGCCCTCCGAGCCGATCTCACCGGCCGCGTCCTGGTGCTCGGCGCGGGCTTCATCGGCTGCGAGCTCGCCTCCACGTGCCGCGACCTCGGCCTCCCCGTGGCCGTCGCCGACCCGCTCCCCCACCCGCTGATCCGTGTGCTCGGCGAAGACGTGGCCCGGCGCGTCGAGCGCCTGCACCGCGAGCGCGGCGTGCGCTGGCTGCTCGGCACCCAGGTCGTGAAGTTCCTCGGCCGGGACCGCGTGACCGGCGCGGTGCTGTCCGACGGCCGTGCGGTGCGCGCCGATGTGGTCGTCATCGCCACCGGCGTCCGTCCGGCCACCGGCTGGCTCGCCGGCAGCGGCGTCGACGTGTCCGGCGGCGTCCGCTGCGACGAGTACCTGCGCGTGCTCGACGAGTCCGGCGCCGTCGTGCCGGACGTCGTGGCCGCGGGCGACGTCGCCTGCTGGACGCACCCGCTGCTCGGCGAGGCGGTGCGCGTGGAGCACTGGACCACCGCCGCGCTCGGTGCCGCCGCGGCCGCGCGCACGCTGCTGCACGGGCCGCAGGCCCCGTTCGACGCCGTGCCCTCGTTCTGGTCCGACCAGTGCGGCCTGCGCATCCAGGGCGTCGGCCTGCCCGGCCGCGGCGAGCACGTGGAGCTCGTGCACGGCAACCTCGCCGGGGACAAGTTCGTCGCCCGCTACTCGACGGACGGCCGGCACGTCGGCTCCGTCGCTTTCGGACTGCCCCGGCAACTCGCCCTCGAACGGCGGCGGCTCACGTCCGCCTGAGCCACCGCACCGCAAGAAAACCCACCACTACCACTCACCTGCCCAACTCAAAGACGAGGAGAGGTCTCCATGACCCAGTGGCCCATCTACGACGACGCGTCGGCGGTCTTCCCGATCTACTCGCGCGCCAACATCGGCGAGATCTTCCCCGACCCGATCAGCCCGCTCAACGCGTCGGCGGGCTTCCAGGCGAACCTCTCGCCCGGCTGGGACGACGCGTTCGTCGCGTGCGGGGTGTGGGACCATGCCACCTACGACTCCGCCGTGCAGCACAACGTGCTCCCCGCGTTCGGCAGCTACCTCTACATCAACATGTCCCTGATGCGCCTGTTCGGCGTGCGCGTCCCCGGCATGACGCCGGAGGCGGTGGATCTGCAGTACTTCGGCGACCTGCCGGGGATCCCCTCCTACGAAAGCGAAAAGCGCGACTTCGACGAGAACCCCGAGTTCGAGGCCACGGCCGGGCAGTGGCTGGCCGAGCAGGTCCTCGGCGCCACGGACCTCGCGGCCTACGACGCCGACCGCGGCACCGTCGAGGACATCCGCAAGAACCGCCCCGCCATCGCCGACCTGGGCAACCAGCAGCTGCGCGAGCGGATCACCTCGTTCGGCGACGTGCTCCGGCCGCTGCTGAGCCGCCACATCGAGGCGAGCCTCAAGGCCGGCGTCGGCCTGGGTGCCGTCGCGCAGTTCACGGAGGCGATCGGCCAGCCGGAGCTCGCGCTGACGCTCGTGGCCGGAATCGGCGACATCGACTCGACCGGCCCGTCCACCGGCATGTGGGCGCTCTCGCGCCTGGCCCGCACCGGCCCGGTGGCCGCGTTGTTCGACGAGGGCCAGGACAGCCTGATCGAGCGCCTGCGCGCGAGCGGCGACCCCGAGGTCGTGGCGTTCACGCGCCGGCTCGACGAGTTCCTGGCGGCATGGGACTTCCGCGGCCCGTCGGAGTGGGAGATCCGCGCGAAGACCTGGGGCGTGAAGCCTTCACTTGTCCTGTCCACTGTGGACCGCATGCGCCAGGCCGACGACTCCGCGTCGCCCGCGGTGAAGAACGCCGAACGCGTCACGCAGCGCGAAGCGGCCTCCACCGGCGTACGCGCTGCCCTGGCGGGCAACGACGAGGCACTGGGCCAGTTCGAGGCCGTGCTGCACGCGGCCGCGCTGTGGCTGCGGGGCCGGGAACGCGGCCGCACGTCGTGCGCCATGGTCATGCACGAGCTGCGCCTGCCCGCGCTCGAGCTGGGCCGCCGCTTCACCGCCGAAGGGCACCTGGAGCGCCCCGAGCAGATCTTCATGCTGTTCGCCGGCGAACTCGACGCGTTCCTGGCCGACCCGGCGAGCTTCAGCACGACGCTGCGCGACCGAGAAGCGGCATACCTGGACCTGTTCGACCGCGAGCCGCCGTTCGTGGTGGTGGGCCAGCCGGAGCCGGTGGAGAACTGGCCGCGCCGCTCGGGCCGTGAGGTGCGGCCCGCCGTCGCCGGCGAGGTCATCCAGGGCGTGCCCGGCTGCAACGGCTCCACGCGCGGGCGCGCCCGCGTGGTCACGAACGCCGACGACCCGTCGGCCCTGGAGCCCGGCGAGATCCTGGTGGCCCCGCTGACCGACCCGTCGTGGACGCCGCTGTTCGTGCCGGCCGCCGCGGTGGTCGTGGACGTCGGCGCGCCGTTCTCCCACGCCGCGATCGTGAGCCGCGAGCTCGGCATTCCGTGTGTGGTCTCGGCGACGGCCGCGTCGGCCCGGATCCCGGACGGCGCCCTCATCGAGGTCGACGGCACCACCGGCACCGTCACGGTGCTGGAAGTCTAGGCACGGCAAGGGAAAGGGCCTGCACTCCGCGTGGGGTGCAGGCCCTTTCCCTTGGGGCTCAGCGTTTCACAAAGTCAGCCTTCGTCGGCGGCCGAGCGTTCCCGGCCGGCGGACAGCAGGAGGTCCTGGTGCAGTTCCATCCAGATGTCGTGATACGAGTCGGCCATCGGCCGCGCGAACGCCGCGGTCTCCCCCGCCCGCACGCGCTCCAGCGCGCCGGCGAGGCGCACCGGGTAGGTGCCGAATCGGCCGGCGGACGCGGTGAGCTCGTCGAGCAAGCCGGTCACCTTCGCGTCCACCTCCGCCAGCGACTCGACCACGCCGGCGTCGTACCCGGCGTCGGCGTGGTCGTTCGGCTCGCCGGACGGGCGCAGCTGCCAGGCCGAGCAGACGCGCTTGAACTCGCCGTTCACGGGCAGAAAAGCTTCGTAGGCCGCGGAAATCGCCTCGGCGGAGTCCGCGACGTCGGCCGCGAGCAGCTCCGGGTGGGCGGCGCGGCCGGCCGGCGTCGGCATGGTTCCGGCGAGCCGGCCTTCCCGGCGCACGGCGAGCCCGTCCGCGACCAGCGCGGCGACCTCGGCGGCCACTTCGTCGGCGGGCAGCCCCGTGAGCGCCTGCAGCACGGGGTCGGGAGCCAGGCCCTTCACGCGCAACGCGTGGAGCACGAGGAATCGCGCTCGGGTGGACGTCGTCATGGGTCACGCTCCTTCGCCGGTTGCACCGGAGTCGACGGACAGGATTCGGTCACGCAGCAGGGTTTTGTTCAGCTTTCCCGTCGGCAGCCGGGGCAGGCTCGCCACGAACTCGACGCGCCGCGGCGCCTTGAACCCGGCAAGCCGCTCGCGGCAGTACTCGATCAGCTCGGCCCCGCTCACGTTGCCGGCGCGCTCGCCGGCCAGTTCGACGACGGCCGTCACACCTTCGCCGAACTCGGGGTCGGGCAGGCCGATCACGGCTGCGTCGGCCACCGCGGGGTGGGTGAGCAGGGTGTCCTCGACCTCGGTCGGGTAGACGTTCACGCCGCCGGAGATGATCGTGTGTCCCTCGCGGCCGACGAGGTAGAGGAACCCGTCCTCGTCGAGCCGGCCCAGATCGCCGACGCTGCGCAGGTCGGCGCCCGCGTCGCCCGCGTTGCGGTAGGCCGAGCCGCCCGGCGCGAACCACACCTTCCCGACGGTGCCCGCCGGGACCTCGCGCCCGGCGTCGTCGGTCACGTGCACGCTGCCGGACAACGGTTTCCCCACCGTGCCCGGATGCGCCAGCGCGTCGTGCGGGCCGACGTAGGTGTGGCCGTAGCCCTCGGACGCGCCGTAGTACTCGTGCAGGATCGGCCCCCACCAGTCCATCACCGCCGCCTTCACCTCGGGTGGGCACGGCGCGCCGGAGGTGAACGCGACGCGGTGGCTGCTCAGGTCGTGGCGCGAGCGGGCCTCCGGCGAAAGGCGCAGCAGCCGCAGCAGCATCGTGGGCACCCACTGCGAATGCGTCACGCCGTGCGCCGCGATCGCCGCGAGCGAACCCTCCGCGTCGAAGCGGTCGAGGCACACCACGGTGCCGCCGAGCGAGAGCGTGATGAGCTGGAAGGTGAACGGCGCGGCATGGTAGTTCGGCGCCGGCGAGAGGAACACGGTGTCAGCGGCCAGCTCCAGCTTCGCCGCGAGCCCCGTGTGGCGGGCGGGCGCGTCGCCCGGGTGCACGCCGAGCAGCTGCTGGCGGAACGCCTTGGGCCGCCCGGTGCTGCCGCCGCTGTAGAGCACCCGCGCGCCGAGCAGCTCACCATCGATCGGCGTCTCGGGCAGGCCGGCCACGGCGTCGCCGAGGAACTCCGGCTCGCCGCCGGGGTCCACGGACAGCAGCAGCGCCGGCTTGCCGACCTCGCGCAGGGCCTCGGCGACGACGTCGGCGCAGCGGGCGCTGGTGACGATCGCGCACGAGACACCGTCGCCCACCGCCTCCGCAAGCAGCGGGCCGAGCTCGCCGCTGCGCAGGTGCCAGTTCACCGGGGTCACGTAGAGTCCGGAGCGCATTCCCGCGGCGACGAGCACCGGCCACTCCAGCCGGTTCTCGAGCACGAGCAGCAGCGCGCCGCCGGGGCCGATCCCCCGCTCGCGCAGCAGGTGCGCGACCTGGTTGGAGCGGGCCTCGAGTTCGGCGTAGGTGAGGCTCGCGCCGCTCGGCGCCATCACGTACGCCCGGGCGCCGGGCCGCTCGCGCGCAATCGGGGCGGGGTACACGCCATCGACCTCCTTCTCGATTGTTTGTGAATGCTATGTCACGAACGAGCGCCACCGCAACGCTCTTGCTTAGCCCTTCCGTTCTCCGACGCGATGTGATGTAGTGATTGAGCGTTCGCAATCCAGCAAGGCGCAACAGAAGGGACAGCGGTGTCCGAACAGACGTCCGGCGCGACAGCCGTCGACCTCATGGATCTGGACCTGTTCGCATCGGGCTCCGACCACGAGGCGTTCCGTGAGCTGCGTGAGCACGATCCGCTGCACTGGAACGACGAACCCGGCGGCCGCGGTTTCTGGTCGGTGACGCGGTACGCGGACATCAAGCGCATCGCCGCCGACCACGAGAGCTTCTCCTCCGCCGAAGGGACGCAGATCCCGGACCGCCGCGCCGAGGGGCACGGCGAACCCAGCATCCACAACATGGACCCGCCGCGCCACGGGGCGCTGCGCAAGCTCGTGGTGCCGCACGTGCGGCCCGCGAAGGTCCGGCCGCTCGAGGGCGACATCGTCACGGTCATCGACGAGCTGCTCGACACCGCGCTGGCCCAGGGCGGCACGTTCGACTTCGTGCACACGGTGGCCGCCCAGCTGCCGCTGCTGGTGATCGGCCGCCTGCTCGGCGCGCCGCCCGAGGCGTGCCCGCACATGCAGCGCTGGACCAACCAGATGGCGTCCGACGACCCGGAATACAGCACGGGCCCGGAGACCGCCGCCCGAGCGCGCGACGAGATCTTCTCGTTCTTCCACGAGTTGGAGGCGCAACGGCGGGCGAACCCGGCCGAGGACCTGGTGAGCGTGCTCGCCCACGCCGCGCCGGGCGGTGAGCCGCTCAACCGCGGCCAGCTCGACGCGTACTACCTGCTGCTCATGGTCGCCGGCAACGAGACCACGCGGAACCTGCTCACCGGCGGGATGATCGCGTTCGGCGCGTTCGAAGAGCAGTGGGCCGCACTGCGCGCCGACGCGGACCGGATCCCGGGCGCGGTCGAGGAGATGGTGCGCTGGGTGTCGCCGGTGCTGTGCATGCGGCGGACCGCGACGCGTGACGTCGAGCTGCACGGCCGCACGATCGAGGCCGGGCAGAAGGTGGTGCTGTGGTTCGCCTCGGGCAACCGCGACGAGACGGTGTTCGCCGCGCCCGACGAGTTCCGCGCCGAGCGCGCGCCCAACGAGCACCTCGGCTTCGGCTGGGGCGTGCACGCCTGTCTCGGCGCGCACCTCGCGCGGCTGGAGGCGCAGCTGTTCCTGCGCCGCCTGCGTGAGCGCAGCCTGCGCGTGGACGTGCAGGCGCCGCCGGAACGACTGCGCAGCAACTTCTTCCGCGGCGTGAAGCGGCTGCCGGTGCGGCTGGTGAACGACCGTGGCTGAGCAGTGGCTGGGGCGCGCGGCCTGCCTCGTCGGCGGTGAGTGGCGGACGCCGAACGGCCCGGCGATCCCCGTCGTCGACCCGTACACCGCGCAGCCCGTCGGCGAGACGGCCGAGGCCGGTCCTGGCCTCACCGCCGAGGCCGTCGCCACGGCCGAAGCGGCGCTCCCGGCGTGGGAACGGACCGGCCCGGCCGATCGTGCGGACCTGCTCGACCGGCTGGCCGACCTGCTGGAGGCCCGCTCGGGCGAGCTGGCGGCGCTGATCACGCGCGAGATGGGCATGCCCGCCACGCTCGCGACGGCGAGCCAGGGCGACCTGCCGCCGCGGGTGCTGCGCGCGTTCGCCACGGCCACGCGGGCATTCGGCTGGACCGAGAAGATCGACGGCGCGCACCTGCACCGCGTGCCGCTCGGCGTGGTCGGCGCGATCACGCCGTGGAACATGCCCGCGCACCAGATCATCGCGAAGGTCGGCGCCGCGCTCGCCGCCGGCAACACCGTGGTGCTCAAGCCGAGTGAGGCCACGCCGTTCGACGCGAACCTCATCGCGGCCGCCGCGCTGGAAGCCGGGTTCCCGCCGGGAGTGTTCTCGGTCGTGCAAGGCACCGGGCCGGTCACCGGCGAGGCGCTCGTGGCCGATCCGCGCGTGGCCCACGTGTCCTTCACCGGCAGCGTCCCGGCCGGGCAGGCGATCGCCGCGCTCGCCGCTGGGCACACCGCGTCGACCACACTGGAATTGGGCGGGAAGTCGGCCGCGGTGCTACTGCCGGACGCGGATCTGGCGCGCGCCGTTGCGGCGGCGGTGAAGAGCGGCCTCGTGAACTCGGGCCAGGCTTGCAACGCGACCACGCGGATCGTGGTGCCACGCAGCGCGCTCGCCGACGTCGAAGCACTCGTCGTCGACGCGCTCGACGCCGTGGTCGCCGGCGATCCGCGTGACCCGGCCACCACGTTCGGGCCGCTGGCCTCGGCACGCCAGCGCGACCGGGTGCGCCACCTGCTCGACACCGCCGGCGACGACCGCGCGGTGACGCCGCCGCTTCAACTGCTGCCCTCACGCGGGTTCTTCGTCGGCCCGCGCGTCTACTTCGGACTCGACGCCCGGCATCCGCTGGTGCGCCAGGAGGTGTTCGGTCCCGTGCTCGTCGTGCAGTCCTACACCGACGAGGCGGACGCCACCGCGGTCGCGAACGACAGCGACTTCGGCCTGTCCGCCGAGGTCTG
Organism: Amycolatopsis sp. NPDC051373; assembly: GCF_040689465.1. NCBI lineage: Bacteria > Bacillati > Actinomycetota > Actinomycetes > Pseudonocardiales > Pseudonocardiaceae > Amycolatopsis > Amycolatopsis sp. NPDC051373. The sequence continues at coordinate 42,285 of NZ_JBFBAE010000020.1, read as the reverse complement.
GTCGGCCGACCCCGACCGGGCCGAGAGCTTCGCGCGGACGCTGCGCGTGGGCCAGGTCAAGATCAACGGCGTGCGCACCCGCGAGCGCCCCGGCGTGCCGTTCGGCGGCCGGAAGTCCTCCGGCTACGGCCGGGAGCTCGGCGCCGAGGGCATTGCCGACCTCACCGCGGTGCAGGCGGTGCTGCGATGACGCGCCGGATCCTCGTCACGGGCGCCGCTTCCGGCGTCGGCCTCGCGCTGGCCCGGCAGCTGACCGACGAAGGCGTGGCTGTGATCGGCGTCGACCGCGCCGAGATCCCCATGCCCGTGGACCGGGCCCTGCGGGTGGACCTCACCGATTTCGCCGCCGTGCGCGAGGTCGCGGCGAGCGTCACCGAGCTGGACGGCATCGCGAACGTCGCCGGCGTGCCCGGCACCGCGCCCGCCGCGACCGTGCTCGCGGTGAACGTGGTCGGCACCCGCGTGCTCACCGAAGCGCTGCTGCCACGCCTGGCCGAGGGCGGCGCCGTGGTGACGGTGGCGTCCATCGCCGCCCACCGCAACACTCTGCCGGCCGAAGCCCTCGACCGGCTGTGCACTGTGGACAGTGACGTCGAGCTGGCGGACTGGCTGGCGGAGTACCCGTTGTCGGGCGCTGCCGCCTACGACACGTCGAAAGCCGCGCTCGTCGCGTGGAGCGCGCGGCTGGCCGCCCGGCTGCTGCCGCGCGCCCGCGCGGTGAGCGTGAGCCCCGGCCCCGTGCACACGCCGATCCTGGCCGACTTCCGCGCGTCGATGGGCGCCGAGTCGATCGACCGCGCCGGCGCGGTGGTCGGGCGGCACGCCCAACCCGGCGAGGTAGCCGCAGCGGCCGCGTTCCTGCTCAGCCCCGCGGCCTCCTGGGTCAACGGCATCAATCTGCCCGTCGAAGGCGGCCTGGCCGCCGCGCGCACGCACCTGGCCGCGGTGCCCCCATCCAGCACCGTCGAGCCCAGCACCGTCGAGCCCAGTGCCGTCGAGCCCAGCACCGAAAGGACCACCCGGTGACCACCACGGCGCCTCCCGAGCCGACCGAGACCGTGCTCCCCCTCGACGGCACGCGCCCGCTGGGCCGCGACCTCGTGGGCGGCAAGGCCCACAGCCTCAACCGGATGCGTTCGCTCGGCCTGCCGGTGCCGCCGGCGTTCGCGATCACCGTGGACGTCTGCACCGCCTACCACGCGGGCGGCACGCTGCCCGACGACGTCTGGGCGCGGGTCCTCGACCGCCTGGCGCACCTGGAGGAACGGACCGGCCGCCGCTTCGGCGGACCGGGCTGGCCGCTGCTGGTCTCCGTGCGCTCCGGCGCCGCCCGCAGCATGCCCGGGATGATGGACACCGTCCTCAACCTCGGCCTGACGCGGGAGCTGCGCGACGCGCTGGCCGAGCAGTCGGGCGACCCCGAGTGGGCCGCGGACACGTGGGAGCGGTTCGAGCGCTCGTACTCCGGCATCGTCGGCGGCCCGCCGCCCGAGGACCCGCGCGAGCAGCTGCGCGCGGCGATCGGCGCCGTGTTCCGCTCGTGGTTCTCGCCGCGCGCGGTGAGCTACCGCCAGCACCACGGCATCACCGATCTCGGCGGCACGGCCGTGACCGTGCAGGCCATGGCGTTCGGCAACCGCGACGCCGAGTCCGGCACCGGGGTGCTGTTCAGCCGCGACCCCGGCACCGGCGAGCCCGGCGTCTACGGCGAGTGGCTGGCCCGCGCGCAGGGCGAGGACGTCGTGTCCGGCGAACGCACTCCGGCGCGGCTCGACGAGCTGGCGCGCACGCAGCCGGGCAACCACCTTGAGCTGCTCCGCCTGGCCGGAGTGCTGGAGCGTGAGTACCGCGACATGGTCGACGTGGAGTTCACGATCGAGTCCGGCACGCTCTACGTGCTGCAGGCCCGGGCCGGCAAACGCACACCCGGCGCGGCGGCGCGCATCGCCGTGGACCTCGTCGGCGAAGGCCTGATCGACACCGACACGGCGCTCGCGCGCGTCACCCCCGCCCAGGCCACGCAGCTGCTGGAGACGGCCGGCGCGGCCGAGGGCGTCGAGCTGGCCCGCGGCACCGGCGCGGGGCCCGGCCTGGGCGTGGGCAAGGTCGTGACCGACCCCGACGAAGCGCTGGACGCCGCCGACGACGGAACCGCGGTGGTGCTCGTGCGGCCGTTCACCTCCCCGGAGGACGTGCCGGCGATGTTCGCCGCGGCCGCCGTCGTGACTGAGCACGGCGGGTCGACCTCGCACGCGGCGCTCGTGTGCCGCGAGGCGGGCATCCCGTGCGTGGTCGGCTGCGGCGACGGCACCCTCGACGCGCTGCGCGGCCGCCTCGTGACCGTCGACGGCACGACCGGCGCGGTGCTCGACGGAGACCGGGCGAGCGGAGCGGGCACGACCTCCGACGGCCCCGCGGCGACGCTCACGGAGTGGGCCTCCGCGCGGACCGGCGGCGACGGCGCGCTGCCCGAGCTGCTCGCACTGGTGCGCAGTACTGATCCGGCCAAAAAGTAGGCCCCCCGCGGCACGTAGCCGTTGCCGCGAAGCCATTCGGCCGTGACTGTGGTCGGATTAGTAACGATCGGCACAGTAAGGTCAGCGGACGCGAATGACCGGTTGGGTGAGCAGAAGATGAGCAGTAGCACGCAGGAAACGACCGGCGAGGACCGGGCGGAGGCCGCGCGCGTGCGCGTCCGCGAGCTGATCGCCGCGCTGCAGCCCGACGCGGTGGACAAGCGCCCCAACAAACGCGGCGCGCAGACCCGGGACAAGCTCGTGCAGGCGGCCACGGCGTGTTTCTCCGAGTACGGCTACACGCGCACCCGCGTCTCGGACATCACCAACCGGGCCGACACCGCGCAGGGAAACTTCTATCGCCACTTCACCAGCCTCGACGACATCTTCCTCGCGGCCCTGCAGCCGGCGCTGGAAGAACTCGCCGCGGCCTCGGCCACCGCGCCGCGCTCCGGCGACGAACAGCACCACCTGGTGGAGCAGACCATCGCGTACCTGCACTCGTATGCGCGCAACCGCCACCTCCTGCGCGTGATGCGCGAAGCCGCGGCGGCGAGCGAGAACGAGGGGTTCCTGCAACTGTGGCTGCAGGTGCGGTCCGGCTTCGTGCACCGCACCGAACGCTGGCTGCGGCGGCTGCACGAGAACGGCGTGATCGACGAAACCCAGTACGAGCTCCACGCCGAAGCGCTCGGCTCCCTCATCGAGCAGATGGCCTACGTCCACATCGGACTCCTGCCCGTGACCCCGCGGCCCGAGCGCATCCAGGACCTCGGTTCGGTGATCGGCCAGATCTGGTACCGATCTCTACCGTTCGTGGCCGACCGCTAGACGGATCCGAGGCTTGGCCCGAGGATGGGCCAATGGCGACCACCGAGACCCGCGCGGATGCCCTCGCGGCCGACTTCGGAATTCCGCGAGCCAGGCGCGAGGCGATCTCGCACGCCTCGGCGGAGCCGAGGCAGACAACACGGCGGGGCGATGACCGAAGTCCTCGCCCGTCACATGGGCCGCGGTCGCTAGCCGCCGGGTCCGCTGGACGAATCCCCCGTCCGGCCCGAGCATGAGGAGATGACCGAAGTCCTCGCCCGTCACATGGGCCGCGCGGGCGAGCTGCTGCGTGCGGACGGTCCGTTCGCGCTGCGGATCGTGGTGACGGCGGCCGTGGCGTGGCAGATCTGCGTGTGGCTGGGTGCGCGGCAGCCGCCGGTGTACGCGGTGATCGTGCCACTGGTGTCCATGCGGGACGCCCCGTACTCGACGTTCAACGTGTCCCTGGCGCGCCTGGCCGGCGTGGTGTGCGGGCTGTCGATCGGGATCCTCGTGCTGCGGGTGGTCCACCCGTCGGCCGGGGCGCTCGCACTCGTGCTGGCCCTGGCACTCGCCGTGGGCATCGTGCTGCGGATCGGCGGCACGCTCAACATCCAGGTCGCCGTGTCGGCGCTGCTGGTGTTCGCCAGCACCGACCCGGACTCCTACGCGGTGTCGCGCCTGTGGGAGACGGCCGTCGGCGCCGGGGTCACCGTGGTGCTCGCGCCCCTGCTGCTGCCCGCGAACCCGGCCCGCACGTTCGTGAAAGAACTCCACGAGACCGCGGCCGAGCTGGCGCAGAACCTCCGGGCGCCGGTCGGCGAGGAATCGGTGCGCGCGGTCGAGACCCGCGCCCGAGCGTTGCCCGGAAAGCTCGCCCTGGCGCGGAAAGCCGTGCGCTGCCACCCGTGGTGGCGCCGGACCGAGACCGACCACCTCGCCACGCTCGTGCCCCTCGCCCGCACCGCCGCCGACATCGGCACCCTCGTGCGCATCCACTTCGAGGACACCACCGAACTCGCCGCCCGCGGCGAACCGATCGACACGTCCGAAGTCGCGGGCTCCCTCTCCGATGCCGTGACCGCCGTCCTCACCGGCACGCCCGACCCGTCGGCCCTCGCCACCGCCAAAGCCGCCATCCTGCACAACGCCGAAACCGACGGCACCCGCCTCGGCGCCATCGCCCGTCGGCCCCTGCGGCGCATCGCCGCTCTCCTGCGCGAACCACCCACCGAGTGACCCCCCATCGCGCCGCCCTCGCCCGCCCCACCCCACACGCGAGATCACGCCGGCTCCCGCCCCACCCCACACGCGACATCACGCCGGCTCCCGGCGCAACCCCCACGCGAGATCACGCCGACTCCCGGCGCAACCCCCACGCGAGATCGCGCCGGCTTCTGGACTGAGCGATTTTCACGCGGCCCCTGGGCCGCGTGAAAATCGGGAGGGAAGAAGCCGGCTCGAAGCGATCTCGCACGCCTCGGCGGAGCCGAGGCAGACAACACAGCCGGCTCAAAGCGATCTCGCACGCCTCGGCGGCGCCGAGGCCAAATTACCGAACTCCTGCTGTTCACGGTCGTAGCGCTGCGTGAGGCCGTTGCCGTAGCGGTCCCACCAGTTCTGGGTGTGCCCGCCCTGCGTGGTGGTCGTGGCGCCGTAGACCTGGCGGTCGTACTCGATGCGGGCGTCGTGGAAGTCCTGTTGGAACTGCTCGGGGGTGAGGCCCTGGATGTGCTGCACCGCGGCCGGGTCGAGGGTGCCCGCGCTGCGGACGATGTCGGCGCCGCCCATGTGGTTGAGGATGGCGCGCACGCCGCCGGCGCCGCGCATGTGCGCGCCGGACATCACGGCGGCCTGGGTGCCGGGGTCGGTGAAGGCGAGGGCGCCGGCCGTGCGGGCGTTGGCCGACATGAGGCGCGCGACGACGGCGTGTTCCTCGGCGCTGCCGATGCCGTACTGGTTGCGCACGGCCGTGATCTCGTCCTAGCCGTTGTGCATGTTCTGGCGGAAGCCGTAGACCTCGGGCACGCCGCCCTGCTCGCCGGTCGCGCCTTCCAACCGCATGATCGAGTCGACGACGCGGTCGTCCAGCTGCGTCGGCGCGGCAGCCGGAGCGGCCGCGCCGCCACCAGCAGCAGCCTGCGTACCGCCGCCAAGCCCCTGCGCCACGGCCGTGTCGGCGTCGGTGTACCCCTGCACCGCCGACTGGACCTTGCCGCTGACCTCGCCGATGAGGTTCACGAACTTGCCGAGCGAGGAGACCAGCTGCGATTGCAGCGTCGAGTTCGCCGCGGCCACCCCGCTGCCGATCCCGGCGAACGAGAGCGCGTCGATCACGAGTGACTCGAGGTCGCGCGTCGAGGACAACGCCGAGGAGCCCAGGCTCTCCACGTCCTTCACGATCGACGACACTTCGGGCGAGCTCACCCGGTAACTTCCCGCTGTCATGCCTGCTCCGTCCGACTCGGCTGCTTTCCCGTCGAGAATTCCCCACCCACCGCGCCGGGCACACGGCCGAATTACCCACTCGCGGACCCCGCCCGTATCGAATCGGAGCCGGGTGGGTATTTGTGGCACATGGAGGCGGACGAAACCCGGCACGAGCGGGTCGACGAGGAGATCGAGCGGCTGGACGAGCGGCTGTGGTCGATCGCCCGCGCGCTCCACGCCGGCCCCGAGCCGGCCAACGCCGAGCACGAGGCCGTCCGCGCGCTGACCGGCGAGCTGGCCGAGGCGGGCTTCGCCGTCGAGCCCGGCGTGGCGGACCTGACCACGGCGTTCACCGCGTGCCACGGCGAAACCCGGCCGTGCGTGGCGCTGCTGCTGGAGTACGACGCGGTGCCCGGCCTCGGGCACGCGAGCGGGCGCAACCTCGTCGCGGCCGCCGGGCTCGGGGCCGCGCTTGCCGCGCGGGCCGTCACCGGCGACGAACGCGGCTCGATCCTCGTCGTCGGCTGCCCCGCCGCGGAACCGGCCACGGGCAAGGCCGCCCTCGCCGCCGCCGGGGTGTTCGACGACGTCGACGCGGCACTGGTCTTTCACCCAGGCACGCACTCCTGGACGTGGGCGCCGCTGACCGCCCGTACAGACGTACGGGTGACCGTGCACGGCCGCGCCGCACACCCGACCGCCGTGCCGCGCCGCGGTGTCGACGCGGTGGCCGCGCTCGTGCAGACGTTCACCGCCGTCGCGGCACTGCAGTCGCGCCTGCCCGCCGGCTTCCACGTGCAGGGCATCATCACGCGCGGCGGCGAGTCCACCGCCGTCGTGCCCGACCTGGCCGAGGCGTGGTTCGGGCTGTCCGCGCCGACCACCGCCGCGCTCGAAAAACTGGTGTCCGACGTGACGGCGTGCGCCGAGGGCTCGGCCCTGGCCACGGGCGCGAAAGCCGAGACCGAGCCGCTCGGCCCCGGCTGCGCGCACTTGCGCGACAACCCTGTGCTGTCGGCCCACTTCGCCCGCCACCTCGCCGCGCGCGGCATCCACGCGACGCCGCCGGATCCGGGTGTGTTCCCCGGTTCCTCCGACGTCGGCGACGTCAGCCTGAAGGTGCCCACGATCCACCCCTTCATCGCGATCCTCGACCCCGGCCACGCCGAGCGCACGCCGGAGTTCGCCGCGGCGGCCGCGTCCCCGCGGGCCCGTTCGGTGCTCCTCGCGGCGGCCGCGGCGCTCGGCAGGACCACGGTGGACCTGCTGGCGCACCCGGCGCTGGTGAGCCAGGCGTGGGACTGCTTCGCCGACCAGGCCCGCGCCGAGCGCACGGGCTGACCCCGAAAAGGACGCGGAAAGGACCACCATGGCCGACGTGCTCACCTTCGGGATCGAAGAAGAGTTCCTCGTCGTCGACGACCGGGGACGCCCGGTGCACGCGGCCGACGCCGTGCTGGACTCGGCCGGCGACAGCGGCGTGGGAGATCTCCAGCAGGAGCTCACCAAGTCGCAGGCCGAGACCGCGACCGGCATCTGCGTGACCCGCGACGAAGCCGTCGAGCAGCTGCAGGCGATGCGCACCTCGCTCGCCCGCGCGGCCGACCGGCGCGGGCTGCGGATCCTGCCCTGCGCGAGTCCGCCCGTCTCCGCCGGCGAGCTCCCGGCCATCACCGCGACCCCGCGCTACCGGCGGATGGCCGCGCACTTCGGCGCCACCGCGCGCGCCACGCTCACCTGCGGCTGCCACGTCCACGTCGCCGTGCCCGACCCGGAGACCGGCACGCGAGTGCTCGGGCACGTGCGGCCGTGGCTGCCCGCGCTGCTCACCGTCACGGCCAACTCGGCGATCGCGGACGGCATCGACACCGACTACTGCAGCTGGCGCAACCAGGAATGGGCGCGCTGGCCCTCGGCCGGGCCCCCGCCGCGCTTCGCCTCGCACGCCGACTACGAGGGCGTCGTGGACGCGTGGCTGCGCGCGGGCGCGATCCTCGACCGCGGGATGGTCTACTGGGACGTGCGCCTGTCGGAGAAGCAGCCGACAGTCGAGTTCCGCGTCGCAGACGTCGCCGCCACCGCCGAAGAGGCCACATTGCTCGCCGTGCTGTGCCGCGCACTCGTGGCCACGGTGCTCGACGCCGGAGATCCCCCGCACCTGTCCAACGAGGTGCTGCGCGGCCAGCTCTGGCGCGCCGCCCGCGAAGGCGTCACAGGCCATTGCCCCGACCCGGCCACCGGCGACCTCCTGCCTGCCGTGGAGGTGCTCAAGCGGCTGGCCGAGTTCTGCGCGCCCGCGCTCCGTTCTGCCGGCGACACCGAGTTCGTCCTCGAAGGCCTCGCGCGGCTCGCTCGCGACGGCGGCGGAGCCGACCGCCAGCGCCGGCTCTTCGCGAACCGGGAAAGCGCCCTCGACGTCGTCGACCGCTTCGCCGTGCCGACCGGCGCGGCGAGACCGGCGACAGCCTGACCCGCCCGGACGGTGGCCAGGCGGTCACCCGGTTACGATAAGTGGTCAGCTTCGAGACCCGCCCCCAGTCCCCGGTCCCAAGTGGAAAGGCAGCGACATGCCTGTCGAGCCTCGGTTCGCCGGCCCGGTGCGGGTGCTCCTCGTCGAAGACCACGACATGGTGGCCCAGGCTCTCGAGCTCGCCCTGCAACGCTCCCCCGCGATTTCCGTGGTCGGGCGCGCCAGCTCGCGCGAGGCCGCGACAGCCGACACGGCCCGGCTGCGGCCGGACGTCGTGGTGCTCGACCGGCGACTGCCCGACGGCGACGCCGTGGCCGCGATCGGCGACCTCGCCGCGCTGGGCTCGCGCGTCCTCGTCCTCACCGGCGACGCCACCCCCGCCGTCGCCGCACGCGTGGCCGAGGCCGGCGGCCAGGGGCTGCTGCTCAAGTCGGCGCCGCTGGACCAGCTGGAGTCGGCCGTGCAGCGCGTCGCCAAGGGCGAGGTCGTGTTCGACGCCGCCCTGCTGCCCGGCGTGCTCGACCAGCTCACCGGCCGGGCCCGCGGCAACGGCTCGGCGCTGACCGCACGGGAACGGGAAACGCTGCAGTTGCTCGCGGAAGGCGCCAGCACGGAGGAGATCGGCGACCGCCTCGGCGTCACCCGCAACACCACGCGCAACCACGTGCAGCGCGTGCTGGAGAAGCTCGGCGCGCGCTCGAAGCTCGAAGCGGTCGCCCTCGCACGGCGCGAGGGCCTGCTCGATTGATGCACCTGCGTCAGTGACGCGGTCTTGATCTGCGTCTGCCACTCGACGGGCGTTTCGCGCAGAGTGGCGACGTGGAGGTTCCTGCGCCCGTCGATGCCGAGTGCGCGCTGCCCGAGTCGGTGGCCGGTCTCGCGCTCGCGCGCGACTTCACCCGGACGACCCTGACCGGCTGGGGCTTCGGTGCCGTGGCCGACGACGCGCTGCTGATCGTGACCGAGCTGGCCACCAACGCCGTGCAGCACGGCGAGGGGAAACCCGTGCTGCGGCTCAAGTACGGCGACGCGGTGGTCCGGCTCGAGGTCACCGACGAGAGCACCGCGCTGCCGGCGACTCGCGAGTCCGGTCCGGACGGCGGCTGGGGCCTTCGGCTGGTGCAGGAGCTCTCGCTCGCGTGGGGCGTCATGTCCGGCGTGTCGGGGAAGGTCGTCTGGTGTGAGCTCGGCCGGGCTCCGCGCGAGTGAACCGGAGGCTGCTCCCGTGAGCCGGATGAGGCAGAGTTGGGGCATGGACGACCCCGCGGTGGACGACCTCGGCCTGCTGGTGCGGGGAGTCCTCGACTACGCGATCTTCATGCTCGACCCGACCGGCCGCGTCGTCACCTGGAACGCGGGCGCCGAACGCATCAAGGGCTACCGGGCCGAGGACATCATCGGGCAGCACTTCTCCGTGTTCTACCCGCCGGAGGAGATCGCCGCTCGCAAGCCCGAGCGTGAGCTCGAAACCGCGCTCGCCGAAGGCCGGCTCGAGGACGAAGGCTGGCGCCTGCGCAAGGACGGCACCCGGTTCTGGGCCAACGTCGTGATCACCGCGCTGTTCGACGACGAGCGAAACCACCTGGGGTTCGGCAAGGTCACCCGCGACATGACCGAACGCCGCGCCGCCGAAGAGGCCCTGCGCGAGAGCGAGGAACGCTTCCGCCTGCTGGTTCAGGACGTGGTCGACTACGGCATCTTCATGCTCGACACCGGCGGCCACATCATCAGCTGGAACGCCGGCGCCCAGCGCATCAAGGGCTACCGCGCCCACGAGATCATCGGCCGGCACTTCTCCGTGTTCTACCCCGCCGAGGACATCGCCGCCCGCAAACCCGAACGCGAGCTCGAAACCGCGCTCGCCGAAGGCCGGCTCGAGGACGAAGGCTGGCGCCTGCGCAAGGACGGCACCCGGTTCTGGGCCAACGTCGTGATCACCGCCCTGTTCGACGACACCGGCACGCACCACGGGTTCGGCAAGGTCACCCGCGACATGACCGAACGCCGCACCGCCGAGCAAGCCCTGGTGCAGCGGCGCCGGCTGGTCGGGCACCTCGTGGACGCCCAGGAGGTGGAGCGGCGGCGCATCGCGTGGGACGTGCACGACGACTCGATCCAGTCGATGGTCGCCGTCGGCATGCGGTTGCAGCTGCTGGCCGACCGGCTGCCTGAGGAGCACCGTGAGGGCGTGCACGCGCTCGACGAGTCGGTGCGCGCGGCGGTCGACCGGCTGCGCACGCTCGTCTCCCGGCTGCGACCGCCGGACCTGGACCGCCACGGGCTAGTGGTCGCGCTCACCGGTTACCTCGAAGAGGTCCTGCCCGGCTGGGGGCTCCAGTACACCCTGCGCCACGGCCTCACGGCCGAGCCCACCTCGGAAGCCGCCGTGACGGGGTACCGGATCTGCCAGGAAGCGCTCACCAACGTGCACAAGCACGCCCGCGCGTCGCGAGTGGAGGTTTCGTTGTCCACAGTAGACAGGGGCACGCTGTTCCGCTTGACCGACGACGGGGTCGGCACCGCCGTCACCGGTACCGACCCCGGCCGCGACCACTTCGGACTGATCGAGATGCGCGAACGCGCCGAGTCGGCCCACGGCTGGTGGTCGATGTCCAGCGAACCCGGTGAAGGGACGACCGTGGAGTTCTGGCTGCCGAGCGCCCCGGACGAGCAGCGGTGACCGGCCCCCTGCGCGTCGTGATCAGCGACGACGACGACATGATCCGCGACGCCCTGCGCGAGGTGCTCGACGAGCAGCCCGACATCGAGGTCGTCGGAGTCGGGCGCGACGCCGAAGACGCGATCACGCTCGCCGAGCGCCACCGGCCCGCCGTCGCGGTGCTCGACGTGCGCATGCCCGGTGGCGGCGGGGCCCGCGCCGCGCGTGAGATCGCGGCCCGCTGCCCGGGGACGGCGGTGCTCGCGTTCTCCGCCTACTCCGATTACGCGTCCATGGCCTCCATGGAGAGCGCGGGCGCCGTCGAGTACCTCGCGAAGGGTGTGCCGAACCGCGAGATCGTCGCGGCTGTGCGGCGGCTGGCCGGACGGTAGCCGCGCGCTCACGAGGGGTTCCGGTCGCCGGACCGGGGCGCGTCCGATCGGAGCCACTCACGCCGGATCGCCCGTATGGCAGGAAAATCACCCGAAAATGGGGTGTGACGCGACCCGGAACCGGGTAGCCGATGCTCGCCCCAGGGCGATCCCCTTCCCCGGCGACAGAGAGGGTGTCCGTCGTGAGCAGCTTCGTGGATACGGACCTCGGCGTGGACCACGGCTTCGACCGCGCGTTGCGCGGCTACCTCTCCCGGGTGGCCGCCGCGGTCGGCGTGGGACTGGAGTCCTGCACGGTCGACCTCGACGTGCCCGTCTCGGCCTACGTCGCCCTCGACCGGCGGCTCGAGCGGTTCCCCGACCGGGACCTGGCGCTGCTGTGGGACGAGGTGCACGGCTGGTCGGCGGCGATCGAGGCCTCGTGCGGGGAGGACCTGATCGTGCTGGCCTACCTCGACGCTGACGACGTGCTCGCCGAGCCCGCCGCCGTCGAGCGCTTCCTGGTGGCGCTGCGCGCGGCCGACCACTCCCTCGGCCGCCCCGACCCGCGCAAGCTGCGCCGCGCGGGCGGGCACGACGAGCTGCTGGAACGCCTGGCCTGACGCGGGCGATGCGTCGGCGCGGGCGAAAGCGGGTAGTCCCCAGTCGGGAAAGGAGTGCGTCATGGCACCGAAACGGCCCGTCTGGAGCGGCTCGCTGACCCTCGGCCTGGTGACGGTGCCGGTGCGGCTCTACAGCGCGATCGAGGACCACACCGTGCACTTCCGCCAGTTCGAGCGCGGCACGAGCGACCGCATCCGCTACCGGCGGGTGAACGAGCGCACCGGCGACGAGGTGGAGCTGGCCGAGATCGTGAAGGGCTACGAGCTCGACGACGGCGACTACGTGCTGGTCGAGCCCGAGGAGCTCGACGAGATCGCCCCCGGGCGCAGCAAGTCGCTCGACGTCGAGGCGTTCGCCGACCTCGCCGGCATCGACCCGATGTTCTTCGACCGCACCTACTGGCTCGCCCCCGCGAGTTCCGACTACGACAAGCCGTACTCACTGCTGCTCGCGGCGATGGCCAAGACGGACAAGGCGGGGGTTGCCAAGTTCGTGCTGCGCGGGCGCGAGTACCTGGCGCTCGTGCGGGCCGGCGACGGGGTGATGCTGCTCGACACGCTGCACTTCGCCGCGGACCTGCGGGACCGGGAGAAGTCGCTGCCGGACCTGCCGGAGAAGGCGCCGGCGCGCGGCAAGGAGTTCGACATGGCCGTGGACCTCATCGAGGCGCTGACGGAGGACTGGCGGCCCGAGGACTACCGCGACACCTTCACCGACCGCGTCCACGAGCTGATCGAGGCCAAGCGCAAGGGCGACAAGGTCACGCCGGCCACCGAGGCCGCGGAGCCGACGAAGGTGGTCGACCTGTTCGAGGCACTGCAGCGCAGCGTGAAGAACGGGAAGCGGCGTGGCAAGAAGGAGAAGGGGCCGCAGCTCGCGGACCTCACCAAGGCCGAACTCGACGAGCTGGCCAAGGAACGCGAGATCAAGGGCCGCTCGAAGATGAAGCGCGCGGATCTGGAACGGGCGCTGGAAGAGGCATCCTGACCGTCCGCCGGCGACACCGGGAGTCACCGGGGTTGCGCGAGCAGCCAGTCGAGCGCGGTGGGCAGCGCGTTGAGCACCGAGATGTGCCCGTCGCGGGGCCGCAGCCACAGCTGGGCGTCGGGCAGGTGGGCCAGCAGGTACTGCGCGTGCGACGCGGGGACCACGCGGTCGGCACCGCCTTGCACCAGCAGGACCAGCGTGCGCACGTCGGCGAGCTCGAAGGCCCAGCCGGACGCGTAGGCGACGTCGTCGTCGACCTCTCCGTCGTGGCCGGCGCCGCCGGCTTCCCCGGCGTCGGCGCCCAGCGGTCCCCACGCGCCTTCCAGCGCCGCCCAATCGGTCGCGACGAAGCTCGCCGGGTCGAACTCGTGCGTGAGCGCGTGGGCCATCCGCGCTTCGCGGCCTTCGCGGGCCGCACGCAGCGAAGTCGGGTCGGCCATCCCGGCGAACCAGTCGAACTCCTCGGTGTACGGCGCGACCCCGGCCAGGGCCACGGCCGCGGTGACGCGGTCCGGCAGCTGCGCGGCGGCCGCCAGCGCGTGCGACCCGCCGCCCGAAGCGCCGACCACCGCGAAGCGGCCGAGACCCAGCGCGTCGGCTGCCAGGCGCACGTCCTCGGCCGCGGACCCGATGGTGCGGCCCGGCACCGTGCTCGAACCGCCGTAGCCCGGCCGGCCGTAGGAGACGACCCGGATCCCGCGGGCGTCTGCGGCCTGCAGGACCGGTGCCAGCAGCGTTCCGGTCTGCGGCGTGCCGTGGAGCCAGACCACCGTGAGGGCGTCGCCGCGGCCGCTGTCGTGCACGCGCAGCACGCGGTCGCCGGCGAGGGTCAGATCGTGTGAGGTCCCCATGCGTCGCGACTCTAGCGGCCCGCGCGCGTGAGGGAACGGCGTTCACGGGGTACCTCGCGAGGTATGGACTCAGACGCGAACCCCGACCTCCGGCTCGACGACACCGCGGCCGAGCACCTCGAACCCGACCGCGCGACGCTGGACGCGGTCGGCAAGATCACCGAGGCGCTGGAGACCGTCGAGATCGCTCGCGGCCACCTCTACGAGTTCCACCAGCTCACCGGCTCCGCGGACCGCAAGCTCGCCGACGGCATCGCCATGCTGCGCGACGCGGGCCACGCCGCGCACGCCGACCGGCTCACCGAGCACCTGCTGGGCCGCAACGTGCTGCACGGGCGCTGGACGTTCCAGATCGTGGAGGAGTACGACACCACCTACTACCGGGCGTTTCACGACCACGAGACCCGCGTGCGCGAGCTCACCCGCGGCGTCCGCCACCTCGCCGAGGCCCGCGTGAAGCGCGAGAACCGCACGGCCGGGCTGCCGGGCCACGAAGCCACCCCGAACTCGCAAGACTGAGCCTCGAACCCCCACCGCGCGAACCCCCACCGATTGAACCCACAGCGCCTCGGAAACGACGCGGCACAAGCCTTCCCGCTAAGGTTTCGGTGAACCGACCGCGCGAGTGGAGGCACCAGGAATGAGCAACGTTGAGACCGAGCCACCCGTCCTGGACTGCGGGGACGACGCGGCCGGCCACGGCGGGGTCGAGGTGCTCGGCGCGCGGGACGTGCCGCTGGGCGGACCGCGCGCTATGAAGGTGCGCCGCACGTTGCCGCAGCGCAAGCGTTCGCTCGTCGGCGCCTGGTGCTTCGCCGACCACTACGGGCCCGACGACCCGAGGACGACCGGCGGCATGTCCGTCGGCTCGCACCCGCACACCGGCCTGCAGACGGTGAGCTGGCTGTTCGCCGGTGAGATCGAGCACCGCGACAGCCTCGGCTCCCACGCGATGATCCGCCCGGGCGAGCTGAACCTCATGACCGGCGGCCACGGCATCTGCCACTCCGAGGTCTCGACGCCGGAGACCACCACGCTGCACGGCGTGCAGCTGTGGGTCGCGCTGCCCGACGCGCACCGCCACGCCGAGCGCGACTTCCAGCACTACGCCCCGCCCGTGACCGACCTCGGCGGCGCCACCGCACGCGTTTTCCTCGGCACGCTCGCCGGTGAGACGTCGCCGGTCAAGACGTTCACCCCGCTGCTCGGCGCGGAGCTGGTCCTGGAGCCCGGCGCCCGCGTGACGCTCGACGTCGACCCCGAGTACGAACACGGCGTGCTCGTCGACACCGGCGAGGTCACCTTCGCCGGCTCGACGCTGCACACCACCGACCTCGGTTACCTCGGCACCGGCCGCGGCACGCTCGAGCTCGCGAACACCGGCGAAGGCCGCGCTCGCGTGATGCTGCTCGGCGGGCCGCCGTTCGGCGAGGACATCGTGATGTGGTGGAACTTCGTGGCCCGCACGCACGAGGAAATCGTGGAGTACCGCGAAGCGTGGCAGGCCGAGTCACCGCAGTTCGGGGCGATCCCCGAGGTGCCGGGCGACCCCGCGCGGCTGCCCGCTCCGGTCCTGCCCAACGTGCGGATCAAGCCGCGCCGCAACCCCTGACGAGCGCCGCGAAGATCCGGTCCACGTCCTCGCGCCCGGTCCGCCAGTTGCTGAACGCGGCCCGCAGCGCGGGCACGCCCGCGTAGACCGTCGGCGTCACGAACGTCTCGCCCTCGGCGGCGACGGCGCGCACCACGGCGTCGATGCGCTCCTGCGTCGGGCCCTCGGCCAGCGTGAAGCAGACGACGTTGAGCCGCACCGGCGCGAGCAGCCGCCACTGCGGCATGCCGGCCAGGCGGTCGCCGAGGTCGCGGGCGTGGGCGACGCAGCGTTCCACGATCTCCCGGTGCCCGGCCCGCCCGTACGCGGCGAGCGTGCACCACGCGGCCAGCGCCCGCAGCCGCCGCGACGATTCGGGCGTGCGGTGCACGAAGTCCGGGTTGTCGCCCGGATGGCCGAGATAGGCCGCCGAGTTCTGGAACACGCGCACCTGCAGGTCGAGCCGGCGGCTGAACTGGATCGCCGAGTCGTAGGGCACGTTGAGCCACTTGTGCAGGTCGACGCACACCGAGTCGGCCAGCTCCAGCCCGTCGACGAGCCCCGCGTGCTCGGGCGAGAGCGCGGCGAACCCGCCGAACGCGGCGTCGACGTGCAGCCAGAACGGGTACTTCTCCTTGAGTGCGGCGATCGCCCGCAGGTCGTCGAAGTCGACGGTGTTGACCGTGCCCGCGTTGGCGATCACGATCGCGGGCCGCCCGCCCAGCTCGGCGAGCGCCCGGTCCAGCGCGTCGACGTCCACGGCTTCACGTTCGGAGTGCACGGTCACCGGCCGCAGCGCCGAGCGGCCCAGTCCCAGCACGGACATCGCCTTGAGCGCGCTGGAGTGCGGCGACCCGCTGAGTACCTCGACCGGCCCGAGTGCGGCGACCCCGGCGTCGGCGACCGTGACGCCGAGCCGCTCCCCCAGCCACTCGCGCCCGATCGCCAGACCGACCACATTGGACATCGTCGCACCGGACACGAACGCGCCGCTGAACTCGGACCCCAGCCCGAACAGCTTCGCGAGCCAGCCGACCGTCTCGCGTTCGAGGTCCGAAGCCGAGGAATCCAGCGACGACACGGGGTTCTGGTCCGCCGCGGCCGTGAGCCAGTCGCCGGCCACCGCCGCGGGGGTCGCGCCGCCCGTGACGAAGCCCAGGTACCGCGGCCCGGCACTCGCGGCGAACCCGGGCGCCCAGCGTCGCCCGAACTCCGCCAGCGCGGCCCGCGCGCCCACGCCGTCCTCCGGCAACTCGGCGGGTTCGAACGTCCCCGGCGGCACCGCCACCGGACGGTCCGCCACCCCCGCGAGCAACTCGCCGGCCTGCTCACGCGCGGCGTCGAGCAGCGCGGGCAGGCCGGCGAGGTCTTCGGCCAGCTTCGAGTACACAGCCACCTCCTGCGGCGACCCTAGCCGCGCACGGCCACGCCCGTCGCAGGCCAATCCTGCGGAACTGGCCCGCTCAGCGGCTCAGGCGCGTCCGCGCCCGCCCCGGGTCGAAGTTCACCTTCCGCAGCGGACCGGCGACCAGCAGCACCAGCGCCACGGCCGACACGCCCGCCAGCAGCAGCGCCGCCACGAACTGCGCCGCCTCCGACGTCGCCGAGGCCAGCACCGCGAACCCGGCGAGCACCACGACCGTCGGGCCCGCCAGCGCCGCCACCGTGGCCGGCACCGGGACCCGCCGCCCGTCGGGCCGCCGGGCCGAGACGACCGCCGCGCCGGCACACACCACCGCGGCCACGAGGAGGCAGCCGCCCACGGTGTCGGAAAGCCGGTGCCAGCCGAGCGCGACGGTCGCGGCGGCTACCCAGGCGACGCCGAGTGAACCCACGGCGAGCACCCAGGTGCGCATCCGTGCGGGCAGCACCACCGCCAGCGCGAACAGCACCGCCGTCGCCGCGCTGACGTGCCCGCTCGGGAAGCTGTTGTGGCTCGCGACGGCGTAGCCGTCGTGGCTCCCGGGCCGGTCGAGCACGTAGATCTTGAGCAGCTGCGCGGCGACCAGCGGGATCGCGAGGAGCACCAGCGCCGTCACGCCCAGGGCGAACCGGCGCCGCACCAACGCCAGCGCGAGGACCAGCACGGCGACCGCGCCGAGCAGCACCACGAGGTCCACGTCGCGCAACGGCACCGCCCAGTCCACAGTGGACGGGCCGGTGGCCTGGGCGCTGTGCACCACGCCGTTCTCCGCCTCCTGGCCCGCTGCCGTGCGCACGAAGAGCAGGTACGCCACGAGGAACGCGACCGCGCAGCCCACCGCGCTCGCGACGAGCAGCACGGTGCGCGACGGTGTCCGCGCCTCGAGCGCGTGGCGCGGGGAGCCGGACGGGGTGATCGGGGGTGCCTCGGGGAACGTCACTGCCATGGACCCGAGTCTCGGCGGGAGATTTAGCGGTCGGGTCAGTGCCGTGTCATGGTTTTGCTACAAGATCGCCCCGGTTCGCCCCACGCTGCGGTTTTCCGAATAATGGCCGGGGTGGCAGAGGTGTTGGTGGTCGAGGACGACGCGGCCGTACGGGAAGGACTCCAGCTGGCCCTGCGCAGGCAGGGTCACGTGGTGCACACCGCCGGCTCGGGCGAGGCGGGGCTGGACCTGGTGCGCAAGCACCTACCCGACATCGTGGTGCTCGACCTGATGCTGCCCGGGATGGACGGGTTCGAGACCTGCCGCCGGATGCGCTCGCTGGGCGAGGTGCCCATCATCATGCTGACCGCGCGCAGCGACGACTTCGACGTGGTCGCGGGCCTGGAGGCCGGCGCCGACGACTACGTGGTGAAGCCGGTGGAACCGCGCGTGCTCGACGCGCGGATCCGCGCCGTGCTGCGGCGCGCGGTCAGCGATCACGACGGGCGCGCGGGCGAGGTCGAACGCCACGGCGAGCTGGTGATCGACCGTGCCGGCATGCTCGTGAAGAAGCGCGGTGATCAGGTGGCGCTCACGCCCACCGAGCTCAAGCTGCTGCTCGAGATCTCCCGCACGCCGGGCCAGGTGTACAGCCGCCAGCAGCTGCTCACCGCGGTGTGGGACCACGACTATCTCGGCGACTCCCGCCTGGTCGACGCCTGTGTGCAGCGGCTGCGGTCCAAGATCGAGGACGTGCCGGCGCGGCCCGACCACGTCCAGACCGTGCGGGGCTTCGGCTACCGGTTCGGCCGCTCGTGAGGCGTCCGCGGCTGCGGCCGTGGCTCTCGGGGCTGCGGCCCCGGCTGGTGCTGTCCTTCGCGGCGATGACCCTGGTCGGCGCGGCCGCCGCGGCCGGCGCCAGCTACGTGACGGCGCGCACGACCATCCTGCAGGGCGTGCAGGACCCGGCCATGGTCCAGCTGCGCGACCAGGTCACCGCGTACCTGCCGCAGATGACGCTGCCGCCGGACCAGCGCCAGCTCGACAACCTCGCCGACAACCTCAAGGGCACCACCGTCGCGGTCTACCGGGACCTGCGTTCGCGGTCGGGGCTCGACCCCTCGGAGCTGCCCGCCGACCTGCGCGAGGAGGTTGCCGCCGGCGGCACGATCCAGTTCAAGCGGGTGATCAGGGGCGACACCCCGCTGCTGATGGTCGGGATGCCGGTGCTGCAGCGCGGCGACAACGGGGTGGCCCACACGGGCGTCGAGGTCTACTCCATGGTGTCGCTGGCCGCGCAGCAGACCGCGATCGACCAGCTGGCCACCCGCGCGTGGCAGACGGCCGCCCTGGCGCTGCCGATCGCGGTCGCGCTGGCGCTGCTGGCCGCCCGGCAGGTGCTGCGCCCGGTGCGCGCGCTCAACACCGCGGCGCGCAAGCTCGGCCACGGGCAGCTCGACGTCCGCCTGCGCGCCAAGGGCTCCGACGAGCTGGCCCAGCTCGTGACCACGTTCAACAGCACCGCGGCGGAGCTCGAACGCACCGTGGGCACGCTGCGGGAAATGGAGGCCGACGCGCGCCGCTTCGTCGCCGACGTCTCCCACGAGCTGCGCACCCCGCTGGCCGCGATGAACGCGGTGACCGACGTGCTCGACGAGGACGCCGAGCAGCTGCCCGCCGACACCGCCGTCGCCGCGCGCCTGGTGTCGACCGAAACGCGCCGGTTGACGCGGCTCGTGCAGGACCTGGTGGAGATCTCGCGGTTCGACGCCGGGCGCGCCGAGTTGCGGCTGGAGGAGTGGGACGTGGCGCAGGGCGTGACCGACAGCCTCGCCGCGCGCGGCTGGACCGCCGCCAACGGGATCGTCACCGACCTGCCGGCCGGCGTCGTCGCGACCGTCGACCCGCGCCGGCTCGACATCGTGGTCGCGAACCTCGTCGGCAACGCCCTGCGCCACGGCGAAGCGCCGGTCGAGGTGCACCTGGCCGCCGACGCGCACACCGTGACGCTGGAGGTCGCCGACCACGGTCCCGGCATCCCCGAACCCGTGCTGCCCCGCGTGTTCGACCGCTTCACCAAGGCCGACTCGGCGCGGGCGCGCTCGGAGGGCAGTGGGCTCGGCCTGTCCATCGCGCGGGAGAACGCCCGGCTGCACGGCGGCGACGTCGAGGCCGCGAACACCGGTTCCGGCGCGCGGTTCACCCTGTGGCTGCCCCGTCACCCCCGGCCAGGAGAGGCGCGATGAAGAAGCTCGTGACCGCGCTCGCCGTGCTCCTGCTCGTGAGCGCGTGCGGCATCCAGCCCACCGTCGTCGTGCCCGCCGGTCCCGCCCCGACCGCGGTCGGCCCCGGCGCCCGCGCGAACCAGCTGACGCTGTACTTCCTGGTCGACGGCCAGCTCGCCCCCGTCGTGCGCAGCTGAGGCAGCCCGGTGTCGCCGGAGCTGGCGGTGAACGAGCTGTTCCAGGGCCCCAGCCCGGTCGAGCAGAAGAGCGGGTACTACTCGCTCCTGTTCCCCGGCGACGGCCAGGTCACCATCGACACCGGCAGCGTGCCGCCGACGGTGTCCATCCCGTTCTCGATCAAGCCGCTCTACCTCGGCGTGGACCAGGTGGTCTGCACCACCGTCGCCGCGATGTCGGCGGCGGGGCTGCCCGTGGACCTGCGCGGCGTTTCGGTGGTCACGCCCGATTCGCGCATCGGTCCGACGCTCTGCACGTTTTGAGCCGCTGACAGAAGCCGGTCAGGCGGGGTAGGCGCGCAGAGCCCGCGCGTCGGCCAGCGAACGCGCCCACCATTGCAGCTGGTCGAGCAGCTTCTTCACCGCCGCACCGGTGGCTTCGGCGTCGGTGGGGCTGCCGGACTCGTCGAACCGGCCGTGGGCACCGTGGAAGCTCACGGTGTCGCGGATGGTCACGGCGTGCAGCTCGGCGAAGACCGGGCGCAGGTGCTCCACCGCGCGCAGGCCGCCGGAAAGTCCGCCGTACGCCACGAAAGCGACCGGTTTGGCCTGCCACTCCGAGCGGAACCAGTCGACGGCGTTCTTGAGCGACGCCGGGTAGCTGTGGTTGTACTCCGGCGTGATCACGACGAACGCGTCGGCCGCGGCGAGCCGGGCCGCGAGGCGCCCGGCCTCCGGCGCGGGCTCGGACCCGAACGCGGGAAACGCCAGCGGCAGAGCCAGATCGGCGCAGTCGACCACGTCCACCTCGAACCCGCCGTGCGCGGCGGCCTCGCGGGTGAACCAGTTCGCGACCGTCGGCGCGAACCGTCCTTCCCGGACACTGCCGACGATCACGGCAACCCGGACCGGAACTTCTGACACGATTATTCTCCTCGAATCACCGTGCGGAACCGGGTGTCCCGCACCGGAACCGAGTCTGGAACTTCAAGCTCACTTGAAGTCAAGCTGTCCTCGCTCCCTCTATCCTCGCTGCCATGACCAAGACGGAGCTGCCCGAGCTGACCGTGGGCGAGCTGGCGCACCGCACCGGGGTGCCCGCCTCGGCCCTGCGGTTCTACGAGGACGAGAAGCTGATCCGCAGCCGTCGCACGGCGGGCAACCAGCGCCGTTACCGCCGCGACACGCTGCGGCGCGTCACGTTCATCCGGATGTCGCAGCGGGTGGGCATGCCGTTGTCGCAGATCCGCGAGGTGCTCGCGCTGCTGCCGGACGACCGCACCCCCACCCGCGCCGACTGGGCCCGCATCTCCCACTGCTGGCGCGAAGACCTCGACGAGCGCATCCGGCAGCTGGAGCAGCTGCGCGACCAGCTCACCGACTGCATCGGCTGCGGCTGCATGTCGCTCACCAAGTGCCGGCTGGCGAACCCCGGCGATCGCCTCGGCCGCGAGGGCCCGGGGCCGAGGCGGCTCCCGGACCACCGCGGGGACGGCTACCCGTGAGCCTCAACCCGGCCTTAGCCCAGCACGAGGCCGCGTACGTAGGCGGCCTGCCCGGCGTGCTGCAAGTCGTCCGAAAGCACACTGATCAGCCGCACGCCCAGGGTCACGGGCGGGTCCCAGCGCTCATCGACGACGGCGTCGAGCGCCTTGCCCTCGAGGCCGCCGACCCACGCCACGGTGTGCTCGTGCACGGCGTCGTAGTAGCCGGTCAGCAGCTTGGGGTCGTCGATCTGCACGGCGGCGACGTCGTCGCTGCTGTGCGCGTAGCCGGTGTCCGCCGGCGGGAAGGGCAAGCCGAAGCGGCGGTGCCAGTCCTGCGCGGTCCAGATCTGCCCGGTGCCCGCGACGTCGGCCACGTGGTCGTCCTGCACGCGCGTGAGGTGCCAGACGAGCCAGGCGATCGAGTTGGCGCCCGGCCCGGGCCGGGCGACGAGTTGGTCGCCGGTCAGGCCGTCGACCGACTGGTGCACGACCTCCTGGATCCGGCCGAAGCCGTCCACGAGCAGATCGGCCACGTTCATCCGTAGTCCTCCTCGGTTCGTTCCTGCCTGCTACCCCGATCCTGCCGTACGCAAACCGCCGTGCCGCCACCGAATTCCGGCGGTCTGGCGCGGCGGCGGGCCGGCTCCGCGGTCCGGCTACGCTCCGAGCAGCTGGTCGAAGAACGAGCGGTAGCGGCGCAGCGCGATCCGCAGGTCCTCCGTGGCGGGCTCGCCGTCGCGCCACTGCCCTTCCAGCTCACCCTTGTGCTCGGCGAAGGTCTCGGCCAGCGAGCTGATCACCGAGGCGACGAGCTCGTCGGCGTCACGCACGGCGCGGCGCGGGTCGTCGACGAAGTCGGTCTGCACCTCCTGCCAGCGGTTGCGGAAGCGGTCGACGTCGCCGGCTTCGAACAGCGGTGGAGCGCCGTCGGTGCGGGCGCGCTGGTCCACAGAACGTCTGTCCGCGGCACGGTCGTCCACGTCGCCGGCCTCCCTCGCACCGGTGTCCACATCGGACGCTTCGCGCGAGCGTTCGCCGGGAACATCCCGGCGTTCCTCGGTGCGGGGCTTTTCGGCCGCACCCGCCAGATCGGCCGTGCTCAGTCCCCGGGTCTCCTGGTCGGTCATGTCGGTCATGTCAGCGGTCTCCGTTCCGCTCGTCGGCGCCGCGGTGGTTGCCGCCGCGCGCGGCGGTGTGCTCGCGGCGGCGCTCGACGGTGTCCTCGTCGGTGCGGCTGTCGGCACGGGTGTCCGTGCGGCTTCCGGCGCCGGTGTCATCGGTCAGCAGGTCCTCGAACACCGTGCGGTAATGCACCATAGCCGAGCGCAGTTCCTCTGTGGACAGTGCTGTCTCCGAGTGGCGGCGGTGCGTCTCGTGCGCCGCGCGGTAGTGCTCCAGCGTGCGCGAGTGGCGCACGGACAAGTCGGAAATCTGCTGGTCGTAGCCCTCGGTCGGGTAGCCGCGCTCGGACATCACGGCCACGAGCAGGTCGTCGGCCTCGTCGAGCGCGCCGGCGGGCTGGTCCACGAACTTCTCCTGGATCAGCCCCCAGTGCTGGGCGTAGCGCTCGCGCGCCGAGGCCGAGAGCGGCCGGATGTCGAGGTCACGGTGGCGGCGTTCGCGTTCGGCCAGCTCCCGTTGCGCCGCACGCGGGCTGTCGCTCTCCTCGACCGCGCGCGAGTATTCCGGACCGAACTGCTGCTGCAGTCGTTTTCGCTGCCGTTCCTGGACGACGAGCCACGCGACGGCGCCGATCACCACGACGGCGACCACCACGATCACGACAATGAGCCAAGTGGGCATCGCACGAACTCCTTCACGGATTTTGTCGAGCCCCCCGTACCGGCCGGGTGCCCGCCGCTGCCCAGGCGAAACGCGAATGCCGCCGGATGAACGGCGTTTTCGGCCGAGTGGCGGAGCGCGAGCCGCCAGATGAGGTACGGTTCGGACGTCAGGGCGAAACCCGGCGGACGGGAGGACGGCGCGTGGATACCACCGTGCGGCTCGCCTCCAGCGCGCTCCGCGTCGTGCCCGGCTTCGACACCATCGCCGGCGTCCCCATCCCCGGCTGGGCCGGCACGCTGCTGGCCGTGGTGTGCATCGTCGCGGCGCTCGCGGTCCTGCTGCTGATCGTGCGCAACCGGCGGCGCTGAGCCGTTTCGCGACTGCTCAGCGGAGGTAGTTGCTGACCTCGATGAGGTTCTCGTCCGGGTCGCGGAAGTAGACGCTGCGGATCTCGCCCGTGGCACCGGTGCGCTCCACCGGCCCCTCCTCGATCGGCACGCCCGCCCGGCGCAGTTCTTCGATCACGTCGTCGAGCACATCTTCGGTGATGAGGCACAGGTCCGCACTGCCCGGCGTCGGGCGCAGTGCCTTGGGTTCGAACTCGTGGCCCGCCTGGTGCAGGTTGATCTTGCCGGCGCCGAACGCCAGTGCCTTGCGCCCGCCCTTAAACGTCACCTCGGCCATGCCGAGCACCCGCGTGTAGAAGGCCACCGTGGCCTCGACGTCGGCGACGGTGAGCACGAGGTGGTCCAGGCGGTCGATGCGCATCGGGTGTCCCCTTTTCGACGGCGGATCAGGCGCGCGTGAAGCGGGTGGTGATCACGTGGTCCTTCGCCGGGCCGGCGACCACCCACTCCTGGCGCCAGTGGTCGGCGTCGAGCACGCGGTACTCGCCGCGGTAGAGGTCGTCGCGGCACGGGTGGTCCGTGCTCCACCGGCCGGTGGCCAGGTCGAGGTCGTGGAAGAACCCGCCGTGGTCGAAGTGCACGGCGGCGCGGGCGCCGTCGGGGTGGTAGAGCAGGGTGCGGCTCACCGGGCCGGTGTAGCCGGCCAGCCGCAGCTCGCCGGTCTCGTGGTAGACGAGCACGCCTTCGCCTCGGGTGAACGTCGCGGTGCCGGTGACCTCGCCCATCGGCTCGCCGTCGGCGGCCACGATGTCGCGCGAGAGCCGCCAGGTGCCGGCGAAGTGCGCGGCGAGGTCGGTGATCGCGAAGTCCACCCCGCCATTCTGCGCCCGCGCGTGCGGCGTGACGCGGCGGCGGGGCGGGGATCACACACAGCGTGACCGGTGCGGTGCGAGCGGGACACTCGTTCCGGAAACGCGCCGAGGCGCCCGGGGTGGCACCGCGGTGTCGGTGCCGGCGCCTAGAATCGGCCGGGTGGCTCACCCCGACCAGGCCCAGCGCTCCCCCGCCGTCGAGACCCTGCAGCGCGTGTTCGGCTATGACGCGTTCCGCGGTGATCAGGCGGACATCGTCGAAACCGTGATCTCCGGCAGAGACGCGCTGGTGCTGATGCCCACCGGCGGCGGGAAATCGCTGTGCTACCAGATCCCCTCGCTCGTGCGGCCCGGCGTCGGCGTGGTGATCTCGCCGCTGATCGCGTTGATGCAGGACCAGGTCGACGCGCTGCGCAACCTCGGCGTGCGCGCGGGATTCCTCAACTCCACGCAGGATTTCGGCGAGCGCCAGCGCGTCGAGGAAGCGTTCGTCGCGGGTGAGCTCGACCTGCTCTACCTGGCGCCGGAACGGCTCTCGGTCGAGTCGACCGTGCGGCTGCTCGACCGCGGGAAGATCGCGCTGTTCGCGATCGACGAGGCGCACTGCGTGTCGCAGTGGGGCCACGACTTCCGGCCCGACTACCTGATGCTGTCGTCGCTGCACGAGCGCTGGCCGGACGTGCCGCGCATCGCGCTCACCGCGACGGCGACCGAGGCCACGCACAAGGAGATCTCCGCGCGGCTCAACCTCGACGGCGCGCGCCACTTCGTCGCGAGCTTCGACCGGCCGAACATCCAGTACCGCATCGTCGGCAAGAACTCGCCGCAGAAGCAGCTGCTGGAGCTGCTGCGCACCGAGCACAAGGGCGACGCGGGGATCGTCTACTGCCTCTCGCGTGCGTCGGTGGAGAAGACGGCGGAGTTCCTGGTGCAAAACGGAATCCGTGCGGTGCCTTACCACGCGGGGCTCGACAAGCGCACCCGCGCGGAGAACCAGTCGCGGTTCCTGCGCGAGGACGGGCTCGTAGTGGTGGCCACCATCGCGTTCGGCATGGGCATCGACAAGCCGGACGTGCGGTTCGTCGCGCACCTCGACCTGCCGAAGTCCGTGGAGGGCTACTACCAGGAGACGGGCCGCGCGGGCCGCGACGGGCTGCCGTCCACGGCGTGGCTCGCCTACGGGCTGCAGGACGTGATGCAGCAGCGCAAGATGATCGAGAACGGCGAGGGCGACGAGGCCCACCGCCGCCGGCAGGCCGCGCACCTCAACGCCATGCTGGCGCTGTGCGAGACCGTCGAATGCCGCCGCACGCAGATCCTCGCCTACTTCGGCCAGACCGGCCAACCCTGCGGCAACTGCGACACCTGCCTCGCCCCACCCGAACGCTTCGACGGCACCATCCCGGCGCAGAAGCTGCTCTCCACCGTCGTGCGGCTGCGCAACGAACGGCGCCAGAAGTTCGGCGCAGGCCAGATCATCGACATCCTGCTCGGCAAGACGACCCCGAAGGTCACCCAGTTCCAGCACGACACGCTCAAGGTTTTCGGCATCGGCACCGAACTGCGCGAGCAGGAGTGGCGCGCGGTCGTCCGGCAGCTGCTGGCGCAGAACCTCCTTGCCGTGGAAGGGGACTACGGCTCCCTGGTCCTGACCGACGGCAGCACCTCGGTGCTCAACGGCTCACGCACCGTGTCCCTGCGCCGCGAACCGGAGCGCCCGGCCCGCGCGGCGCGCACTTCCCGCCGCAGCACCGCCGCGGCCGTGGAAATGCCCGCGGAAGCCGCGCCACTGTTCGAACGCCTCCGCGCCTGGCGCGCCGCCACCGCCAAGGACCAGGGCGTCCCCGCTTACGTGATCTTCCACGACGCCACGCTGCGCCAGATCGCCGCCGAGCGCCCCGGCTCGCTCTCCGACCTGGGCACCGTCAGCGGCGTCGGCGAGGCCAAGCTGGCGAAGTACGGCGAGGGCGTGCTGGCCGCGTTGGCGGAGGAATAGGTGCCGCCGTACATCATCTTGGCTTCGTCACCCAGACGAGCCGCACGTCGCGACGGGCTCCGAAGCCGGCGACTGCGACTTCCACTTCGGCGGCTTCGCCAAGCGCCGCCCTGAACTGGACGAAGACGAAGCGGCGCCCGGCCGCGGCGGTGACCGCAGGCGGTTCGAGAACGCATCCCCGGACGTCAGCAGGCGGTGATGACCCTGGTCTGCCGCCGCGGCCGGTTCCGGTGACCGGCGTTCACCAGGTGAGCATACGGTCGATTCGGCACCCGCCGGCTTACCTCGCGTCGGTCAGTGGCCCGGCTTCGGCTTGGTCACGTCGGAGACCTTCTGGGTCACACCGTTGATCTTCGCGTGGTACTTGCCCTTGGTCTTCTGGTCGACGAATTGGGCGGCCTTGCCCACGGCCTGGTTGACCTTCTCCGGGTTCTTCTTCACGTACGACGTGACGGCGCTGGCCGCGCCGGCCAGTACGGTGAGTCGTTTCAGCATTGCCATGGAGTCCTCCCGCGGGTTGCTCGTCATCCCCTCAACGCTGCGATGAGTACCCGGAGTTCCCCCGATTCGAACATTCCGGGCGCGGGCCCGGCGAAATTCCCGCGTCCCACGACGGCTGACCAGGCATGATCGGCCCCATGCGAGATCTGGCGGCGCTCCCGAAGGCGCACCTGCACGTCCACCTGGAGAGCACCGTGCGGCCGGCGACGCTGCGCGAGCTGGCCGACGTCAACGGCGTGCCGTTGCCGGGTGCGGCACGGGCGTTCACCGGGTTCCGGGACTTCGCCGACTACAACTCCCTCATCCGTGCCTGCCTGCGCACGCCGGAGGACTTCGAGCGTGTCGCCCGGGAGTTCTGCGTGGACGAAGCCGCGCAGGGCACGCGGTACGCCGAGGTGACGTTCACGGCCGCGTCGCACGGGGAACGGCTGGGGGACCTGGAGATGCCGCTCGCCTCCGTCCTCAAAGGACTGTCCCAAGGAGACCTCGAGACCCGCGTGCTCCTCGATCACTCGCGCCGCCGGTCCGTCGAACGCGCCGAGCGCACGCTGCGGCTCGCCCTCGCCCACGACGAGGTGGCCGGCCTCGGCATGGCGGGCGAGGAGCGCCACTCGCTCGCCCCGTTCGCCGGCGTCTTCGCCAAGGCGCGCGAAGCCGGGCTCCACCTCGTGCACCACGCGGGCGAGGACGCGGGGCCCGAGAGCATCCGCGAAGCCCTCGACGTCGGCCTCGCCGAGCGCCTGGGCCACGGCATCCGCGTCCTCGACGACCCCGAGCTGGTGGCCGAGGTCCGCGACCGCGGGATCGCGCTCGAGGTGTGCCCGACGTCCAACGTCGTCCTCGGCCTGGTGCCGGCCCTGGCGAAGCACCCGCTCCCCCGCCTCGTCGCCGCGGGCCTCGCCGTCACGCTGAACACCGACGTCCCCTCGGTCACGCACACCACGCTGACCGACGAGTTCACCGCCGCGCGCGACACGTTCGGCTACGACGACACCGCTCTCGCGGCCCTCGCCGAAACCGCCGTCACGGCGTCGTTCGCGCCGGAGGAGACGAAAACCGCGCTGCGCAAGGAGATCGCCGCGTGGCTCACACCGGCAGCAGGCGCGTGACCAGCGTGCTCAGCTGCTGCACGTTGCGGCACTCGTGCATCTCCACGAGCTCCGCGTACGCCAGCGCCGCGGAGTCGCCGGTGGACCACAGGGCGCGACGCTCGGGGTTGAGCCAATAGACGTGCCGCGCGCGGTCGCGGATGGCGCGGACGGCGTCGAGGTTGGGGTCGCCGCCGTTGGTGCGCGCGTCGCCGAGGATGAGCACCGACGTGCGCGGGCCGACGGCGTCGAGCCACTTGCCGGTGAACCCGCGCAGGGCGCCGCCGTAGTCGCTGTGCCCGTCCCAGCGCACCACGGCCGCCTCTTCGAGGATGCGCGCGCCGAGATGCTCCGGGTCGGCGACACCCGCGGTGACCAGGTGCGTGACCTCGTCGGTGCTGTCCACGAACGCGAACACGCGGATCTTGCTGAACTGATCACGCAGCGCCTGCACCAGCAGCATCGTGAAGTTCGCGAACCCCGCGACCGAACCCGACAGGTCGCACAGCAGCACGATCTCGGGCCGGCCGGGCCGCCGGTGCCGGAACGCCGGACGCACCGGCACACCACCCGTCGACAACGACCGCCGCAGCGTGCGCCGCAGGTCGATCTGCCCGCGGGTGGTGCGCTTGCGGCGCGCGGCCAGCCGGGTCGCGAGCTTGCGCGACAACGGCTGCACGGCGCGGCGCAGCTCGGCCAGCTGCGCCCGGCTGGCGATCAGGAAGTCCACGCGGTCCGCGGCCTGCGCGATCGCGTGCTTGGCCACGCGGTCGCGGCCCCGCACCTCGGCCGCGCGCCGGCGGGCCTCCGTGCGGACGTTCCCGCGGAAGTCCTCGACACGGCGGCGGACCTCGTCGCGCGTGAGCCGGTCGGTGAACTCACCGCCCTCGTCGGAGCCGCCGCCCGCGGCCCGGATCGCGGCGAGCACGCGCACGATCAGCGTCTGCGGCTGTAGCCGATCCAGCGTCTGGTGCGCGGAGAACCCGCCGCCGGCGCCGGAACCCGCGCCGTACCCGCCGAGCATCTCCACGGCGACGCCCGCCAGCTGCGCCAGCGCCTGCTGGTCGCCCTCGGCGAGCGCGGCCGCCACGGCCTCCCGCAGCTGTTCGAGGTCCCGCGGCCGGTCGTCGCGCGCCAGCTCGGGCACGCCCACGCCGGCCGGGAAGTACAGGTCGAACGCGGCGTCGAACACCGCCCGCTGCCCGCCGCGGCGCACGAGCGCGGCGGCGAGGCCCTCGCGCACGAGCTCGCGGTCGTCGAAGCCGAGCACCTCCAGCGCGGCCCCCGCGTCGACGGTCTCGGCCGGGCCCGCGGGAATGCCCTGTGCCCGCAGCGCCTGCACGAACGCCGTGAGCCGCTCGGTGACGCCGGGCGCGCTCAAGACGCGTCCAGCACCTGGTCGAGCTTGAGGCCCGCACCGGCCTTGGTGATGTCGTCCTGGTGCTTGAGCACCACGCCGAGGCTCTCGCGCACGATCTGCTCGTCGAGCGTGCCGGCGCCGAGCTCCAGCAGCGTGCGCGCCCAGTCGATGGTCTCGGCGACCGACGGCAGCTTGCGCAGGTCCATGGCGCGCAGCGCGGCGATCACGCGGACCACGGAATCGGCCAGCGCGGCGTCGATGCCGGGCACGCGCAGCTTCACGATCCGCAGCTCGAGCTCCGGGTCGGGGAAGTCGATGTGCAGGAACAGGCAGCGCCGCCGCAGCGCCTCGGACAGCTCGCGCGTCGCGTTGGACGTGAGCACCACGAACGGGTCGCGGGTGGCGGTGATCGTGCCCAGCTCGGGCACGGTGACCTGAAAGTCGCCGAGCACTTCCAGCAGCAGGCCCTCCACCTCGACGTCGGCCTTGTCCGTCTCGTCGACCAGCAGCACGGTGGACTCCGTGCCGGAGATGGCCTGCAACAGCGGGCGGCGCAGCAGAAACTCCTCACCGAAGATGTCGGTGCGCGCGTCCTCCCACGTCTCGTCGCGCCCGGCGGTGATGCGCAGCAGCTGCTTGGCGTGGTTCCACTCGTACAGCGCGCGGGCCTCGTCGATGCCCTCGTAGCACTGCAGGCGCACGAGCCGCGAACCGCTCACAGCGGCCACGGCCTTGGCCAGCTCCGTCTTCCCCACGCCGGCCGGGCCCTCGACGAGCAAGGGCTTGCCCAGCCGGTCGGCGAGGAACACGGTG
Source organism: Amycolatopsis sp. NPDC051373 (assembly GCF_040689465.1). NCBI lineage: Bacteria > Bacillati > Actinomycetota > Actinomycetes > Pseudonocardiales > Pseudonocardiaceae > Amycolatopsis > Amycolatopsis sp. NPDC051373. The sequence goes on along the minus strand of NZ_JBFBAE010000020.1, from coordinate 11,978 downwards.
GTCGCCACCGCCGTCGAGGCGAGGTAGCCGGCCTCGGCCAGCTGCGCCGACACGTCGTCGACGGACGAGAAGAACCCGGTGCCCACGTGACCTCCTAAGCGGATGCTCACCTCGCACTGTACTGGCCGCGCCTCAGTCCGTCTCCACGATCCGGTCGAGTGTGCGGTTGAGCTCCGCCGCCGTGCCCTCCCCAGCCGCTCGGGCTCCAGGTGGACATCGCGTTCCCGCTGGGCCTCGACCGGACTCCGGCCGGCCGGCCGGCGACGGTGGCGCGCTCGTCGCGGGACCGGTCACGGCGGCGCTGACGCTCGCCGCGGGCCGCACCGCGACCGTGGCCCGGTCGCATGGTGCGGGAGCCCAGCGGCTGATCGCGAGCTAGCATCTGGCCACGTGACCTACGTTGCGGCGACCAGCCGATACGACTCGATCCCCTACCGGCGCTGCGGGCGCAGCGGACTCAAGCTGCCCGCCATCTCCCTGGGCCTGTGGCACAACTTCGGCCACGACCGGCCGCTGCAGGTCCAGCGCGAGATCCTGCGCCGCGCCTTCGACCTCGGCATCACGCACTTCGACCTGGCCAACAACTACGGCCCGCCCTACGGCTCGGCCGAGTCCAACTTCGGCCAGATCCTCGCCACGGACTTCAAGCCCTACCGCGACGAGCTGGTGATCTCGACCAAGGCCGGCTACGACATGTGGCCGGGCCCGTACGGCGACTGGGCCTCGCGCAAGTACCTGCTGGCCTCGCTCGACCAGTCGCTGGGCCGCATGGGCCTGGACTACGTCGACATTTTCTACTCCCACCGCTTCGATCCGGAGACGCCGCTGGAGGAGACCGTCGGGGCGCTCGACCGCGCCGTGCGCTCGGGCAAGGCGCTCTACGTCGGCATCTCCTCCTACAACTCCGAGCGCACCGCCGAGGCCGCGCGCCTGCTGCGCGAGCTGGGCACGCCGCTGCTGATCCACCAGCCCTCGTACTCCATGTTCAACCGGTGGACCGAGGACGACCACCTGCTCGACACGCTCGAAGAGGCCGGCGCCGGCTGCATCGCGTTCTCGCCGCTCGCCCAGGGCCTGCTCACCGACCGCTACCTCGGCGGCGTGCCGGCCGACTCGCGCGCGGCGCAGGGCAAGTCCCTCGAGCCGGACACGATCACCGAGGACCGGCTCGCGAAGATCCGCGGCCTCGGCGAGATCGCCACCCGCCGCGGCCAGTCGCTGGCGCAGCTCGCGCTGGCCTGGGCCCTGCGCGACCCGCGCATGACGTCGCTGGTGATCGGCGCGAGCAGCGTCAAGCAGCTCGAGGACAACGTCGCCGCGCTGGACAACCTCGAGTTCGCCGCCGAGGAGCTGGCCGAGGTCGACCGGTACGCGACGGAGTCGGACATCAACCTCTGGAAGCAGTCGAGCGACAGCTGACGGTCCGCCGGTGGCCGGTGGCGATGTTCGTGTCACCGGCCACTGCGGACGGTCGGCGGCAGCTCACCCAGCACGCGTCGGCCGCGGTGCCGGCAGGTGCGAAGTCTCCGGGAACAGGTGCAGCGCGCGCAGCGCCGCGCCCAGCTCCGCGATGTCCGCCGGGTCGGTGAGCGAGCGGCCGAGCTCGTCGGTGATGCGGCGCAGGCGGTGGCGGATCGTGTTGGGGTGGCAGAACATCCGTTCCGACGTGAGTTTCGTGGAGCCCTGGCAGTCGAACCACGCGCGCAGCGTCAGCAGCAGCACGTTGCGGTCGTCGCCGGGCAGGTCGAGGATCGGGCGCAGCACGTGGTGCGCGAGCTGCACCGACGCCTCCGGCGCGCTGGCGACCAGGCCCGCGAGCGGCGACTCCGTGAACTGCACCAGGCCCGTCGAGCCGGGCGCCATGCTGGACAGCGCCACGCGGGCGAAGTGCAGCGCCCGGGAGGTGTTGCCCAGGCCCGAGAACACCGGGCTCATGCCCACGCGGCCCACCGGGGCTTCGCGCAGCAGGTCGATGGTCACCTTGCACGCCGACGGGTCGCGCAGCGACACCACACCCACCTGCAGGTCCGGCGTGAGCCGCCACGCCGAGGCGTGCTGGGCTTCGCGCAGGCGCTGCTCGATCTTCGGCAGCGGTTCGTGGCCCAGCCGCGGCGTTTCGGCCGCGACGACCACGAAGCTGCCGTCCACGGTCAGCTCCAGCACGCGGGCGATGTCCCACAGCGTGCCCTCTGTCGCGGCGCCGCCGGCGAACAGCGCCTCCACCAGAGCGGAGCGCCGGTTCTGGTGCGCCACCACGACTTCGGCCGCGGTGTCCCGATAGGACGAAGTGAGCGCCTCGGCGTAGTCGTCGACCAGCGCCCACACCGCGGATGTCGCGGCGACGAGCCCGGCGAGGTCCTGGTGGTCGCCGCGCGCGGTCAGCAGCACGAACCGGTGCCACACCTCGGTGAGCCCGATCCGGTAAGCACGCAGGACTTCCGGCAGTGGCGCGCCCTGCAGCGCCCGCGCGCGGCCGGTGGCCCGCGCCTGGGACAAGTCGGGCACGTCTTCGCCGCGCAGCGTGCGCATCACGTAGTCGAGGTTGGCGCGCACGGAGTTGCGCAGTTCGGCGTGGGTGACGAACCGCTCGTCGCGGTAGACCGGCATCTGCTCGAGGATCTGGTGCGTGGTCGCTTCGATCAGCTCGGGCATGGCGGTTTCGACCTCGGCGGCCAGCACCGAGACGACGGGGGCGAGCCCGTCGCGCAGAACTGTCTGGTAGTGCATCAACGCCCTCCAGGCCTGGGCGAAGGGCGCTCGCGCGCCCCTCGCCCGTGACCGTACGGGGACTCGTCGTTGAGCCCTCGGGAAGGTCATCTAACACGACACCCGCTCACTCGGCCGGGTGAACCTGTGACACTTGCCGCGAATGCGGAAGAACTGATGTAGAACTTCCGCATTCGCGGGTCACATCTTCGCGGCGGCCGCCTTGATCGCCTCGCGGATGCGGAAGTACGAACCGCAGCGGCACACGTTCTCGATCGCGTCGATGTCGGCGTCGGTGGGGTTCTTGGTCTTCTTCAGCAGCGCGACGGCGGCCATGATCTGGCCCGGCTGGCAGTAGCCGCACTGCGCGACGTCCTGCTCCAGCCACGCTTCCTGCACCGGGTGCAGCTTGTCTCCGTCGGCGAGGCCCTCGATCGTGGTGACCTCACGGCCCTCGCACTCCGAGACCGGCGTGACGCACGGGTTCATCGCCTCGCCGTCGAGGTGGCTGGTGCAGGCCTTGCAGACGTTGATGCCGCAGCCGTACTTGAGGCCGCGCACCTTCAGCTTGTCGCGCAGCGCCCACAGCAGCGGCAGGTTGGCTGGCGCGTCGACGGTGACGGTCTTCCCGTTCACCACGAAGGTGTAGTTGGGCATGCGAGAACTCCTTGGTGTGGTGGGGAGATCAGCGGGGGAACGGGTCGAAGTCGACCGGGAAGTTGATCGGGAAGCTGCGCGGCTTGATCCCCGTGGCGCGCGCGTACGCGTTGGCGATCGCCCCCACCGGCGCGGGCAGGCCCAGCTCGCCCGCACCGCCGATTTCGCTGCCGTTGGCCGGCATCACGAACACGTTCACGTCCATCGGCGCGTTCTTCTGCCGCGCGTAGTGGAACTGCGAGTAGCTGCCTTCGAGCGGGAGTCCGTTGTCGATGTGCAGGCCCGCGGTGAGCGTGGTCGAGATGGCGTCGGTGAGGCCGCCGAGCATCTGCGACTGGATGCCGCGGGGGTTCACCGGCTTGCCGACGTCCACGGCGATCGTCGCCTTGGTCACGCGCGGGTTCTTCGGGTCGCGCGCATCCATCTCGACCAGGCAGGCGGTGTAGGACTTGTACTCGCCGTGCACCGCGATGCCCTGGGCGAAGCCCTTCGGCATCTTCTTGCCCCACTCGCCGAGCTCGGCGACCTTGTCCAGCACCGCCTTCTGGCGCGGCTCCTTGATGAACTCGCGGCGGAACTCCAGCGGGTCCTTGCCAAGCTTGGCCGCGATCTCGTCGGCCATGATCTCCTCGGCCCCGCGGGTGTTCGCGGAGTACACCGAACGCCACGCCGAGGTGTGGAACTTCAGCGGCACCTCGTTGAGCAGCTGCGTTGTGACGCCGTAGTTGTAGGGCGACTTCACCGTCAGCAGGAACACCGTCTGCGCGAAGCTCAGGTTGCCGCCCACGGGCAGCTTCGCGGCGAACGCGGTGAGGATCTCGCCGAGGCCGTGGCCCCAGTCGGTCTCGACGCTGGCCACGCGGTGCTCGAACGTGAGCACCTGGCCGAGCGCGAACGTCGCGCGGATCTTGTGGTGGCTCGCGGCGCGGGCGCGGCCGTGGCGCATGTCGTCGATCCGGCTCCACATGAGCCGGACGGGCTTCTTCATGGCCTTGGAGATGTGCGCGGCTTCCAGCGCGGCGTCGAAGAACAGCCGGCGGCCGAACGAGCCGCCGCCCTGCTGGACGTGCACGGTGACCTTGTTCTCCGGCAGCCCCAGCTCCTGCGCGATGGTCTGCTTCGCGACGATCGGCGACTTCAGGCCGGCCCAGATGGTGGCGCTGTCCTCACGGACGTCGGCGACCGCGGAGTTCGACTCCATCGGCGCGTGGCTGACGAACGCGAAGTCGAACTCGCCGTCCACGTACTGCGTCAGCAGCGGCGGCACCACGAACGGCAGCGCCGCGGCCTGCAGCTTCTTCGTGATGGACGCGTTGTTCTCGCCGTCGACGGTGCCCGCGTTCCAGGTGACGTCGAGGGCGTTCTTGCCGTCGAGCGCCTGGCCGAAGGTCTCGGCCATCACCGCGACGCCGGTCTGCACGACGGCGATGTCGATGATGCCGGGCATCGCGCGCACGGCCGCCTCGTTGTTGACCTTCTTCACCGTGCCGTTGATCGTCGGCGGGCGCCGCACCATCACCGGCATCGCGCCGGGGATGTCGAGGTCGAGCGTGTAGACCTGCTTGCCCGTGACCATGGCGAGCGCGTCCTTGCGCGACGTCGGGGTGCCGACCAGCGTGTGGGCCGACTCGGCCTTCGGCTTCACGGCCGCGGTGGACAGGTCCGCGCGAGCCGCCGGGCCGGCGAGCACGCCGTAGGAAGCCTTGCGCCCGTCCGGGGCGCGCACGAGGCCGTCGCGGGTGGTCAGGCGCGCGGCCGGGACGTTCCACTGCGAGCTGGCGGCGGACACCATCCGGGCGCGGGCCGTCGCGGCGGCGGTGCGGATCGGGTCGTACAGCGAGCGCATGGTGTTGGAGCCGCCGGTGAGCTGGTTGAACAGCAGCTCCGGGCGCGCGTCGGCCAGCACCACGTCGACCTTGTCGAGCGGCAGGTCCATCTCTTCGGCGACGAGCATCGCGCTGGCCGTGTTGATGCCCTGGCCCACCTCGGCGCGCGGCAGCTGCAGGCGCACGCGGCCGTCGGTGGTCACCTCGAGCACCAGCATGCCGGCCGTGGGCGCGTTCGAGAGCGTGAGCACGTCGCCGAGGTCGAGGATCTCGGCGGGCTGCGGCAGCGTGGGCACCACGGCTTCGGCCTTGTCCGGCACGAGGGTGTCGAACGACAGCTTCGTCGCGACGGTCAGCGTCGGCGCGGCGACCAGGTAGGTGAGGAAGCGGCGGCGGCCGACGCGCCCGTCGTCGTCCGGCGCGGCGTCGCCCTGTGGTCCGGGACTGGTGGTGGGACTGGCCATCGGGAATCCCTTCGAGGCACTCGCGCCGGTGCGGACGGCGCGGCCGGGCGAGCGCCGCGGCGGTGCCCGGGTGGTGGGGTGGTGTGACGCAGTGGTGGAGCGGGAGGTCTGGCGCGCCACGCTAAGGACGTGACAGAAACGACGCAACGCGCAGTAGTCGTGTCGACCGATGTCTGTGATGAGGTAACAGGCGACCGCCTTCGAATGTGCGTCGTGACACATTCACCCCTGGTCGGATCGGGCGTTCACGGATGTGCCGACGGGTGAGCGCGGGCTGCGCCGGATGGCCGTTCGGACACTCGCCTGGTCTCGGCTCCGCGCGCCGCGCGCCGGGATGGCGCCGACAGCCCGTATCGTCGTCTGGACGCTCTGCCGCTGGTCACCGAAAGGTTTCCTGCCGAAGCCGGTTACCTTGGCAGTGGTGACATCGGCACGAGTAGGAAGCGGGCGGCACGTGGTGGGCGCGGGGACTCCGCCGGTCGGCACGCCGGCCGGGATGCGCAGGATCAACCAGCGGGCGGTGCTCGACCTGCTGCGCCGCGGCGGGCCGGTGACGCGGCCGCAAGTCGCGAAGGACACCGGGCTGTCCAAGCCGACGGTGAGCCAGGCACTGCTGGCGCTGGAGGCCGCGGGCCTGGCGCGGGCGACCGGGCACACGTCCACCGGCACCGGCCGTTCCGCCGTGCTCTACGAAGCCGACCCCACCGCGGGGTACGTGCTGGGCGTGGACATCGGGCGCGAGCACATCCGCGTCGCCGTGTCGGACCTGGGCCGCACGACGGTGGCGCGACGCGACGCCCGCAACACGGCCCGCTCCGGCAGCGCGCTCGTCGCCTCCGTCGGCCGGCTGGCGCGCGAGATCGTGGCCGAGGCCGGGCTGACCGACGCCGACATCGTGGTGCGCGTGCTGGGCTCCCCAGGCGTCGCAGACCCGGCGAAGCGCTGCTTCCGGCACGCGCCGAACCTGCCGGGCTGGGGCAAACCCGGCCTGCTCGACGACCTGGAGGCCGCGCTGGGCGCCGGCCTGGTCGTGGAGAACGACGCCAACCTCACCGCCGTCGGCGAGTGGGAAAGCGGCGCCGCCCGCGGCGCGTCCGTGGTGGGCTGCCTCATGATCGGCACCGGCGTCGGCATGGGCCTCATGGTCGACGGCCGCGTCTTCCGCGGCGCGACGGGCGCCGCCGGCGAGATCGGCTACCTCCCCTACGGCCGCACGCAGTCCGGCGGAGAGGTCCCGGCCCGCGGCCATCTCGAAGAGGCCACCGCCGCCCAGTCCGTGGTCCGCGGCGCCCGCGAACTCGGCCTGGGCACGGCGAAATCGGCCCGCGAGGTCTTCCGCCTGGCCCGCGAGGGCGACGAACTAGCCCAGCGCGCGGTGCGGACGGAAGCCGACCGCCTCGCCTACACGGTCGCCTCCGTGGCCGCCGTGGTGGACCCCGAACTCATCGTCCTGGGCGGCGGCATCGGCACCGCCGCCGACCTCCTGCTGGACCCCATCGACCGCGCCCTGCGCTCCTTCACGCCCCTCGTCCCGACCGTCGTCCAAGGCGAACTGGGCGACGACGGCGTGCTGACGGGGGCGATGAGCGTGGGGTTGCGGGCCGCGGAGGGGTTGGTGTTCGAACGTCGGGTCGGGGCGGCCTGAGCCTCACTGTGACCCGGCCGCGAGCCGGGATGCCTCGGCCAGCTCGGCCAGGTGGTGCAGCGAGTTGACGAGGTGGTCAGGGGGGAACGGCGGGAACCGGATACCGCGATCGCGGATGGACTGCGGTACCGCCGACCAGTCGTAGGTGAGCGTGACTTCGGTGCCGGACGGACCGAGCGGCGTGAGGTCGTAACGCCACGTCCAGCCCCCGAACTCCAGCTCGCCGTCTTCTTTCTCCTGCCCGGTGAACCAGCCGACGACGCGCGGCGGCTCGAACACGTGAACCTTGTTGACCACCCGATAGCCCGTGCCGTAGTACATGTCCATCCAGAACAGCTGCCCCACCTCGGTGAGCAGCGCCCGGTCGACGGGTTCCCGGACCCAGCCGGTGCCGTCGATCGCGGAGTGGGCCGCCGGGTCCGCCAGGATCGCGAAAACCGTGCCGGCGGGTACTGCGATGGTCAGGGTGGCGCTCACGTTCTTCTCGGTCATGACGGGCACGCTCCTCATCGGCTCGTCTCGGGCTTCCTCCGGTGTGAAGCCCTGTGCGCCCACTCGACGAACGCACCGGCGCCGGTTCGACACCGCGACTGAACATTCCCGCGCGGCCGACAGCTCGGCCGCGGTGGTCGGCGGGCGGCCGGGGTGGAATCATCGGGCGTTGTGAGCATCGAGCCGGACCGGCGCCTGATCGACCCGGAGCGCGTGGCCGCCGCTGTCGCCGGACTGGGTGACAGGGCGGTCATCGAAGAGTGGGCCGGGCGGTTCGCCGTGGTCGCCGATCCGTCGCGGCTGGCGTTGCTCGTGTCGATCCACTACGCGCGCGAGATCAGCGTCACCGACCTCGCGGCGGCCACGGGCATGACGGACACCGCCGTTTCGCAGGCGCTGCGGCTGTTGCGGGCCCACGGATTCGTGACCGCGCATCGCGACGGGCGCGTGGTGCGATACCGGCTGGCGGACGCGACCGTGCACGAGCTGATCCACCGCGTGCGCCCCCACGACACGGGTGCCGCGGAACCGGATCCGGACCGGTAGGTTTGCACGCATGATCGGACTGCCGGACACCATCACCGCCTGTCTGTTCGACCTCGACGGCGTGCTGACCGGAACGGCCGTACTCCACCGTGAAGCGTGGAAACGGACGTTCGACGAGTTTCTTCGCGGCCGGGACGGCGACACGTTCCGGGAGTTCACCGACCACGACTACGCGGCGTTCGTCGACGGCCGCCCGCGCGCCGACGGCGTGCGCGAGTTCCTGCGCTCCCGCGACATCCGGCTGCCCGAAGGCTCCCCCGACGACGGCGTGAACGAGCCGACCGTGAACGGCGTCGGCAACCGCAAGAACGAGCTGGTCCTGAAGATCATCGAAGAGCGCGGCGTGAACCCCTACTCCGGCTCCGTGCGCTACCTCGAAGCGGCGAAGACGGCCGGCCTGCGCATCGCCGTGGTGACGTCGTCGGCCAACGGCGCGAAGGTGCTCGCCGCCGCGGACCTGACGAAGTTCGTCGAGGCCCGGATCGACGGCCTGGTCATCCGGCGCGACAACCTCAAGGGCAAGCCCGCCCCCGATTCCTTCCTCGCCGGCGCGAAGGCGCTCGGTGTCGAGCCCGCGCACGCGGCCGTGTTCGAAGACGCGCTGTCGGGCGTGCAGGCCGGGCACGCCGGCCACTTCGGTTACGTGGTGGGCGTGAACCGCGCCGATCAGGCCGACGAACTGAAAGCCCACGGCGCCGACGTTGTGGTCGACGACCTCGCCGAACTCCTGGAGAAGGCATGACCGAAACGCAGTTCGGCTACGAGTGCTCGCCGTGGGAGCTGCGCTGGCGCGGCCTCGACGTCGACGCGCTGCAGCGCACCGAGTCGGCGTTCGCGCTGTCCAACGGCCACATCGGACTGCGCGGCACGCTCGAGGAAGCCGAGCCGCGCGGGCTGCCCGGTACGTACCTCAACGGCTTCTACGAGCAGCACGAACTGCCCTACGCCGAAGGCGGCTACGGCTACCCCGAGGAGGGGCAGACCGTGGTCAACGTGACCGACGGCAAGATCCTCCGGCTGCTGGTGGAGGACGAGCCGCTCGACATGCGCTACGGCACGGCGCTGGAGCACGACCGCGTGCTCGACTTCCGCAGCGGCACCCTGACCCGCTCCACCGAGTGGTCCTCCCCCACGGGCCGCCGCGTGCGCGTGAAGACCGAGCGGCTCGTGTCGTTCACGCAGCGCGCGATCGCGGCGATCCGCTACGAGGTGGAGCCGCTCGACGAGGACCTGCAGCTCGTGGTCCAGTCCGACCTGCTGGCCAATGAGCCCATCGAGTCCGACGCCCGCGACCCGCGCGTCGCCGCCGCTCTCGACACGCCGCTGGTGTCGCAGTTCAACCGCGCGGCCAACTACCAGGCCGTGCTCGTGCACCAGACGCGCAACTCCGGCCTGCGCATGGCCGCCGCGATGGACCACAAGATCGAGGTCGACGACGGCATCCGCACGCGCATCCACAGCGAGGACGACCTCGCGCGGCTCACGGTCGCCGTCGACGTCCCGAAGGGCGGGCGCCTGCGGATCACGAAGTTCCTCGCCTACGGCTGGTCCGCGCAGCGGTCCGTGCCCGCGCTGCGGGCGCAGGTCGAGGCCGCGCTCGCCGGCGCGCGGCAGACGGGGTGGAAAGGGCTGATCAGCGAGCAGCGCCAGTACCTCGACGACTTCTGGGCCACCTCGGACATCGAGATCGACGGCGACCCCGAGCTTCAGCAAGCCGTGCGGTTCGCGGTGTTCCACCTGCTTCAGGCCGGGGCCCGTGGCGAGCAGCGCGCGATCGCCGGCAAGGGCCTGACCGGTCCCGGATACGACGGACACGCGTTCTGGGACACCGAGACCTTTGTGCTGCCCGTGCTCACCTACACGATCCCGGGCGCGGCAAGGGATGCGCTCAGCTGGCGGCACTCCACAATCGACAAGGCCAAAGAACGCGCGAAGCAACTCGGCCTGAGCGGCGCGGCGTTCCCGTGGCGGTCCATCACCGGCGCCGAGTGCTCGGCGTACTGGCCCGCGGGCACCGCGGCGTTCCACGTGAGTGCCGACATCGCCGACGCCGTGCAGCGCTACATCAACGCGACCGACGACGAGGAGTTCGAAAGCGGCTGTGGCGCCGAACTCCTGGTGGAAACCGCGCGGCTTTGGGCTTCGCTCGGGCACTTCGACCGCCACGGGCACTTCCGCATCGACGGCGTGACCGGCCCGGACGAGTACTCGGCGGTGGCGGACAACAACGTCTACACCAACCTGATGGCGCGACGGAACCTCCTTGCCGCGGCGCAGGTGTGCGAGAAGTACCCCGCCGCCATGCAGCAGTTCGATGTGGACACCGCGGAGATCGACAGCTGGCGCTCCGCGGCCGAGGCGATGTTCCTGCCGTACAACCAGGAACTCGGCGTGCACCCGCAGTCGGAGGGCTTCCTGGAGCACGACGAGTGGGACTACAAGGGCACCGACCCGGCGTTCTACCCGCTGCTGCTGAATTACCCGTACTTCGACCTGTACCGCAAGCAGGTCGTGAAGCAGGCCGACCTCGTGCTGGCGCTGCACCTGTGCGGCGACTCGTTCAGCCCCGAGGAAAAGGCCCGCGACTTCGCCTACTACGAGGCCCGCACGGTGCGCGACTCGTCGCTCTCGGCCGGCACGCAGGCCGTGATCGCGGCCGAGGTGGGCCACCTGGACCTCGCGTACGACTACCTGGCCGAGGCCGCGCTGACCGACTTGCACGACGTGCACAACAACGTCCGCAACGGCCTGCACATGGCCTCGCTCGCCGGCGCGTGGCAGGGCACCGTCGCCGGCTTCGGCGGCCTGCGCGACCACGGCGGGCAGCTCTCGTTCGCCCCGCGCCTGCCCAGGCAACTCGGCGGCATCACCTTCCGCCTGGCCTTCCGCGGCACGCGCTTCCAGGTCGCCATCCGCCCCGGCGAGGCCACCTACCACGTCCTCGAGGGCGAGCCCCTGGAACTCGTGCATCACGGCGAGCGCTTCACGGTCACCACGGACCCCGTGACGCTCCCCATCGCGGACGTCGACCCGGGCGACCCGCCGCTGCAGCCCTACGGCCGCGCACCCCAACGCCGGGACGGGTCGAAGCTGCGCCAGTTCGTGGCCCCGGAGGCCTGAGTTCCCCGGCCCCGCGGGCGCTCAGGCTCCGCGGGGCTCTACCACCGGCTCGACCACCCGGCCACCACCACACCTGCGCCTGCGGCCACCCCGAATCCGCCGGCGCACCACAAACCGACGCTCAGGAGTCTTCAGCGTCTTCGGTGCCCGGTGGCGGCTCCACCTCCGCCGTATGACTCGGCGTCAGATCCGGCCCCGGAGCCGTGGGCACCTCGGAGTGCACACGACTGGGGTCGGGCAGCGTCAGGTCGTCTTCGTCGTCTTCGGAGCGGTCGCGCGGGAAGAGCTCACGTGTCATGGGTCCGGGATACCTCGTTCGGCCTGGTCGCACCAGGGGTGTCACGCGGCCGGACGCGAACCCGTGCTGTCCGGCGTCGTGGCGAGGGCGTCGAGCAGGGTGAGCAGGAGGCCGTCGCGGGTGGACCAGGGGCAGATGGCCATGCGGCCGCCCGTGATGGTGAGCAGGGCTTCGGCCACGACGGCGCCGCCGAGGGCTTGCTGCGCGCGCTGGCGCGAGATGCC